>CAXMOB010000352.1:0-9827 GCA_964194815.1 Vicinamibacteria bacterium | reverse complement strand
GCAGGTTATTCTTCAGATGCGTTCGACAGAACACGCAGAAGCTATTCAAGAGTTGGTGGACCATCTCGATGAGAATGAGTTACTTAAGGGGGTGAATAAGGCTGAAGTGGTAGCTGCATTACTTGCTCGTGAGGAGCAGACCAGCACAGGAATTGGTTCAGGAGTGGCAATTCCGCATGCATTTTGTGAAGATATTGACCAAGTCGTCGCTGTATTCGGAAGATCTCCAGAAGGCATTGACTTTGAGGCACTCGATAATGCTCCAGTGAAGTTTATCGTGCTCTTTATTGTGCCGAAATCCGACTACCACAAGCATCTGCAAACCTTGGCTGCAATCGCTAAGTTGTTTAACAACTGTGAAGTTCGCAAGGAACTGGCTGCAGCTGAGAAGAAAGAGGATATTCTCAAGATTTTTGCGTCTCGTCCATCTCGGGTAGACCTTGAACGTTAAGCAGCCCCTTAAACTAATTTTTCGATATGACATTTATTTCCTTACTTCAACAGAAGCTTCAAGCTGCGTTGCTTGATCTGGCATTAGAACTTCCTGAAGGATTTACGGTGCAGGTGACAGCTTCACAAGACACGAATTTCGGTGATTACCAGGCGAATACAGCCATGGTGCTGGCGAAGCGATTGAAGATGAATCCGCGTGAACTCGCTGGGCAAATCATCGAAGCTATCGACATTGATGGACTTGCTGAGTGTGAAATCGCAGGTCCTGGATTTATTAATTTTCGCTTAACGCCAAAAGCGTGGAGCCATAAGGTGGAAGCGATCCTTAGCGACGACCGGCTTGGAGTGGAAGCCGTGAGTAGCGTGCGCAATATCGTGGTCGACTTTTCATCACCGAATGTGGCTAAGCCGATGCATGTCGGGCACATTCGCTCAACTATCATAGGTGACACACTTTCGCGTGTGGCTCGTTTTTTAGGTCACAATGTGATTGCTGACAACCATATCGGCGACTGGGGAACTCAGTTTGGAAAAGTCATTTATGGCTGGAAGAACCTTTTGGATGAAGCGGCATTGAAGGAAAAGCCTTTGGCTGAGCTTCTGCGTCTCTACAAGTCAGTGCACGACTCGACGAAAGCGGATGAGGCACTGGAGCAACTTTGCCGTGATGAGCTAGTGAAACTACAGCAGGGTGATGAGGAGAATCTTAAGATTTGGAAAATCTGCGTTGAGTTATCGCGTGAGGGGCTGCAGAAAATTTATGATCGTCTTGATATCAAGTTCGATTACTCGCTTGGTGAAAGCTATTATAACCAACAACTTGCTGGGACAGTTGACTCCCTAGTTGAAGCTGGTTTAGCACGCGAAAGCGAAGGTGCGATCTGTGCATTCTCTGGTGGGCAACTGGCTGACAAGAAAGATCCGTTCCGCATCAACCGTGATGGTGAGTGGCAGGACATCCCCATGATCATTCGAAAGAAGGATGGAGCGTTTAACTATGCGACTACTGACCTTGCGACTGTGGATCACCGTCTCAAGGAATGGAAGGCTGACGAAATGCTCTATGTGGTGGATGCGCGCCAGGCGTCACACTTTAAGCAACTTTTTGATATCACTGAGCGTCGTGGATTAGACGTTAAGATGGAACACATCGCCTTTGGCACGATCAATGGCAAGGATGGCACTCCATTGAAAACACGTGAAGGTGATTTACCACAACTGGAGGACATACTCTCTGATGCAGTTGCTGCCGCAGCAGAAGTACTAGAAGAGAAAAGTGGTCATTTACCAGCTGAGGAAAAAGCAGCATTGGCCGAGGCTATAGGTATTGGATCTGTGAAGTTCACTGAGCTATCACACCATCGTGCTTCGGATTACATTTTTGACCTCGATAAGATGGTGGCCTTGCAAGGGGACACAGCACCGTATCTTCAATATAGTTACGTGCGGGTGAAGTCTATTTTCAAAAAGCTAGAGCAACTGCCAGACTTTAATGCATTGGCTGTCGAAGTGACTGAGCCTGCAGAGGTGCAGCTGATCCGTATGATCAGTCGCTATGGCGAAGTAATTCCTGCAGTGATGGATGGCTATAAGCCAAATACCTTGGCTAGCTACTTGATTGAGCTCGCACGTTCATTCCACAGCTTCTTCGAGGCATGTCCAGTACTGAAGTCTGAAGGGACTGTTCAAGAAACACGCCTGGCATTGTGTGAAGCGACTAGCCGAGTGCTCGAACATGGTCTAGGACTACTGGGTATTCAGGCACCTAAGCGGATGTAACCTACAGGATTATTTAACTGTTATACAAATAATGCGGAGTGACGAACTCCGCATTTTTTATTGAAACTCTAAATGGGATTAGTCTGATGAGACGTTTATTTCTGTGGGCTGAGGGTAGTTAAAGAACTTACCTTCATAATTACGCAGTTTGACCATTTGTTCATCACGGTTGGTGACGTATTGTGGATTTACTGGAATTTTGCCACCGCCGCCTGGTCCATCGATGACGAACTGTGGGATGGCATAGCCAGTGGTGTGGCCGCGTAAACCTTCGATAATATCAATACCTGTTTCCACTGGAGTTCTCATATGTGATGAGCCTTCGATGAGGTCACATTGGTAGAGGTAATAAGGACGCACGCGGCACATTAGCAGCTTATGGACGAGAGCGCGTTGGATTTCGAGTTCGTCGTTGACTCCCTTGAGTAGCACGCTTTGGTTCCCCATTGGGATTCCTGCATCAGCGAGGCGATCGAGAGCGTCTTTCACTTCAGTAGTGAGTTCCTTGGGATGGTTGGCGTGAATTGAGATAAAGACTGGATGGTATTTCTTCAGCATATCACATAACTCAGGTGTGATACGTTGTGGTAAGAAGATCGGAATACGTGAGCCGATTCTGATAAATTGGATATGCGGGATGGCATGTAAGCGGCTAATGATCTTCTCCAGTTTTTTGTCACTGAACAAGAGTGGGTCGCCACCAGAGAGCAGGACGTCGCGCACTTGAGGGGTGCGTTCGAGGTATTCGAATGCGGCTTCCCATTGGGTTTCAAGTTGTTGTTCGCCCACGCCAGAGACGACTCGGCTTCTGGTGCAATACCTACAATACGATGCACAACGGTCGGTGACGAGAAAGAGGACACGGTCAGGATAGCGGTGCACTAAGCCAGGAACCGGCATGTGCGAGTCTTCACCACAGGGATCTGAAAGCTCTGTAGGGTCGTCCCAGGTTTCTTCCACTCTTGGGATGACTTGGCGACGGATTGGACAGTTGGGATCATCTTTATCGATGAGGTTGAAGAAATGTGGAGTGATCGACATCGCAAGGCGAGTCCCCGAAAGAATGATGCCTGCTCGTTCTTCTTGGCTGAGGTTGATACGGGATTCAAGTTCCTCAAGCGAGTTGATACGGTTCCTGAGTTGCCATTTATGGTCGGCCCATTTTTCCATAGCGTCTTCTGGCCAATAGCCAGGAGCGTGCGATTGGAATGGAATCATTGAATCGTAGTGCATTTCGGCGGCAATGTAACTTAAGAAATCGACATGTCAAACGGGCATTTATTGTCCACTGACATTAATATATGCGGGCTCAGTTCATTTAGGGAAGCATTAAACCAAATATCTGAGTGAATTTGAGTGTGATAAGAAAGTGCCATCGTGAAGTTTGTGTGGTTGACCAATTGTTGGCGTGCGATTACGGTTCTGGCAACTATGTTTCCTCAAGCGTTCCACGACCTCTCTAAGTCACATGTGATGGCTATTGTCGAATCGATCAAGCGATCCGAGGGGAAGTCGGTGACTGAACTGGCTAAGGAATTAGGGATGAGCTACATGGGGGTGAAGCAACATTGCGTTAAGCTAGAAGGCTTGGGCTATCTCAAAACTTGGCGTGTGCCCCGCAAGGAAGCTGGCCGCCCTGAAAAGCTTTATCGGCTCACGCCGCAATGTGAGCCACTCTTTCCGCAAGTTGGTGTAGGATTGACTCTCGATGTGATGGAGGGGGTGAGACAATTATATGGTGAAATGGCTCCCGAGAAGCTGCTTTTTGTTCACTTTGATAAAATTGTAGAGAAGTGGAAAGACCGAATTTCTAAAGGTAAATCCTTAGTCGAGAAGGCCACACGGCTAGTCGACCTTCGCCAGCAGCAAGGTTGTTTTTGCCGTTGTGAGTATAATCCTAAGACTGGCTTTGTGATTGAAGAATACCATCATCCGATGAAACCTATTTTTGAAAAATACCCATCTGCGATGAATTTGGAAATTCGGGCGATGGAGAAGCTTTTAGGTTGCCGAGTCAAACGTTCGGTGCGGAAGTGCGACAGAGGAACTGCAGTGGTCATTTATCAAATTGAGACTCTGTAAGTGAACGAGCTAGGTCATAGTCGTTTGCTTTTTAGAAGCCTTGTGCAATCGCCATTGTTGTTTCAGCACTTAGGCGGATTTTCGGCATTTGACCAAACGCGATTGTGCCTATCTCCACAGTCTAGCCTATTGAATTTTAACCAAAAGCTCGGTCATCTTTATGAGGATGCGTTAGAGTGTCTGTTAAAGCAATCTGAGACAATTGAGCTGATTGCCAAGAGCATCCAGTTGTTTGAGCCACTTGCTGGTGGAGGTAGAAAGACAGTAGGGGAGTTAGACTTTCTAATCAAGGTGGAGGATAAACCGATCCATCTTGAATTAGCCGTGAAGTTCTACCTCGGGGTGGATACAGCACAGGGAGCACATTGGCCAGGGCCTGATGCCCGTGATTGTTGGGAACGAAAGCGGCAACACATGATTGATCATCAATTAGCGATGGGAAGTTTGCCACTGGCTCGGCAGTATGTGTCTGATGGCTATGGTATTGATGATTTTGAAACGCAACATCTGGTCTATGGGTGTTTCTTTGACCCATTTGAGTGTGGGCCACTAGAGGTTGTCGATTTGTCCGCTGATGCCGTGCGTGGTCAGTGGGTTAGTGATACACAATTGATGAGCTCAGTTTTTGATGGCTCTTTATGGTTACTTCCTAAGCACCTGTGGCCATGCTGTGTCGACGATACTTTATTAAAGTTGTTAGCTGAAGTGAGCCGTGCTGAATTAATCACAGCATCTCAGTCACGCTGCGTGATGTTTACGGATGGCTCCAATAAGTATTTTCTCGTCAGTCCTCAGTGGAGAGAGACGGTTGAGGCTATAGAGCAGAGAGAACGTTGACTTTATGAGCGCTTGCGGCGAAGTAGTGCTAAGGCAGAGAGCGAAGTGAGGACGCAGATGGAAGGTTCTGGCACCCCTGCTGGGATGGTGGCGATGTAGGCGTCGATCTCTGTGGTGTAGGCTCCTGTGTAAGTGTAATAGGACGCATTACGTAGCTCACTCTTATCTGGATTGGCGTCGTCTGTGGTGATCAGAGGATTGTCGAAGTCGCCTGCAGTGTCGATAAAGTTTCCTGGAAGATCGATGCTGACTGCGTATGCGATTCCTTCGAGGATGAGGTCACCCCCAGAGGTGGAAAAGAGTGGGGATCCTGAATCTCCGTTCACTAGTTGAGATTCGTGAGTTTGGTAGTTGTTCACATTATCACCTAGCGAATTTTGAAACATGATGATTTGATCCCATCCTACATTACTGGGGTTGCCCATTCCATCGACAAAAGCCAGTATCATTTCAGGAGTTGCAAAAGTATTAGTTCCCTCTGAGATCCAGCTTTCCGCCTGATTTTGCCCGACCACATGATTAAATGGACCACCAGTGGAGGTTCCGTTTCCACTAGTGAACAGTGTGGAGCCGACCAGCCCAGTGCTAGCAAGATCAGTGGCTGCAGAGGTAGTGATGGAATAACGTTTCAGACTGAGATCGATGGTTTGTGTAGTGTAGCCAATCCACAGGTCAGTAGAGCCAATACGTTGACCGCCAGTTACCGTGTAGCCAGTAGGATGGCCTTCAAATAATACTTGTTCACCTACAGCTGGCCGGAAATGATTGGCAGCAATAAAATAATTATCTCCAAGAAGTGTTACCCAATTTCCATCAGCTGTTCTACCAACACCAGACCAATCGTAGCCAGCACCAATGAAT
Organism: Vicinamibacteria bacterium; assembly: GCA_964194815.1. Lineage (GTDB taxonomy): Bacteria > Verrucomicrobiota > Verrucomicrobiia > Verrucomicrobiales > Akkermansiaceae > Rubritalea. The sequence continues at coordinate 3,815 of CAXMOB010000352.1, read as the reverse complement.
GATGCGTCATTGGTGAAGCGATCATTGGTGGCTTGTGTAAAGTTATCAATGACCGCAGCGTGTAGATGAACCGAAGTCAAAACTCCTAGAACTAATAATGAGAATTTCATTACCAATGAGACTACACTGGGCATAGGTTCAGCATCAAGCCTACAGTTGAGTGAGTGAGCACTATTTTTTCTCAGGCTAATTTACTAGGAATTTTATTGTGAATCATCTGCTAGATTGACATATTGATGTCATGCAAAGTGTGATGTTTTTATTTTTCTCGCTGCTGTTCACTTGTTTCGGCAGCGCGGCTCCTAAAAAGATCCGTGTGTTTGTGGCTCTCTGCGACAACGAATCGCAGGGGATCGTCAAGGTGGGTAGAGTGATTGGTGATGGCGATAAGCCAGATGCCAATCTTTATTGGGGATGTTCGGATGGCTTGCCTAAGGTCTTTGGAAAGAGTGCGAAGTGGACAAAAGGGGAGGTGAAGAAAGCTCTAAGCGATGACGTGCTCCGCGAGGTGCTTTTTACCCATAAGGTAAGCAAGTCGACACTCGTGGCATCGGCTTACAAAGGCACCTCGATGAAGCAATGTTTCATCGATTATGAAAAGGCAGTGGCTTCTGGAGAATTTGATTTTGTATGTTACATCGGGCATAATGCCTTAATGGATATGGTTGCCGCTGATGGCGTCGTGGCGAAGAAAACAACAAAAACTCAGGTTGCTGTGTTGTGTTGTTTGAGTGATCGTTATTTTTCTGATCGAATTACCAAGGCTGGGGCAAAGCCTGTGTTAATGACCCGCTCGTTGATGTATCCAGGATCTTTTTTGTTACATGATGGACTTGAGGTGTGGCTGAAGGGTGGAGGAGTCAAAGAGATCCGCGCTGCGGCAGGGAAGGCGTATCATAAGAATCAAGTGAAGCAAAATCCACGCCTCTCGGTGAAGAATGCCACGGGTGTGTTTGCTGATTTAGAAAAATAGGATGTGCCTTACTTTGGGGCGGCTATCTTCAAGGGACGCGTGGATAGCTAGTTTCTTGGCAGCAGGAACTTATTCGTTGGCACAAAAAAGCCGTGATGCATTCGATGCATCACGGCTTTTAAAGAATGTGTTGCTATTGCTTACTGAGCAGGAGCAGGAGCAGGAGCTGGCGTTGGTGCCACCTTGTCCTTCTTTGTGCTCTTGATGTAAAGTTCACGAAGTTGCTTATGATCCACTTCAGCAGGTGATGCTGACATGAGGTCTGATCCCTTGTTGTTTTTCGGGAAAGCGATCACTTCACGGATAGAGTCAGAACCTGTGACGAGCATCGCGATGCGGTCGAGTCCGAGAGCTAGTCCGCCGTGTGGAGGAGCACCGTAGCTGAATGCGTCGAGAATGTGACCGAACATAGATGACTTCTCTTCTTCACTGACTCCGAGAGCAGTGAACATTGAGTCTTGAAGATCCTTTTCGTGGATTCGGATAGATCCGCCACCGAGCTCGTAACCGTTGAGAACAACGTCGTAAGCTTGGGCCTTAAGACCTTCGTATTCGCCAGCCATGAGTTTCGCTTCGTCTTCTGGGACTGGGCGAGTGAATGGATGGTGGACAGCGTGCCATTTTTCTTCTTCAGCATCGAAGTGAAGGAGTGGGAATTCTGTCACCCAAAGGAAGTTGAGTTCTGTATTGTCCTTAAGCAGGTCGAGGAAATTTGCACACATCACACGCACACGTCCGAGAACATCACATACGGTGGACCAGTCACCAGCACCGAAGAGGATGAGATCACCAGCTTCGATGTTCATGGTTTCCTTTAATTGCTGAAGTTCAGTTTCACTGAGGAACTTAGTGATAGGTGAACGCCATTCACTAACGTCTTCACCACGTGCTTGAATGTAGGCAAGTCCACGAGCACCACCTTCGATAGCAGCCTTTGTGAGTTTGTCGATTTGACCGGTCGAAGCATTAGCAAATCCTTTTGCGTTGATTGCTTTGACACAACCACCAGCTTTAAGAGCACCTGAAAAGACCTTGAACTTAGATTGTGCAAATACCTCGTTGAGGCATTTGAGTGTGATTCCGTATCGGCGATCTGGCTTATCAGAACCGTAAACGTTCATCGCGTCATGGTATGTAATACGGTCAAAAGTCGCTGGGATGGTAGCGTCGATTGATTCCTTGAAGATGCGGCCCATGAGACCTTCAACGAGGCCAATGACGTCGTTTTGTTCTACGAATGAGGCCTCGATATCGATCTGAGTGAACTCAGGCTGACGGTCTGCACGGAGATCTTCGTCGCGGAAACAACGAGCGATTTGGAAGTATTTCTCAACACCACCACACATCAACAACTGCTTGTATTGCTGTGGTGCTTGTGGAAGAGCGTAGAATGATCCTGGGTGCATGCGTGATGGCACGAGGAAGTCACGAGCTCCTTCAGGAGTTGATTTGGAAAGAATTGGAGTTTCGATTTCGAGGAAACCATTTTCGTCGAGCACATCACGCGTTGTCTTGGTGATACGGTGACGCAACTGCAAGTTGCGAGCCATTTGTGGGCGACGAAGGTCGAGGAAGCGATACTTCAAACGAAGGTCTTCGTTGTTGAGTGGCTTATCGAGCGGGAAAGGAAGTACTTCAGAGCGGTTGATGACCTTCACCTCAGAAACGACGAGCTCTACTTCACCGGTTGCGATGTCGGCATTGTTGGTGGATTGACCGTCGATTTCTGGACGTTCGTGAACTTCACCTGTGACCTGGATCACATCTTCAGCACGGAATGACTCAGCAATGTCGGAATTCTCTTTAGAATTTTCCGGCTTGAAGACAACTTGGGTCACGCCTTCGCGGTCGCGGAGGTCGATGAAAATAAGGCCAGCTCCTTGGTCGCGCTTGGACTTTACCCATCCGATGAGAGTGGCACTTTTGCCTAGATCTTCACGGCTGATTTGGTTACATGTATGAGTTCGCATAATCGATTTCTTCTAAAAATGGAGGAAATTGGTCACGCTTAGTGGGTTAAATCCGACCTTTTGTCGAGTCTAAGCAGTGAAAAAGTGTGCCATGACACCTGATTTAGTCAGACTAGAATCAGGAACTGGGAAGAAAAGGTGGCAAGCGACTCAAATTGAGTCACTTGCCCCATTGTTGAAGAAGGCTTTTCTATACTCCTCGGCCAAGAACTTTTGAGATCAGCGGGATAATGAATGATCCACGTCGACGCCAGGTGGAAAGCTTTGAAATTCGAATGGCGTAAAATGCCTTGAGCTTGGGGTCGAGTTCCTCAGAGCTATTTGAGCTGAGTTGCTTGATCGTCTTTTTTGTTGAGCTCATTAAGGGCTTCACTTGACCACTGAGGACGCCGGCGATCAATGATTTGAGCTCTATATTCGCAGTGTAGTAGGATTTACGACCCTCGGCCGATTCGATAAGGGCATTTACACTCTTCAATACCTTGAGCCCTTGGCTGGCGGATCCCTTTGAAATCTCTAAACGGTCAATAAGATCATCCATCGACAATGGTTGAGGTGAACTATAGACAAGTCCGTAGATTTCCCCCACAGATTTGGGCAGTCCAAAGAGCTTTCCCGCTTCTGAGAAATATTCTACAAAGCCAAGTTCGACTGAGTTGAGATTCCGTCGTTGCATACGTGACCTCTATCTCTGCCGCATAGTTCACACAAATCAAGAATATTTCTAATTGTAGCTAAATCACTAGTGATGGTGACGAAGTGAACATTGAACTAAAGAATGAATGGGAGGTGCAGAAGTACTGAAAATAAATGCAGGGGATCCAAGCACGAATCTCACTAATTTACGCGAATGCTCTCAAGGTCCTACGGGC
>CAXMOB010000351.1:0-11027 GCA_964194815.1 Vicinamibacteria bacterium | reverse complement strand
CATCACTCGGGTCAATGATGGTGTTGTAGCAGAGGGTTGAGTCGCCGGCCCATTGCATGTAGGGTTGAGATCCTTCGAGGTTGATTCTATTCTGGGCGATAGCGAAGCGTTTGGCGTGATCTAACTCTTGTTGCGTGATTGGCGAGGTGTGGAGGCCGTTGAGGATTGCGTGGAGTTCGTTTTGAGCCTGGTCGAGTCGCTCGGAATCGAAGGCCGCACAAATGTTAAAGTTGCCGATTTCTTCGAACAGGTTGAAGTCGGTGTGAATGGAATAGCAGAGGCCGAGTTCTTCGCGGAGGCGTTGGAATAAGCGCGAACTCATGGTTTCTCCTAGGATGAGACTGATGAGTCGAAGTGCATGGCGTTCTGAGCTTTGGCGGCCTTCGGTTTTAAAACCAAGGCAAAGGTGGGATTGTTCGATGTCGCGATGTTCTACTATTGAGCTTGGTGCGAACTCTCTCATTGGGCTGGCGGTTGGAGCGACCTTTGAAAGTGTAGGGAAGTGCTCGCTCACGGCATTTTTGACCTGTTGATGTTCAAAGTTACCAGCTGCAGCGACACAAATCCCTTTGCTGAGGTAGTGTGCATTGTGGTGGTTGAGTAAGGCTTGTTGGTCAATGTTGGCGAGGGTTTCTTCATTGCCTGTGATCGAATAGGCTAATGGGTGGTCGCCCCAAAGTGCCCGTGAGAGGAGGTCGTGGACATGGTCCGCTGGTGATTCCTCATAACCAATGATCTCTTCTTCAATGACTGAGCGTTCGTTATCGATGTCACCGATGTCATACTTTGAGTTCCACAACATGTCGCCAGAAAGTTCGATCATGAGATCGAGGTTTTCCTTGGGGCCACGCATCTCTAACATGGTGTGGTCTTCGGTGGTGTAGGCATTCATGGTGATGCCATTGCCCTCCGCTTCGATTGCCAGTTGTGAGGCCGAGCGGGTGGTGGTGCCTTTGAAGATCATATGTTCCAAGAAGTGACTGACGCCAGCGACGGGAGCGGTTTCATGGCGACAACCGACTGGGATAAAGATACCAAGTGAAGCACTTTCAACTGAAGGGACGTTTGCGGTAGCGAGTTTGAAACCGTTGAGGTCGGATTGATTAAATGTGGAATTCATTGTAAAAGTGGATTCTTGGAAAAGGTCACCTTGTCAGGGTTGTGTTACTAAGCTTGGAGGTGAATTTTGATGTCGAGTCAACTTAGCCGTGATGCTCGGAGATCCACGTCTACCTATTAAGAGATCAGTCGCAGTGTGCGACTGCTTAAGGTCATCTATTAAACCTAGCTAGGGTGAACTCGGCTGATGCGATGTCTTCTGGGAAAGTGATTTTGAGGTTTTCTGTGGTGTTGTGCACTAATTTGGTGGGCACGCCGATAGCTTCTAGAGCACTGACTTCGTCGGTAACGAGGAGTTTGTGCTTAGAGACATGTTGGTAAGCTTGAAGAAGGAGTGGGGCGAGAAAGACTTGAGGGGTTTCCATCGCCCAGAGGTTTTCGCGGTCGACCGACGCACTAGAGAATCCATTTGCGTCACTGCGTTTCATGGTGTCGGTGACTTTGCATGCACTCGTTGCCGCTTGATGGATTTGAGCTTGCTCACAAACCTTGAGGATTTGTTGTTGGGTTATTAGAGGTCGAGCTCCGTCATGGACCGCGATGAGGTCGAGCTCAGCGGGCAGGGCATTTATGCCATTTGAGACAGATAGATGACGTTCCGCTGCTCCATCAGCACGGATGAGCTTTGGGTGAGGGGTGAGCTGTTTAAAGCGCTCCTCGCTGGTGACCACGACAATGGCGTCGACCTGGGCAAGTGAAGTGAAGGCATCGATGCTGTGCTGGAGCACGGGTTTTCCGGCTAGCGGGTGCATGAGCTTGTCGAAGCCCATGCGTCTACTAGATCCAGCAGCAACAATGATAACGCCTATTTTCATGATTGGTTTGGTCGAAGTGTGTGATTAGGTCGCCCCTTCAGGGCTGATGTCGGAGATTGACTCAAAGTCCTCGGGCGATGCCCTAGGCTTTGAAAGTTCGCCCCGTTGGGGTTTGGTGGACAGACGGAGCTCGGAGATTATTGTGGATTGAGAATTAAGCGGAGAGTGCTGATTTGACAGCGGATGAGAGCACTCGGCCATCAGCACGGCCTTGGCATTTCACTTGTGCAGCTTTCATCACATTGCCCATATCGGCCATTGAGCTGGCACCTAGATCGGCGATGGCTGTTGCCACTATGCTGTTGATTTCTTCTTCAGAAAGTGCCTGAGGAAGGTATTTTTCTAAAATGGCGATTTCGGACTGTTCGATTTCGGCTAGTTCAGGTCTGCCTGCATCATTGTATTGGGTGATGGAATCGAGGCGTTGTTTAACTTGTTTACGGATGATGCTGATGATATCTGTGTCATCAACTTCGCCGGCACCGCTTTTTTCAGCATTGGTGATAGCTGTTTTGAGTGCACGGATAGCAGTGAGTGCTACCTTGTCTTTGGCACGCATTGCGTCTTTCATGTCTACAGTGATGGTTTCTACGATGCTCATAGTAGTTGCAATGTTGCCGCGATGAGGAAAGATGTCGAGGCGAATTTAGCAAGATGACTTGCCACATTGAAGGATATTGATATGGTCTCGCCCATGAGATTGTTGATCCACCTATTTATCACTTTTTTCTTGGTAGCTACAAGCTTTGCTAAGACTCCACAGGGAACAGCATTGGCATTGACGACTGAGCATGACCGCAATGTGAAGATTTGGAGTGCCAAGTTGGATCGCGCAACGTCACCAGCTGAGCAGAAAAAATTGATGGAAGTTCGCCCCGACAGCCTAGCTTATGCAGAAGCTGTGATGAAGGCTATAAATCCTCATCTTCGGCAGGATTGGGCAGTTCCACACATGGCATGGTTGATTCGCAATCACCCACAGTTGACTATTTCTAAAAAGGTGACGGGCTCGGAAATTCCTCAGATATTGGATCGCGAGTATATTTTCATGCAGTATTTTGAAAAGCATCACATGCGCTCTCAGCACGCTGGTGAGTTTGTCGTGTCGTTACTTTTCCGCACAAATCCTTTAAATCATGCACAAGCGAAGAAGTTAGAAATAGCTCGCCAAGTCTATGAACTACATGCTGAGACAAATAAGAAGGTGCTCGGTGCAGCGGCATTCGCTTGCGGGACTCTGGAGCAATTGGGTCAGTTAGATGGCAAGACTTCTCGCCAAGCATTGAACTATTTTAAAACTGCAATTCAGCATGCGTGGGATGTAAAAGTTGGGAACAAGACGGTAGGCGAACTCACTGGTGAGCGCTTGTATATAGTAAATAACCTAGAAGTGGGACGCCCAGTTCCATTGATTGAAGGATTTGATGCCATTGGTCGTCGCCATGCCTTAGTTGAGAACAAGGGCTCAGCGGTGATGGTGTTCTTTTGGAGCCAACATATGGCAAATTTCCCTGAATTTGCTCAAGGTCTGAATAGGATGCAGTTGGGGAATAAAGATAAGAAATTTAAGGTTATTGGTGTGACATTGGATGATGTGCAGGAAGTGCGTAAGTTGATTGGTGAAGGCACTGTGCTTTGGAAGAACTTCATGGATGTCAAAGGAGCCATTTCTAAAAAATTCAGAGTGAGTCAGCTTCCATATTGTTATTTAGTGGACGCCAATGGGCAAATTGTCTACCGTGGTGGAATCGGAGGCCCGCTTTTTGCGGCAAATCTTTCGCAATTGTTACCTAAAAAATAGAATAGAATAGAATTTGTGGATAAAGAATCTTCCATCATGCCATTTGAGCGTTCGCACGCTCCAGAGATTGAAGAGTTAAACGAACTTTTTGACGGATATGAGTTTAAATCACTCATCGCCATTGGCGGGATGGGGGCGGTCTATTTAGCTGAACAAAAGAGCTTAGAGCGTAGTGTTGCAATCAAGATCTTACCGCGTCGTTATTCGCGAAGTGAAACGTTTTTTGAAGCCTTCACGAATGAAGCGAAGATTATAGCAAAGTTAAACCATCAGAATTTGGTGGCGATCCACGATTTTGGTGTAGTTGGTGAGTTGCCGTATCTGGTGATGGAGTATGCCTCTGGGCAATCACTAGAACAACATATTCAGGAGGAATTGCTTGGTGTAAAAGAAGCCGCCCAGATTATATTGAAGCTATGCTTCGGAGTTCGCCATGCACATAACCGTGATGTGGTGCATCGGGACATCAAACCGGCAAATATCATTCTGACTTCGGACGGGGAGCCAAAGTTAGTGGACTTTGGAATTGCTAAGCAATGTGGCTATTTACCTTATACATCAGGTGACCTGATCATGGGGACTGCTGGATTTGCGGCTCCAGAGATGACACGCTCTCCGCATTTAATTGATGCACGGTCAGACATTTTTGCGATTGGGGCAACCCTTTGTCAGCTTTTGACTGGCTACACACCAGACAACCTGATTAAACAGGAAATTGATAAAAGGCATTTACTGGGACCGCTCTATCCGGTGGTGTTCAGAGCTATCCGAACTGACCCTAAAATGCGATTTGCATCCATTGTGGAACTTGAGGACGCGATTGTGGAAGCATTAGAGCACGCGGAAGCAAAGGTTAAGGAAGTTGAAGAGGTTTCTTTAACTGTCACAAGGGGGGTAGCTGAGAAACCACTCTATAATGAAGAGACGATTCTAAACACATCGCTAGCGAAAAGGGAGGCCTTGCTTCTAGGGAGCGTGGATGAGGTAGATCAAGATGTAGTGCTTGCTGGGCGTTACCGCTTATTTGATTGCTTACGTAGTGGCGAGCGAGTGATGGTCTACCGAGCTCAAGACCTACAGATGGGTCGTCCGGTGAAATTGAGGTTATTCTTTAAGTCTGAACGGCCTGATTGGTCGGTTCAATTCTTGGAAATTTTAGCTGATTTGACGCGTGTTGAGCATCCCAACATTCCTAAGATACTTGATGGTGGTCTCTATGAGGCTGGGGCATTTATTGTCTATGCTTGGGAGAATGGCGAACGTATTCAAGACTGGCTTGATAAGGAAATGGACTATGAAAGCTATTATGCCATTGCTTTGCAGGTGATGGATTCTCTAGAGGTTGCTTCGCATTATGGTTTTCACCACTATTCTTTAAATACATTTTCTGTGATACGGGAAGCCCGCTCTTTTTCCTCAGGACGCTATTTCTTGATGGATGTTGGCGTGAGTGAGGTAATGGCACTAACGACTTTGGATAAAAAAGCTTTACCAGGTGTGCGAACTGAGTGGGCTGCACCTGAGCAATTTGAAGGCAGAGTTGAAGGGGAGAAAACTACGATTTATATTTTTGCTCAGCTGATGCTGACTTTGGTGCTTCGAGGTCATCCTTTGGTTGGAATGGAACTAGAGGATATAAAACAGTCTCATAAGGATGGTGTTAAGACCGATATTGGGGACTACCGTGATGACTTGCCGGGCGAGTTTGTTGAATGGCTCCATCGCATTGCTGAACCTAAAGTAGAAAAGCGCTTTAGCACCTTGCGTGAAGCACGTAAGGCCTTACCTCTACGTCCAAGCTCTGTGCGACTGTAAGTTAGCTTCGCAATGCTATTGCGTCGACCGTTTCTCTATGTGTAGGGCATACTTAGGAGATCGGAAACGCTTTATACATACAGCAATGGGTTGACCGGAAAGCAATTCTAGTGTGGTATTCCCGCATGTCGAAAGTGGACAAAAAAAGAGGAAAAGCGGGTGCTAGTCTTAAAGATGCCATGGGGCTCTATGGCTATATGGGGAAGTATAAGATGATCTTTATCCCATCATTGGCTGCATTGTTTTTCACAGCTGCCTTATCCTTGGCGTTCCCGTACTTTCTGGCCGATTTGATTGGTGGGCCATTGGGGGCTGACCATAGTGACATTGATACGACTGCATTGGCAGCTAAAGTAAACCGCGTGGTGTTGACCTTGATTGCGGTTCTCCTTGTGCAGGCAATTATTTCTTATTTTCGTGTTCGCGGCTTCATTAAGGCTGGTGAATCTGCTTTGACGGATATTCGGAAGAGAGTTTTCGCCAATATGGTGAGATTGCCGATGAGCTATTATATGGAATCGCGCTCTGGAGAGTTGAGTGGACGTGTGGCGAATGACTTAGGGGTGTTGAGAGAGACTCTACTGACGACAGTGCCTCAGTTTGCAAGAATGATTGTCACCTTACTAGGTGGACTGGTGTTCATCTTCATTGCTTCACCGAAGCTTTCTTTGATTATGCTATGTAGTATTCCTTTGGTAATATTAGCGATTGCTATTTTTGGGCGTAAGATTAAGGGTTTTTCAAAGCAGGCACAAGATGCTTTAGCTGACTCCAATGTGGTGATCGAAGAGTCCGTTCAGTCGATTGCAGATGTGAAGTCGTTTGGTAATGAGGACTTTGAACAAAATCGTTACGAGGAATCCTTGTCACGCTTTATGGGGGTTACCCTACAAGGAGCTAAAGCTCGTGCTGCCTTCACCAGCTTTATTATTTTCACGCTGTTGGGCACTATTGCGACAGTGGTTTGGTTTGGTGCTCAAATGTTGATCGATGGAGATATATCTGAGGGCAATTTTGTGTTGTTCGTTTTATTTTCCATTTTTGTGGCTGCTCCGTTGGGGTCGTTCCCTGAAGTGATGAGCCAGTTACAGAAGACTGCAGGAGCTACGGAACGTATCCGTGAACTTATGGATGAGCCTACTGAGGACTTAGATCGTTTAGCTGCGACTATTGAAATTGGTGGTTTGGAGCTTAAAGATGTCGAATTCACCTATCCATCACGTCCTGATAAGAAGGTGCTCGATGGAGTGAACCTTACTGTTGAACCTGGCCAGCGATTGGCACTAGTAGGTCCGAGTGGTAGCGGTAAATCGACTATTTTCTCACTGCTTCTTGGCTTCTACAATGTAGATAAGGGTAGTGTAATGTTTGATGGAAAGTCATTTGATGAAGTAGGACTTGGCAATGCACGTGCTGCGATGGCCGTGGTTCCTCAAGAGGTCTTGTTATTCGGTGGCTCAATTCTCGAAAATATTGCGTATGGTCGACCTGGAGCAACAGCTGATGAAGTTAAGGAGGCTGCGAAAAAAGCCAATGCACATGATTTCATCGATGAGTTTACTGAGGGGTATGAAACTTTAGTGGGGCCTCGTGGTGTGAAACTGTCGGGTGGTCAACGTCAACGTGTTGCGATTGCTCGTGCGATTTTAGCTGACCCTAAGATTCTTCTGCTAGATGAGGCAACTAGTGCTTTGGACTCAGCAAGTGAACTCCTCGTTCAGGAGGCTCTAGCAGAATTAATGAAGAACCGGACCTCATTGATCATTGCTCATCGTTTAAGCACTGTGAAGGATGCCGATAAAATTCTTGTGGTGCAAGGGGGTGCCATTGCTGAGCAAGGGACACACGATGAACTGATGGCAAAGGGCGGCACTTATAAGTTGTTAGCTGAAACACAATTCAACAGTTAACCTAGTCTCATGCAAATCACCGAGCAATGGATCGGCAAGGTTGCGGGCTGGAAAGTGCTCAAGGCCGGGCGTTCTCTATGGAAAAGTGGCACGGTGAAGCAAGCTGAGGTGAACGTTGATCACTCTGAGGTAGTTGGCTTGGTGGGACGTGGCGAAAAACCACGTCGCGTGCGTGTGCTCATTCTTGGTGAACATGAAGTTGAGAATAAGTGCACCTGCATGATGACGCGACGCACTGGTGCTATTTGCGAGCATGCTGTAGCCTTAATGCTATGTGCGATTTTGGGAGAGAGCGAGTCAAGCGAATGGGCTCCTAAAAAGAAGGAAGTAGCAGCGGCTCCAGCCTTTGAGGCGGAGGCTCTACGCGTAGAGTTTTCACCAAATTTTCCTGATCACCTAGCCAATGGGATTTCCTTTAGAATTCATAAAGAAGAACGTGAGGTCACAGGTCACGATTTGAGACTGTGTGCGTGGGTGCATCAAACGGGACTGCGAGAAATCCCGCCGATGCTGGCGTTACGTGGTGCTGATGTTGAAGGATTTCTTACCGCATTAGAAATGAACCCGAGATTGACTGCTGGGGAGGATAGTGTGCACTTTGTTGGAGCATCTGTGAGATTGCCGGTGAGGGTGGAGATGGATGGCGACCGCGTAGGATTCAAAACCCTTCAGGACGATGGGGTGAGTTATGTTCATCTAGGTTCAACGATTGGTGTGTGGGATGTGTCACAACGGATTTTTGCGATACCGAAGTTGAAGCAATCGACTCTAAATGCAGGTCAAGTCGAACGCTTGGCGAATGGAGGTGATTTGTTCCTGCCAGCAAAGCACGTGATTCGTGATTTTGAAATCTGGGAGAAAGTGTTTGATTGGGGGCAGTTCGATCTGTTAGCCAATTTACGTGTGATGCCGGCTCACGTGCATTTTGTGCTCAGTGTAGAAGGATCATTAAGCAAATTAACTGCGAGGTTGACGGCGAGATACCCAGGTGGCCTAAAGATAGTTGCTGGTGCTAGCACTGCTGAGGATAGCTTCCCTATTCAAGATCGCAATAGCGAAGGGGTCTGGCTAATGCGGAGTCGTGAGGAAGAAAATACAGCGATGTTTCAGTTGCGTAGATGTGGTTTTAACCAAGTCAGTGATGGTCGATGGGAGCTCGATGGCGAAGAAAATGTGCTTGATTTCTTAGGAGGTGGCATGGCTGAGCTTAAGAAAGTGTGGACGATCGAGAGTGGGCAGCGACTGGCAACAATTCAGCAAAGTGTGGTGCGAGTGAAGCCAGATATCCAGATTGAAGGGTCGGGGCAAGATTGGTTGGCGTTTGACTATGGTTTTCAAACGGATGACGGCAAGGTGATTCCTCGGGGGATGATCGAGAAGATGCTACGCACTGGCAAACGCTCAGGCACAACGAAGAATGGTAAGCGAGTGATTATTTCGGCTTTTGATGCGGAGATGATGGGGGAGGTGTTGAAGGATGTGGATCCTCGTCAAGAGGCTGGCAAGTATTATGTTTCGGCTCACCAAGGTGCGTACCTTAAGCGGGTGAAGCAATACTACGGAACGAGCCTCAGCGTAGATTCTGAAGCATGTATTAAAAAGCTACCCGTTAATATTCAAGAGACTCTGCGTGAGTATCAGGAGGAAGGAATAGCATGGCTTTACCAACGTGTAAAAAATGAATCTGCTGCTTTGTTAGCTGATGACATGGGTTTGGGTAAAACACTTCAAACTCTGGCATTGATTTATTTATTACAGCAAGAGGAACGTAAACCATGTTTAGTAGTGTGTCCTACCTCTTTGTTAGAAAATTGGCATGATGAAGCCGATAAGTTTTTCCCAGACTTCAATGTCCAGATAATGCATGGATCCAGCCGTAAGGAAAAGTTTTCCAGTTTGATGACTCACGATATTGTGATCACAAGTTATGCTTTGATTGCACGTGACTTGGAACTGTATAAAGAAATCGATTTTGGTGCTGTGGTAATTGATGAGGCCAGTGTTATTCGTAACCCAGACACCCATTCGGCTAAGGCATTGAGGTCGCTTCAAGTGGAAAGGCGTATAGCTCTAACTGGAACTCCAGTAGAGAACGCGTTGCAGGATTTGTGGTCGATTTACGAATGGATGATGCCGAAGTATTTGGGGACAAAGCAGGACTTTATCCAACGCTATGTTAAGCCCTGTAGTGGGTCGCAGCCAGATTTGGGAACCCTCAAGCGTTTGCGTTTGCGTGTAGAGCCCTTTATGTTGCGTAGAACGAAGCAAGAGGTAGCGAAGGATCTGCCACCTAAGATTGAGCAGGTGGTGTGGTGTGAACCCACGACACTGCAACAATCAACTTATGCAGAGCTTCATCGAAAAGGTGTCGAGCAAGTGCAAGACGCTGCGAAACTTGGTGGTGGCAGAGCAAAGATGCAGATGCTTACGGTGTTGTTACGTCTTCGCCAAGCTTGTTGCGATGTGCGCTTGCTGGGTGATGAACTTGCAGGCTTACCAATTCATGAGGTTTCGGCCAAGTTAGTGCGACTTCTAGAATTGGTTGAGGAAGCCCGACTGGGTGGCCATAGGCTTCTTGTATTCAGTCAGTTCACTTCTATGTTAGCGTTGATTAAAGCAGCTCTTGATGAAAACTCGGTGAGTTACAGTTACCTTGACGGCTCGACCTCGAACCGTGGTGAAGTGGTGAGACAATTTCAAAAGGACAATGGGCCAACTGCATTTTTGATCAGTTTGAAAGCTGGTGGTTATGGATTAAATCTAACTGCTGCCGATATGGTGGTGCACTTCGATCCTTGGTGGAACCCAGCTGTAGAAGCTCAAGCGACTGATCGGGCGTATCGAATTGGTCAAACTAAGCCAGTTAACGTCTACAAACTGGTCACGCGTGGTACAGTGGAGGAGAAAATCATTCAACTTCAACAAAAGAAGCAGGCACTTATTGGAGCGACGGTGGATGAAGAGACGATGATGACAGGGCTAAGTTCTGACGAGGTCGATTCGATTTTAAGTTAGGGCCGTGGAAATGAATGGTGATACAAAGCCCATGGAGGATTCATAATGTTGAGACGAAGGAAATCTATCGATATGTATTTGTGTGGCCAATGCCAGCTCTTTGGGAACTGATCTTGTCATATTGGGCTTTCATTTGTATGGTTAGCCCATGGCCTCCTCAGAACAATGGGAACTGATCGAAAAGCGTCTAGTGAAGCTAGGAGTGAACGCGTCTGATTTGACCGAGAATTTTATTTTAGGCTCTGGCTCTGGGGGACAGAAGGTCAACAAAACAGCTAGTTGCGTGCAGCTTATTTGGAAAAATCTTGAGGTAAAATGTCAATCGAGTCGATCTAGGGAAACGAACCGTATGCAGGCACGTGAGGAACTTTGCCGAAGACTTGAAACTTTGAAGAGTGATAAGGCAATGGCGAAGAGGCAGGAGCGTGAGAAGATACGTCGGCAAAAGAGGCAACGGTCCCCCGGTCAGAAGAGGAGGATGCTAGATGATAAGAAGAAGCATAGTCAGAAAAAACAACGACGAGGAAAAATTTCAGGAAATGAATAAGCAAA
>CAXMOB010000350.1:0-2788 GCA_964194815.1 Vicinamibacteria bacterium | reverse complement strand
CTCATATCGCATGGCTGGATAATCCTTCGGCTACCGCCTCGTATTATCTTCAGCCTAATGCACTGCATAGGAACTAAGAAGAACATGATGAACCTTGATCCTTTGTAGAGTTCCTTCCCATGATAAGGCGTCTCTCAGCAGTGAAGCAAAGCCGACAACATTGTAAGCCCAGATGCCAGACATCACATAAGACCGCTCGTGCACTGATGTTGACGCCGTTGTAGGCTCTCCCTCGCTTCGCATTGCCACTTGTTCGCTACGCTCACCACGTGACAACACTACACTCAGGACCTGCGACAAGGAGGAATTACAGGGCTCTATGAATAATGATGCAAAGGAGTAGCTAGTGGCTGAAGTTCAGACATGTAGTCACTGCTTCACCTTGCCTCAGGACGGAGCGAAGCGACGTGCTAAGAAGCTCCAATTCTAGAGCACATCCAACACGCTCCACGTGATCACTTGCATACAGTTATAGCCACCAAAGAAAAAAACTTAAACATTCCTGTAACTCACTAAGGTAGAGAGTGGTTGTAAGGTAAGCGTGTAAGTTATGTGTGTTTATATATAAAGTGCCCCAAGCCATCTACGATGCACAAATCTATCCATCCGATTTCAAACTCAAGAAAGCAAACTACAAAATTTCAGAAAGTGCTTGATTTGGTACAAATAATTCGATAAGTGCTATGAGTCGGATGGTTCGCAACCCCGACAAAATCTCCAGCGAAGTTATAGTCAATTTGGACAATGTGTGCGAGATGGGATTTGGATAAGCGAAAGTAACGGAAAAGCATTTAGCTCATTCCTCACTCATCCAACACCATGACAACTCACACACCACCAGATACATCAGCAAGCCGTAAGCTCAGCAACGAACTCGCCACCAATATTCTTCCACACCTCAACGGTCGTGTTGGTTTTGATAGAGTCACAGTTGCACCATCCAGCCCCATCATCTTTGACATCCGACCATTTGCATGTCCAGATTACTGTCAGGTCATAGCTGATAAAGCAGGCCTTAAACACATTGAGAAAAGCACGGATACAGCTCTAAATATTGATTACTATCTCACACTTAAGGTCAAGGACATGGCTATCACCTCAGCTGCCTTTAACATCAACAGTTTACTCGCTGGCCATAACGCTATCATTCATACCGACCCGGTCGATATTGCAATAGCTATAGCCCGAGCCAGCCATATCGCTTCAAAGTTTTTCAAGGCAATAGATTGTGATTACCATGATCAACTTATCCCTGGTCAATGCGACCCTCACGAAAAGACCACATCAGCTAGATTTACAAAGGCTGAAATATCCATCGACGTTGCTGACAAAGATGGCACCTTCGCTAGGGCTGCAACACTGTGCCAGCAATCTAAGCTAGGATTAGCCACATTGATCAACGGTAAAAAAGAAGGTTCTACTATCAGTTGGAAACAACAACAATCCAAGCTTACAATATACGACAAGCCTCAACAATCTGACGATATGCTCAACAAGATCATTGAAGGCGATCAAACAACTCGTATCGAACTTACCCTCAAAGGTGACAAACTCAATGCTGCGATGGGATGGGATAAAGGAGGGATCAACCGCCCTCGCTACCTCTGCACAAAACACGCCGAAGTCATCATGGCGGAGCACATTGCCAACTTCTCTGGCCTATTTCAACAGCCTGGTTGTGAGAACAAACTACCAACCTCTCGCTACAAACATTATGATAAGCTAATGAACGCAATCGACCTTATCGACTGTGGGAACGGACTCAGACTGAAAGCTCGTCTAGATGAGTGGAAACGGAATCCAAAGCAAATAAAGCCAAGAGATTTTAAAAAGCTAGTAGAGCACATCAAGGAATACCAACTCAGTAAAGGTATACTGGAAGACCTCGCCATACTAGCAATCACTCCACCTCCGATAAATGTCTACAACACCTACAATGGAAAGCCCTACGCCAACCCCATTCCTGAAAGCTCACTTGAAGCATGCCACGACACACTCGCATTCCAGAAGAAAGCTATGGCAGCATCCGAAGTGAACCACCAAGTTAAAGTGGAGGAGAACACCGAATACACCACCCCTCCTGCACCTAGGTGGAATACGGATTCTCAAGCAGATACCACCCACCCTAAAATCAGCTCTATAGAAGCCATAGATCCCCAACATCATCGTCCAGCGAAAATCTCTACCACACAATCGCCTAAGGTCACATACCAAGATTCAGACGGTGCGGTTTTTCATATGACAGAAGATGTCACCATAATAAGTGTCGAAGATGTCATTGAGGCTCTATCTAACAGAACTGGTTATGAAATGAATCCACATTTCGCAGATGAGATGCTGGCTCAAGAATATCAAACCATAGCCCTATTTGACGACTCCCTTACCAATTATTCTATGAACACCGCAGTTGAGACGACCTCATTAAAGGCAACCTATTTAAAAAAGGTCCCCCAGTGCTATCGCCCCGGCCCACAGGAAGTTGATTATACTGACATAGACCAAAGCGAGTGGCATCATGATTCATCGTTGAACTGAATATATGCTGAGTTGTAGGAGGCCGGCTTTTCTACACATACCCTCAAAAAAAAATCAACTTTGGATTTCAGGCATAGCACCAAGGGCCACCTCTATCGGCACAATTTCCCAAGGGGCAAGGTAGGACCCGAAGGGATCCAGCTGTTGCAACTTCGCCTTCAGGAATTCTAGTTTGAACATATCTCGTTGATCTGCATCGACGGAGATCCTACCTTCGAGTGGTGCGAGCCATCTGTCGCCCACATCCAATGGG
>CAXMOB010000349.1:0-1566 GCA_964194815.1 Vicinamibacteria bacterium | reverse complement strand
CCTATTATAAAATTGCCCGTGATAATGAGACGACTTTGGATAATCTTATGATGTTGAATGGTCTCTATGGTTTGGAACGGCTTCACAAAGGCGAAGAGCTGTTAATCATGCCCTTACATTTTAATCTTGTGGTGGATATTGAAAATCGCCGATTGACCTTGGAGTATGGTAAAGTCTTCGTTAAAGATTATCCTTTTAAGACTTTAATTCTACCTAAAGGAAAGGGAATTAAAAAAACTTTAGTGCAAGGTGTGCATGCCTTGACTGAAACGGGGAAAGTAGTGAATGCCACTAGCTCCCTCTATAGAGGAGCAAACAAAATCATAGAGCTTGCCAGCCCTGTGATGGAAATTGTGGGTGATGATTTTGAGGCTGTTGATGGATTCCAGGGAGCTGTCCTAGAGCGTGCCCTTTTGGAGGAACTTGCAGTCCTTCTTCGTAAGGGAAATCTCGTTGAAATTCGTTATTAACGTTGCATTCACCCAAAAATAATTCAACCTATCTAAACAAAATAGACGCACATTTATGAAGCCACTTGAGTTTGAAAAACCTATCGTAGATATTGAAGAGCAGATCGCTAGCCTTAAGAGTAAGTCGGCGGGGCAGGATATTGATATGGCCTCTGAGATCGAGGCGATGGAAAAGAAATTAGTCGATACTAAAGAATCGATTTATGAAAATCTTAGTCCATGGCAGCGAGTGCAAATTGCGCGTCACGTCAACCGTCCATTTATGTTGGATTATGTGACCCACGCATTTGAAGATTTTGTTGAACTTCATGGTGATCGTCACATTGGTGATGATCTTTCTATGCCTGGCGGTTTTGCCACTCTTGGCGGTCAGAAGGTTGTGGTTATTGGTCATCAAAAAGGACGTGATACTACAGAGAACCTTATGCGTAACTTTGGCAGTGCACATCCAGAAGGCTATCGTAAGGCACTTCGTTTGATGCGTATCGCGGAGAGATTTAAATTACCGGTCATCACGATGATCGACACACCTGGAGCTTTTCCTGGTATCGGAGCTGAAGAGCGAAATATAGCAGAGGCTATTGGATACAACCTTAAGGAAATGATGCTTCTCAAGACACCTATCGTGGCTATTGTGCTTGGTGAAGGTGGATCTGGTGGAGCTCTTGGAATTGGCGTAGCTGATAAAGTGTTGATGATGGAAAACGCCTACTATTCAGTGATTAGTCCTGAAGGTTGTGCTGCCATTCTTTGGAAACATAGAAAGCATGCTCCTGAGGCTGCGGAAGCAATGAAAATCACAGCTCCGGATCTTGCTGAACTCAATCTCATTGATGAAGTGATTAAGGAACCTAAAGGTGGAGCACACCACTGCCACACTGGTTCTGCGGATAACTTTAAGGAAGTGGTGCTTCGCAAAATTAAAGAAGTGCAAGCCTTGAGCACTGAAGAAATGCTAGAAGCACGTTACAACAAGTTCCGTGCCTATGGTGAGTGGCAAGGTGAGTAAGGACTACTAGCGCCTTCATAAACTCCTAATTAAGACACTTATGAAGCGCTTCGCTCCTTATTTTTCCTTACTGCGACCAGTTAGATT
>CAXMOB010000348.1:0-2122 GCA_964194815.1 Vicinamibacteria bacterium | reverse complement strand
GCGTGGATGGGTTTAGACTGTGGATGTAGCTTGTAACTTTAATGGCCCAAAGAAATAAAAATGGAAAAAGGGAGTCATGATTTAGCTTAGGCTGGAATGTTTTAGTGAATCTGGTAGAAATAAGATACATGTCGAATTTTCTTCTATGGCAAGAGCTATACATCTAGTAAAGGGGTGTTAGCAGTTCTCTGAGTGCAACAGAAATTTTATTATGAACATTAGACCAAAAGTAACTCCTGTATTGGATGAAGGCTTCGTGCCAGCTGTTCTTTGGAACAAGGAATACAACGCTAAAGTCGCAGCATGTGACAAGGCAATCGATCTAAAGCTTGCACTAGGTCGCCTTGACGGCACGATTTTCCGCAACGATGTAACTATTCTTCCTCACGAAGGGGACAACGTAGCTCTTAATTTCAAGTTTGTTGAACGTCTTCTTAAGTTTCTTTTATGGGCTAAGGGCGGGTGTGACATCTACGTTGCTGGTTGTGACGCACTTGCTGAGAGCCTCACTGCTCATTATTCAGAAGATGGTAAGGGTGCTTTCGACTGGAAGACAATCGGTAAGGGAATGTTCGATCAGCACATTGAGGTGATCGCAACGACAGCGGAAGCAATTCCAGCTGAGAACGCTCCTGCGGCTCCTATCGGTCGTAACATGGGTGGTAACCGTATTGGTTTTGACCTTGGTGGTTCTGACCGTAAGTGCGCAGCTGTTGTCGACGGCGAAGTTATTTTCTCAACAGAGATCCCATGGGATCCATATTTCCAGGGTGACCCACAGTATCAGTATGATGGTATTGTTGATTCACTTAAGCTCGCTGCAGCACACCTTCCAACAGTGGACGCTATCGGTGGTTCATCTGCTGGTATCTACATCAACAACGAAGTGCGCGTAGCTTCACTCTTCCGTGGAATCACAGACGAGAAGGTATACGAAGAAGTGGTTCGCCCTATTTTCAAGACAATCATGGCAAAGGAATACCCAGGTGTTCCTTACGAGGTGATCAACGACGGTGAAGTGACAGCTCTTGCCGGTTCTATCACAATGAACACAAACAACGTGCTTGGTGTTGCAATGGGCACATCTGAAGCTGTTGGTTATGTTGATGGTGCTGGTAATGTAACTCCGCAGATCAACGAGCTTGCATTCGCTCCAATCGACTTCCGTGAAAACGGACCTGTCGACGAGTGGTCAGGCGACGAAGGTTGTGGGGTTCAGTTCTTCTGCCAGCAGGGTGTTGCACGTCTTGCTCCTACAGCAGGATTTAATTTCGGTGACATGCCTTTCCCTGAGCAACTTGTTGAAGTTCAAAAGGCAATGCTTGAAGGTCACGAAGGTGCAGCTAAAATCTACCAGACAATCGGCACATGCTTCGGTTACGCAATCGCTCACTACGCTGAGTTCTATGATATCGAGACACTCATCATCATGGGACGTGCTACATCAGGCGCTGGTGGCCAGGTAATGATCGATGCCGCTAACGAAGTTCTCAAGATTGAGTTTCCTGAGCTTGCCGAGAAGATCAATATCACTCAACCAGACGAGAAGATGAAGCGTCACGGCCAAGCTGTGGCAGCTGCGTCACTTCCGGTGCTGAGTTCAGTGCTGAATTAATTATTTAAATAGAAAGAGATTTTTAAAGGTGCTCATGGTTCATCCTGAGTACCTTTTTTGTTTACTGATCACTAAGCACGAATCTGCGTGAATTGGTAGGAATGCTCTCAAGGAGAAGAATGGAGCCACTGAAAACTGTCGACTAAAAACTGCAAAACTCTCCGCAGGGCCAAGGTAGGCGGGGATCTCCGAGCACCGCGGCTGAGTTGGTGTGACTAGGGGTTTTAACCACAGAATGAAAGGAATACTCAGAAAGCACAGAAACTGAGCTCATCAAGTGGAGGTACTCACTACTGCCCTTATACCAATGAGGAAAAGTATCTGGTAGAATTTTCGAGTAGATTTAATTCAACTTCGAGGCGTGAAGAGGGCGTGGAGCTTGCTCCTCAACCGATGATTAACGCTGAATTTGGAGTAAATATGCCGAAACGTCATCTACAGCATGCGAAGCCAAATCATCTAACCTACATCAAAATAAATTTACCAGAAAGTTTTCTGAGTTGGTAT
>CAXMOB010000347.1:0-19785 GCA_964194815.1 Vicinamibacteria bacterium | reverse complement strand
TCAAACATTTGGCGGTAAGGGCAAGGAACTTGAGAATTTTAACACTCCGCACACGATTGCTATCGATACTCGTTTTGGCGAGCCACGATTATTAGTTTCAGATCGTGAAAAGAGACGCTTGGTTCATTTTGACCTGAAGGGTAAATTCATTGGAGTTCACGCAAGCAATCTTCGTCGTCCTTGTGCAGTTTCCTTCTTTGGTGATTACTGTGCAGTAGCTGAACTAGAATCACGTGTGGTCATTCTTGATAAAAATGGTGCACCTATTTCATTTCTCGGTGACAACCCGAATCGCAAGCACTGGGCAAACTTCAAAGTGAAGCCAGAAGAGCAGAAAATCGGTGTATTCTCAGCCCCACACGGACTTTCATTCGATAAGGACGGAAATCTCTATGTGCAAGACTGGAATGCAACGGGACGTGCGACTAAGCTCACTCTTCAGAAGTAAGCGATTGTAATAATCGATTGTAATAATCGATTTTAGATTCTTAGGCTCACTGAATTTCAGTGGGCCTATTTTATGCAGATGTATTGCTGGAGATTAGCAATAAACTGAGTAAAACACTCGACTCCTGATTCAAGGTCTTCGATCGAAATGAACTCGTCCTTGGTGTGGGCTTGATCAATCGATCCTGGCCCCATGCATATTGATGGGATACCAGCCTTAGATAGGTGAGCTGCATCAGAGAACCATGGTGCACCAACGAGCTTAGAAGCTGGCCATGATTGCTGAATACTAGAGATGATTGCATGCTCGTGTGGGCATTCCATCGGCGGATTGTTCGCAGCCTTCTTGATGGTTAGTGGCAGATTGTGTTCCGCTATGAAGTTTTCGACTAGTGCCAGTGGGCCACCGTCAGCCTCTAATGATGGGCAGGTACGGATGTCGATCTCGGCGCAGCAATAGTCGGGCACGATGTTAGGTCGGCTACCACCAGAAATAGTTCCAATGTTCAAGGTTGAGTGGCCAAGCACAGGATGGGTGTATGTCGCAAGTCGGTTGCTCAGCTTTCTATTCATCAGGTCCAAGGAACGCGCCATTGTCATAATCGCATTTTCTCCGAGTTGTGGTTGTGATGAATGAGCTGCCTTACCATGTGTTTCAAGCGTGAACCAGAGTGAGCCTTTGGTCACGTAGACCATGTTGAGCATGGTTGGTTCTCCCGCAATGGCAAAGAGGTAGTCGCTACCATAACGTTTAGCAAAGTGCTTAGATCCGTGTTGCGAAGACTCTTCGCCCATGAAGGCAGCGAAATCGACCGCTACTGGGAGTTTTTCTAAAAGTTCTTTATTGGCATCCAGTCCTGCTAACATAGCGACCATAGGGCCTTTGGTGTCTGAGCTGCCGCGACCCCAAATCTTGCCATCTTTGATTTCACCGCCAAACGGATCTATCGTCATGTTTCCCACTCCAACTGTATCGAGGTGTGGGCAGAGTAGGATACGTGGTCGAGACTGATCTCCAGGAGCTCTGGCGATTAAGTTGGGTCGGCCAGGGTGCACTTCCTCTTGGCTGACATCAAACCCTCGTTGTTCTAACCATGGTTGTAGATAGTCAGCTATCGCTTGTTCGCCAGTCAAGTCAGTGCCAGGAGCATTGTCTGGGTTAACGCTAGGAATACGTATGAGAGATTGGAGAAAGGCAATAGGTTCCATAGAAATGTGGGTTTAAGAGATGTGAGCTGCGAGTAACTTTTCAGTATACTTGGCAAGAATATCAGATTCTAGGTTGATACGTTTACCTATGGAAACTGAGTGTAAGTGAGTCATTTCCATGGTGTGTGGAATGATCCAGAAGATCACTGAGGTGTCAGTGAGTTCAGCAATAGTGAGTGAAATCCCATCGATGGCGAGTGAGCCTTTATCGATACAATACTTATGGATCGATGCTGGGATTTCGATCTCAAGTCGGTGATCTTGGCCATGTTGAGATAGATCAATCAAGGTGCCAGTGTCATCTACATGACCTTGCATGAAGTGGCCACCAAGGCGGTCTCCCGCACGTAGAGCTCGTTCGAGGTTGACCTTGTCACCCATAGCAAGGTCACCAAGTGAAGTCACTTTCAGAGTCTGAGCCAATACATCAAAATGAGCAAACCCTTCGCCAAGCTCAGCCACGGTAAGGCAACAGCCATTGATCGCGACCGAATCACCCAGAGCTAACTCACTGGTGAACGGCATGAGGATGGTAATGCGTGATTGAGCTCCTAGGTCTTCAACATTACTGATGGCACCAGTGGCTTCTACAAGTCCTGTAAACATGCCAAGGTTGTAGCGGGGAATGGAGCAAAATGACGAGCCCAAAAAATGGAAATAGTGCTGACTTCAATTGAAAGGCCTAAAGGTTCTTAGGTCAAAGTACGAAATACACTAAAGATACGTGGGAGAGTTAAGGATGACGTGATCTTCTTGAAACTCTAAATGGTATTAATCAGAGAGAGCCTATTACTTTTTAGGGCCGTGGTTTGTATTTTCTCTACCGCCAAAGTATTTATCCCTGATCCATTTTGGCTGCCAGACATCGAGAACCCTTTTGAGTTTCGAGTAATCAATTTCTTTAGGCTCAGGTTTTTCAACAGACAAAGGATCATTGTCTCCAATGTTTTTTCTGCTTTCTTCCATTAGCTTACTCATTTCTTTAAGCATTTCAGGATTGGAAGGAGCCAGGTTATTTATTTCATGTGGATCGCTTTCAAGATTGAATAAAAGTTGGTGGTTTATTTTAGGGTAAATGTGCAGTTTCCATTTTTCGTTTCTGACGGATCTTTGTGAATCCTGAAACGGAAGGAAGATTGAGTTTCTCAATTTGTCTTTAGTGCCCAGAATAAGAGGACTTAAATCTTTAGCAGTGACTCCTTCGGGAATGTCAATTCCAGCATAATTACAGAGGGTAGCATAAAGATCGTGGACATAGGTGAAGGATGAACTTTGACCCTTCGGAATTCCTTTGCCGTTTAGTATTAGAGGGCAGCTCATACTTTGTTCATAAATATTCTGTTTGCCCAGTAGACCGTGACTACCCATTGCAAGTCCATGATCAGCAGTGTAAATGATGATTGTGTTGTCAGCGTGTTGACTGTTTTTAACAGTTTCCATTATCCTTCCTACCTGTTCATCGAGGTGCGTAATAAGGCCGTAGTATTCACAAAGTTGGTCGCTAACAACTTCTTTAGTTCTTGGCCATGGAGCTAGACCTTCGTCACGGCCCATGAGAGACTGAGGTGCATTTTTAAAAGGATGTAGTGATAAATAATTCTTTGGTAGTGGCGGCCGATTTGCGTAATACATTTTGCGGTATTTTTCAGGAGGATTACGCGGGTCATGTGGGGCGGTAAATGCTACGTAAAGAAAAAATGGTTTATCTGCCTTTGCTTTTTTGACGTACTCAATTGCTGAGTTGGCAAATTCTGTACTAGAAAATTCCTTGGCTTTTCTTTTTACACTGAGTTTGCCATCTACATAGTCCTGAACATAAAAGTTTGTATGGTCTGACATTCCACCTAGGTAGACAGAGCGTCCTGAAGAGAATGCGCTATTGAGTGTTTTTTTTCCGTTGTGCCATTTACCGACAATAAATGTTTCATAGCCAGCTTTACTCTTTAGTTGCTGTGGAAGTAGAGGGAGCTTAGCCCAACCATTACCTTTGTTTGTCGAAGGAATCTGTTTCCAATGCCTGCCAGTCATGAGCATGGCGCGGCTGGCTACACAAACTGCTCCACTGAAAGATCCTGCGCAGTAATTTCTTCGGAATGAAAAACCACTTTCGCTCAGCTTATCTAAATTCGGAGTTTTGATATGTGGATTGCCATGAGCACTGATAGTGTCAGCTCTCTGGTCGTCAGCAAAAAGGAATATAATATTTGGTTTTTTACTTTCAGCGAAAAGAGGGGCACAGATTAAAGATATTAAAATGAGTAAGGTGAAACGCATAGGCATAGCCGTATGTAACTTTTTAATAGCCATTGTCTAGGATTTTAACCGCTACGTTTTTTAGCGAATGTGCGCTTGGCTGAGTAGCTATGATGCTTTCTTCTATGAACGATCCGCTAATCTGATGAATCTATGCAAATATGCACTTATACACAGCTTATTTGAATTGTGAATAAGCTGTGAATAAAAGCTAGGTAGGAATTTACTTTTCTGTTGGGGGAATCAGTAGCATAGTTTGTGCATGAAACCTGGTGGTAATGAAGGAGGAGGGACGGTGTATGTCGTTGGTATGATCTTAGTGATTGTGGGGACGTATCTATTTTTTGACTCTGTGAAGGTGCAGTCGGGTGGAGCGGGACTATTATCGGGTGGTATTTCTAGAGGTCGTGGTGGCATGATGGAAACGACTTCAATGGGCATTATTTTTGTACCTTTGTTAGTTGGTATTGTTGCGATTTCTTATGATGCATCTAAAAAGTGGGCATGGTATTTGAGTGGAGTGGGGATTGTGATGATTGCGATAGAGATATTGAGTCGCATTCGATTTGTGATGGACACCAAGGTGACTCATTTGATGTTGATGTTAGCGATGATTGCAATTGGTGCTGGAATGATTGCACGTGGAGTGACTGACAAGGGTCGTCGTAAGAAAAAGGATGAAGGCAATCAAGCAAAGGATGAAGGCAATCAAGCTAAGGACAAGTAGAGAAAGACGATGAGTTTATTAGTGGTCGTCCGTAATGACGAGCGGGCTGAGGCATTGCTGCGATGGGCTGTGAATTTTGCGGATGGTAATTTCGAGGACTTGTATGTGCTCGACTGCCGTGAGAGCGACAAGCAAACGACTGGAGAGTGGGAATCGCTCACCCACGAGGAATTTCCTGAAGTCGAATACATTGGAGTGTTACAGGAGATTGACGCTTTAGAGAGAGTTGCTGTGCATTACATGGGGGTTCAATCGCCCAATGCTTATGCTTCTGTGATGGAACAACAACGGGCATTGAAGCCGAAGTTGTTGATGATGGATCGGAATATCGATAAGGATTCTGATTTTGAAGCGCGTTATATCACACGATTGCTCAATGATGTGCATTGTGCGGTGATGGTGGTGAGGCTGGGGTCGACCGATGGCCAAAATTCGAAGGTGTTGATTCCCTGTGCTGGTGGACCGCACTCACGTAGAGCTTTACAGATAGTGCAGAAGTCTGAGGCGATCGAGAGCACCGCATTTATTGTTGAGCCGGATGTGGATGAAGTTTCGCTTGATGTGGGTTACAGGCGACTGCAAAAGATTATTAGTAGGGCGGGGATTGAGCCAAATGAAATCAACCAGAAAGCGGTTATCGCTGAGAACATTTCGAAGTCGATCATCGAAGAAGTGGAAGCCAATGGCTACGGCATGCTGTTGATTGGTGCGACCGATGGGCATTCGCTCAAGCGTAAGTTGTTTGGCACCTTGTCAGATCGCTTCTTGCATGCGACGGATGGCACAGCAGTGGCGGTGATTCGTAATGAACGGCCAATGGGGCACAAGATGAGGCAGGCAGTTGAGAGCTTCTTATCGTTACGGACACCACAACTTCAACGTGAGGAACGTGTGGCACTGTTTGCAGATATCGAGGACAAGAGTCGTTGGTCATTTGACTTTGCTGTGTTGATGGTGTTGGCGACGTCGATTGCCTCGTTAGGTTTGTTGGCTGATAGTGGAGCTGTGGTTATTGGGGCGATGCTGGTTGCGCCATTGATGACGCCTTTATTAGGTGGAGGTTTGGCATTGGTGCAGGGAAATTGGCCCTTATGGAAGCGATGTCAAATGTCCGTGTTATTAGGTTTCTTTAGTGCTTTAGCGATTGGTATGGTTTGTGGAGTAGTAGCGAAGGTATGTGGTATGCACCTCACAGGTGAGCTTGCTGCGAGGGGGAATCCGACTGCTTTAGATCTAGGAGTTGCTTTCGTTTCAGGATTGGCAGCGTCGTATTGTTTAGCTCGACCGAAACTTAGTAGTGCTTTGGCTGGCGTTGCGATTGCAGCCGCTTTGGTTCCTCCGATCGCGACAACTGGAATTTGTATAGTGTTGGGGGAGTTTGATGTGGTGCGTGGGTCGGCGTTGTTGTTTGGCACCAACGTGGTAGCGATTGTTTTTGGGTCGGGTTTAAACTTCTATGGAGCGGGCGTTCGTGGTCGATCTGGGGTCTCCGGGCTGTGGTCGCGTCGACTTTTCATTGTCTTCGCCTTGCTTTGTGTGGGATTGGCCGTTCCGTTGACTTCCTCGTTATTGACCTCGATTTCAGGCAATGAAGGATCATTGGCGAAGGTGAATACTGAGATCAGCCTACCGGCAGAAGTGGTGCAACTACGTGTCGAAGGCTATCGTGATGGCAAGCGACGGGTTCGCGTCATCGTGGAATCAGGGAGCCCACTTACAGAGTTTGGGCGGAATCAAGTAGTGGTAGCTGTGAAAAGCCAATACAAAGGGAAGGTCAGTGTGATTGTAGAGACGCGATTAGTGTCGCTTTACCAGTAATTTCCAGCCCGCAAAGGCAAGACTTGGTAGGGCAATACCTGCGATCAGGATGATGTTTGCCAAATGGTGGGGGTAGATAGGGAAGTCAGTGTGACGTGCAGTGACGACTAAGGTTGAGAGACCAATAATGAGCATCGAGGCACTGTAGTTTTTCCATGAAGGTGGGCAGAAGGTTGAAATGCTGATACAGCCGATCGCGTAGAATAGTATCCAGCAGGAAGCTGCAATAACAGGGAGTCCTTGATGGGCGAGGAGGAGGCAAACGAATTGGCCGACGACAAATGGCGGCAGTAGTTGTTTGATGACAAAGCCTCGTTTGATCCCCCAGACTTTCTGCTTGGTGAAGAGTGGGAGTAGAAGGATGAGGAAACTTTGAATACAAAAGAAAGCAAACCACATGGCTCCCCAAATGAAGGCCGATGCTTCAGCAGAGGGTTGTAGGATGCTGGAATTGAGAACTGCAAATGCAGCGACACAGACTCCCATTAGGGCTGTAGCAATTGGTTTTAGCCCGAGACCAACACGAGATTCTTCAATGAGAGCTGCGAAAAGTGCTTTTCGTTCCTCTCGCTCATGTGGATAGAGCATCGAAGTGAATATTACTCAGCTACAGCTGGCTTCTTAGCAACCTTTGGTGAAGGGACGCGGAAGATTTTACCTGAACGGAAGTCGAGCTTACCAGTCTTCGGGTTGACAGTGGCAGTGGTTGGGTCGTATGCGTAACTGCCAACCTTGAGGTGTTTTACATCAAGGATGTTGTATGGCTTGAACGGGCTAATGACGTAGCCTTTCTTATGGTAAAAGGCATCACGGACTTTAGACTTGTTGATTTTAACCGCTTCAGGTTTGACTGCTTTAGCTGACTTAGAAGTGGTTTCAGCAGCAGCTGATCCTAGTGATGTAATAAGGGCAAGAACACCGATAGTGAGAATTTTCATAGATGAATAGAATATTAACGTAGATTAAATGAGTTGGCTATCTGAAAAATGGCAAATTATGCGTGAGCTCTAGATAAAGGCTATACACGCTAATAGTTTACTTCTTTTGTTCGGATTTACGCTTTGGTAAAAATGGAGTTTCGAAGGTTTCTTTAAAATCAAAAATCTCGATAAAGTCTTCGCGGTTGTCGCTCTCTTGTTTGCTGAAAATGCCTTCGTCGATGAGGTTGAATACCATATCACCAAAGTCAGAGCATTTAGTGACATTCCACTCAGCGAAGAGAGTGGCAGCCATCGGGCCAAATTGCTTGAGAGCGTAGTCTCTAATGCCAGCTAGCAGGTCCGAAGCCGAGACGTGGTTGTTGGGAGCTCCTGTTTTCTGTGCCTGATCTGAGGCGTAGTCCAACGCATCCTTGAGGAAGTCGTAGGCATCTTTATCGATCCTAGAGTCCCTTTCGCAGATATTTATCACAGCCTGGTTAAAGTGTGTCACCTTCATAAAGACGGTGATGTCATAGACAAGGCTCTAGGTCAAGCCGCTCTTTTTCGCACAGTGGCGAGAAAGCTAAATACGAATATTACGGCACAGAGGATGACAAACCAATCGCCAGCGAGGGCGTAAAGCGTGATCGGAGCATTGGTGAGCACGCGAGCTTTAGCATAAAGTGTATCTGCAAGGTAGTGGTTTCCATCCTTATTCATGATGGCATTTAGGCTACCGTCTTCGTTTTCGATACTACCCTTAGCATTGATGATACAAGAAATTCCTGTGTTGGCTGAGCGCACCATCGGGCGGCGAAGCTCGATCGTACGGAATAGAGCATTGGCAAAATGTTGGCGAGGTTGTTGGCTTTCGCCAAACCAGCCGTCGTTAGTGACATTAATGATGATTTGGTCGGCACTACGGATCGATTTGCGAGTGAGGCGTCCTACAGTGTCTTCGAAACAGACACTGCCGATGAGTTGAAGTTCGCTTCCTTGGTGTTGGATGCTGAGTGGTTCTGTGGAACCTCCAGAGAGGAAATTGGGGCCTACTCCTTCGCTGCCCCCGACGATTTTTTCAAGAATCGGAAAGGTTTCACGGAGTGGGATGTATTCACCAAACATGACGAGGTGGTTTTTTTTGTAGATCGAGTTTACATTGAGTTCGTTGTCCTTTTTATCGAACACCACGATGGAGTTGTGACTCGCTTCAGGGGTGCCAAACTGGTAGTCATGGTAGGTTTCAAAGGTGTAGTCGTTGGCTCCACTGATGAGGTAATGCTCACCAAGGGCTAATGTGCCGCCTATGGCGACGTTTTCTACTTCGCTGAGGTCGTAGGCCTTTTGGTCTTTGATATAGCGTAAACCATCGAAAACTGCTGATTCTGGCCACATGACGATATCGACTTTGTTCTCTTGAAAGCTTTCAAGTGTTTGTTCCTGTTGAGCTTTGGCGAATGTTTCGGCATTGAGTTGGTCGACCTTTTGCATGCCTTCTTCGGAGAAGACTTGGTAATTGATCATGTTGCCGACGTGCTGGCCTTTGTTGTGTTTGTCAGCGAGTGACATGTTTTGCTGCACCAATAAGAAGCTGACTTCCTTTGATGGGGCATTACTGATCGAATAGAGGCGGGTGACACCAAAGCCAAACATGCCCGCAAGTAGAAGCCCAGCGACAGCCATGTCGAAGTGGGGTTTCATCCGCCCCTTTGAAGCTTCTTGGATCATTCTTCCTGCTAGTTGGAATAGGACTGAGGCGACAAATATAGGGGCGAAAGATAGTCCAATGACTCCTACTAGTTCGGCTGATTGTGCTAGCACAGGGATGTCGTAAAAAGCAACACCAAGGCCATTCCATGAGAATCCTGTCAAGACGACACTACGGAGCCATTCCAAAATAGTCCAGAGCGAGGCGTGTATGAAGGCATAACGTAAGCTAGCTAAGGACTCACGGAAGCTTTGTCCTAGATGACTTGGGCGATCTTGTTGTTTTAGTTTAGCAGCAATTTTTGCATCGATACGGTTAGTGTAGACCTTTGGTTTTGGTTCTCTCCATGGGTTTCCCCACTTGGCAACGATCCAGCCGAAGATGGCAAAATAGACAGCCAGGTAGAGTGAGAGTGCAAGCCAGCCGGTGGCAGCAGCAGCGAGTGGCACAAAGTTGAGGTCGGCCATGCTGAGAAGCCAGCTAAGGTTACAGAGCCAGAAGGTGAGTCCGGCAACGAAACCAACTGCTAGTCCTTTCCATCCGATACGTTTCTCGTTGAGTTTATAGAGAGCGTAAAAGAGAGGGAATGGCCAAATGAAGACTAATCCTCCACAATCTCCCATGCCAGGAAAGCAGCAGCTCAGAAGAAGTCCACTGAGAGCGGCTAAAAGGATGGGGCGAGCACTGTTCTTGAGAATATTCTTAATGGAAATGGTAAGGGATATAGCCACGTGAGTAAAAATGAAGTTGTCACGAGTTGAATAGGGCTTTCTAGCAACAAGTCAAGGGAGCTATCCACACGGATACAAATTCGATTAAGTGTTCTAGTTTAATATGCACTACGGGCAAGCTCCAGCAACTCCCGACGCTGCCGTATTGAGTATTCATTTATGATTTTTGTAGCTTACACCTCATTTGCTTTAAACTTACCCTGCGGGCAGGAAATTAAAACTGGGTATAGCTTCGTTGACTTTTTGGAGTGGATAATACCCACTCCAAAAAGTCGCCTCGCTCAACTTGCTTTTCTTTCCTGCGCCAGCACCGCTAGTTGCCGGAGCTTGCCTACGGAAAGAATCTTTAAGATGTGTTGCCAACGGGTCAGATTTTTTGGTAAAGTATGCGAGTTATGAAACAAAAGGGTATAATCATGGGAGGTGTGGCAGCCGTAGTGTTGCTCGCTTGTTGCGGTGAAAAAGCGAAAGTAAGTTCAACTGACGGAGGTGACGCTGGGGCAAGTAGTAGGGTGCTCAAGGGTATAACTCCTGAGACAGCAGTGTCAAAAATGCTTGATGGCAAAGCAAAAGTTTTCGAGGGCGGGGAGTATGTTTCTACGCAGGTAGGAAATGCAGAGAAGTATCTTGTGTATGTCACCGCTAGTTGGTGAGCACCGTGTATTGTAAGTGTTCCACAGTTAGTGGTTACCTATAACGAACAAATTAAGAAAAACGAGTCACTCGAGTTAATTATGCTTAGCGTCGATACGGATCCTTCAGGTGCCTTGAGTTGGGCGAAGAAAGAGGATTTTCCATGGCCAACTATATTAGAACCTGAAATTACCAAACATTCTGGGGAATGGGATTTTTATCAAAAAGTTGAAAGTATTGTTCCATTTTACATGCTGATTGATGGAGATGGAAATGTGCTAGCCACAGATAAGGAAGCAGCATTTGAAAAGGCCGGTTTAAAATAGTAAAATGATTGATATTAAATGGATAGTGCTGGCATTTGTTTCCATTTTTGGCGGACTCTTTCTTTATGAACATTATTCTGAAGTGAAAATGGATGATGGCGTTGAGGGTGCGACAATATCTGTCGATGGAGCAACGCTTCCTGATGATTTAAAGAACTTAACGGTGATCTTAGATGGCGGGAAGTATATCTCGAAACCGTTACGTGATGCCGAGTACTATCTCATTTATGTATCTGCAAGTTGGTGACCAGCTTGCCAAAAGTCAGTCCCACAGTTGGTGGAGATATACAATAAGCGCATCAAAGGTAATGAAAAATTAGAAGTCATCCTCTGTTCTGCGGATAAGTCTGAGTCAGACGCATTGAATTGGGCTAGCAGAGAAAGTTTTCCGTGGCCTACAATCCTGCAGAAAGATATCAGCAAAAAGGAATCGAATATCCCATTTCGGAAACACTTTGAAAACAGTGTCCCGCAATACATTCTAGTGGATAAAACTGGCAAGAAAGTAGCGGGCGGGCACGATTACAAAGCCTTATTAAAAGAGGCGGGGATCGAGTAGTTAATCCTAGGACCTTAGCGTCCTAGGAATCTCTTTTGGTAACGCTTAGGAATTTTGTCTAACTCTACCATGAGTAGGCAGTAGACTGCGTCGTTAAAGCTTGGTTCGACTTTAAAGCTGAGGAACTTAGCTCCAAGCGTGCTGTAGTACCTAGCCAGAGGAGGTATAGATCGATGTCCTTCTTCAATTTCTTCGATGACAGCATTGAGTCGGTTCAGTCCGTGTGGAGCATAGGCGTCTGCTAGAAGTTGATGATATCTTGTTGCTGGTTTGAATGGCTTACTATTTTTAATGAGTGAGCGGGTTTCTGCGTCAGCTGAATGGTGGCGGTCTAGCGTGTCGATGATCACGGCTTGTGAGAGCGGAGTGAATTCTGCAGATACTGTGACTGAGCCATAGAGCACAGAGCAGTTATTCTGAGTGGCTACACGCCCTAGGCTTTTCCACAATAGGTCTAGCACTTGTGAGGATCGTTGAAACTCTGGAGGAACAAAGGATCGGCTCAATTCCAATGCGTTTCCAATCGATTGATAAAATGCAGAATCGATGGTGAAAATATGATTGAGGTAGAGTCCGTTAACTCCATGTTTCGCGATGATTTCTTGGCTAAATCCAAGGCGATAGGCACCTGCTATTTTTCCAGAACTGACCTCAGTGACGACGATGTGATGGTAGTAATCGTCTTCAGGTGAAAGGTCGATTTCTTTGCCTGATCCAGCACCAATCAAACTAAAGGTGATATTACGCAGCCTTCCTATTTCTTGCATCACTTCGGGCTCATCTGCTCCTTTGAAGCAAAATGAATGAAACTCTGGGTGTTCAAGAATGGTAGTTTGAGAGTTAGATAAAACCTCGTGGTAATTAACAGAAGAAGTGGTTTTGGGCAGCTCGTTGGGCTTGAGTTGAGGGTTGGGTTTTGCTTGGGATTTATCGGCACCAATGTAGGTGTGGGCTAAGAGAATTTCTTCTTTGTTAGGTAGACGATTTACTTTTTCAGCTAGAGTTGAAGACATGATAGATGAAAGTTTTAGTTGAACGGTGGTGTGGCGTTGGATGAATACCTCTTTGGCAAGACGTATACTACGACGTTTAAGTTGTATTGGGTCAATCTTGAGAAAGGTATCTGAATTTTGTCCTGAAATGTGGCAAAAAATGATGGTGGCTTGGTAACGTGTAGCCAATTTGACTGGATGAGCAGACCAAGGTAAATCACAGACCTGTTGAATGTCCTCGTTCCATCCTGACACTCGAGCGGCAGGGAACATGACCAAGGTTTCTTTCCTAGCGAGTACCTTATGCATCGCTTTCACTGCCATTAGGTTTTCTCTTTTCTCTTTTCCTTTGGCAAAAGGATTCACTGATATGACATTTTTACCGAGTGCTTCGACATTTCTAAGCAAGCGGTTTGCCACGATGAGCCATTTGCCGTTTCGGCATTGGTCGACTAATTGCATGGTGGCAATGGAATCAATACAGCCGTATGGGTGGTTTGCCACTAAGATTATCGGACCTTCTACGGATAAAGCTTCTCGTAACGCTGGGTCAACCTCAACGGTGGTATCTAAGATAGCACATGAGGCATCGCAAAATTCGATCGCGGTAGAGATACCTTGAGATTTTATCTTGTTGTAGGTGTCATTGAGTCGATTAAACCCTAGTATTCTATCACTTAGTGGTTGGATTAAGCGGTAGAGTGGTCTGAGCTTTTTCGTTTCGATAAACTCTGAAGTGTCAACTAAGCTGGCCATTATTTTGTTACTTTGTTCATCTGCTCTATGGTGATGTGGTGCACTTGATCCGAGGCTCGTTCCTTATACTCCATAGTAATTGAAGTCGACGTTATATACACATTGGTGCGGCTCACGGTTTCGGTGACATCACGTTGCATATAGACTGATGACCATTCTTCGCCTTCAGGGGTGGTAGAGTGAAACTCGTCTTGTGGTATTGAACCATGAAGGACTTGTTCTATGAAAGAGGACGTTCTAGCGGCCTGCACCCGTTTGGTTTCCCAAGATGATGAAGTAAAAAATGGCTGCTGATTGATGACTGGCCTAAGTGCTTTCTCGTCCCATTGGAATAATTGTTCTGAGCGAAGATTAGCGTCCCATAGAATGACGGTGAAGGCTGGGAAGAGGTGATCTTTTACCAGTTGTTGAAGTTGTTTGACAGCTTCTTCCGAAGAGCGGCACGGAGCCAAGGCTTTCACTAAAACCCCTCTACTGGCGTAGTCCTTGCCTGGAGTTGGTTTAACAGAATAGAGATTGAGCAATGCAACGACGACTTGATGTTCGTTGGCGGCAATCCATGTGCCACCGCGTTTTGGATCGGTAGGTAGAATAGCTTGGGTGCCATCGAGTGATTCAATTTTCGGCACTAGAGCAGCAGGTCGGACCTTTTGTTCGTCGCGATTAAAGTAGACGGAAAGTTTATGCGAGTCCTCTGTTGAGGGATGCCATTTCCAACTGACTGAGCACATGGTGAATTATTGAGATGTGAGTGGTTGTTCTCCTTTTGCTTTGAGGTGTGCCGCTGTGGAGGGTGCGACGCCAAAGCCTTCAGTGAGCGGTGATTGGAGGAGTGTGCACATGACACCAATAATGGCATAGTGATGCTGGGCATGAGCGATAGAGTAGGCTACTTCTCTGCCAACCGAGGTCTGTAACTGCATCGATTGGTCGAGTGAGGGAGAGAGTTTTCCTTGGATTTCTAGCGGTTGATCGTAGAGTGAGGGGTCGAGTTCTGCCCATTTCGTCTTGAGCTTATGTGTGGCCTCGATCGCTGACTTTCTACAGGTTTCAATTCTGGTGTCACGTTTTCTATGGTCATAGTTAACGAATCCTTCTGCATGGCTTTCGAAAAGTGTCGAAAAGTGTTCGAGCACATGCCTGTAGTGTCCACCAATAGAGGCTCCATAGACAATGGGGAGCTTTGTATTGTAGTTTTCGTCGGAAAGATTTTCAAGAACGGCAAGCCCTTGGTCTAAAATTTCTAGGGTAGATTGGGTGATCATGTGGGTAAGTTCAATTAGCGTTAAACGTGAGGTGTTTTTAGCGGACTATAGATCGAATGCAACAGGCAATCGAGATTAGTTCTGGCGAGTTCATTGGATGAGAGGAGGGGAGGATAATTTTATTCCAGAGGCAAATTGGGAAGATCCCTAGCCTGGGCGTAAACGGCCTTTGAGAATGATTCTTTTGAGGTGTATCGCTTTGGTCGATTTTGAATATTATGTGGGTTGGTTCATAATTTGAACCTTTTTTATTAGAAAAGACCACGACAATAAAGGCAAAAAGAACCATAATTTGCCACGAATATTCAGCATGAGAAGAAACTTTTCCATGGTTGCTGATTCTGAAATGCTGTGTATCTTCGCGGCATGGCACGTGAGTATCGCATGGAGAAGAAGAGAGACACATTGAACTCGTCTATTGATTATGCCGGCAAGCTGAATGAGCAGCAGTATGCAGCTGTGACCTCATCGCCAGGTTATGCACTTGTCATCGCTGGAGCTGGATCAGGTAAAACGCATACTTTAACCTATCGTGTGGCCTACCTTCTCGACCAAGGAGTAGATCCCTCGAATATCTTATTACTGACATTTACGAATAAGGCTGCGAAGGAAATGCTTGGTCGGGTGAAGACGATTATCGATACTGACATCTCGACATTGTGGGGGGGCACCTTCCACTCTGTCTGTAATAAGATGTTACGGCGACATGCTGACGAATTGGGCTTCAATCGGAGTTTTTCTATTTTAGATGGGGATGATCAAAAGTCGTTGATGCGTAGATTGATCAAGGAAGAGAAAGTTGAGCTCAATGGGAAGAGATTTCCTAAAGCTGAGGTGTTACTGTCGATTTATAGCCTCAGTGCTAACACAGAGCAACTAGTGGAGGAAATATTGGACAATAACTACCAGCACATGGATGAATGGCGTAAGCCAATCCTAGCTTTGCATAAGAAGTATGTGGCATCTAAAAAGAATGGCAACGCGATGGATTTCGATGACCTTCTCCACTTGGCAGTTAAGTTACTCAAGGATAATCCTGATATTGCACGCATGTACCAGAAGAAATTTAGACATGTATTGGTCGACGAATACCAAGACACCAATTGTCTGCAAGGCCAGCTAGTGGAGTGTTTAGTGCAAGGGAACAAAAGCTTGATGGTAGTGGGCGACGATGCTCAATCTATCTACTCATGGCGTGGGGCTGATATGGAGCACATTCTCGCATTTTCAGAGCAATATGAGGATGCTAAGATCTATAAAATTGAAACGAATTACCGCAGTACACCTGAAATATTAGACCTTTCGAATGCTGCGATTAAGGCGAATACCAATCAATATGCGAAGGAATTGAAGGCGGTGCGTGAGATTGGGATGACTCCAGCGATTGTGCCAATTAGTGATCCACATGCTCAAGCCGACTTTATCACGCAACGGATTAAGGAATCGATTGAACAAGGGGTGGAACCTGACGAGATAGCAGTTCTTTACCGAGCTCATTTTCACTCAATGGATGTCCAACTTGAATTAGCACGTGCAAGTTTAGACTTTAAGATCACCTCAGGCTTACGATTCTTTGAACAGGCTCACGTGAAAGATGTCTCTGCATTCATTAGGTTTGCTGTGAATACAAAGGACGAAGTGAGTTTCCGTCGCATGATGGAGATGCTCCCTGGTGTAGGGCCTAGATCCGCAGATAATTTGTGGAAGGGATGGAGTGCGACAGAATACTTTGTCCGAGGAACGCAACCAAAGAAATTTTCTGAGATCATGCTGGGATTTAAAGTGCCGACTAAGAGTCAGAGTTTTTACGATCAGCTATGCTATACACTGGATGAATTATTGGATGCGGAAAACGAGGATGGCTTTGCTTACCCAGATGACATGATTTTCAGTATTTTGGAAGGGTTCTACATCGATTACATGATGGGAGCATTCGATAATGCGGAGCAACGCAAGCAAGACTTGGATACGATGCGTGAGCACGCCTCAGATTATAAAAGTGTGGACGAATTTCTTTCAGACTTATCACTGCTCAGTTCTGTGGATGATGAAAAGGACCAAGACGAATCACGTCCTATGGTGACATTATCAACCATCCACCAGGCTAAGGGTTTAGAGTGGAAGGTGGTTTTTGTGGTGAATTTGAATGAACGAATGTTCCCGTCGGCACGGGTCATCGAGGCAGGTGAGCTTTCTCAAATGGAGGAGGAACGTAGGCTCTTCTACGTTGCGATCACTAGGGCTCGTGATGAGCTTTATCTCACTTACCCAATGACGAATCCCCGTAGCTACAGTGATGACTATTACCTAGAACCGTCTAGATTCTTAGCAGATTGCCCAGCAGAAATGACTGAGGAATGGGTGATTTCTTCATGGTAGCTGCAATTTTAAATTTAGAGTTGTTTCTCATTTGAACTCATCACACAGTGAATACTTAAATTTTTTACCATCATGCCAGCTGACTACCACACACACACAC
This sequence comes from Vicinamibacteria bacterium, assembly GCA_964194815.1. GTDB lineage: Bacteria > Verrucomicrobiota > Verrucomicrobiia > Verrucomicrobiales > Akkermansiaceae > Rubritalea. Next base: position 2,962 of record CAXMOB010000347.1, on the reverse strand, counting down.
CATTATGTAAACATGCAGAAGGTGAACCTGAGGCCTACATCGACGCTGCTATTGCGGCAGGTCTTACTGAGTATGGGATTGCAGATCACGCCCCCATGAACCCGGAGCCATTCGATGATTGGCGTATGGAGCTGAAGCAATTTCCTGAGTATTTAGAATGGATCGAACGAGCGAAGCTGCAGGCAGCTGGGAGAATTCCTATTCGTATGGGCTTAGAGTGTGATTGGTTACCAGGGTGTGAAAAATGGACTGAAAAGCTCAAAGGGATGGCTGATTGGGATTACTTGATTGGTTCCGTACATTATTTGGGTAAGGAGTTTGATTTTGATAATCCCAAGTGGTTGGGTAAATGGTCTGAGTTAGACGTTGAAGAAACGTGGCAGCGTTATTGGGATACTTACAGTGAAATGGCCGAAAGTGGGCTTTTTACTGTGCTTGGGCATCCAGATCTGATTAAGAAATTTTCTTACCGTCCGGAGGGTGACCTGTCTCGGTTCTATGAACCTGTGATTGATGCGATTGCTTCGAACGGATGTTTGATCGAATTGAATACGGCTGGATGGCATAAGCCATGTAACGAGCAGTACCCTCATGTGGACTTTTTAGATTTAGCCAACCAGGCTGGTGTTGGCATAGTCATTTCGTCTGATGCTCATGCACCAACTGAAGTGGCCAGAGACTTCTCGAAGGCTGTGAAATTGGCTAAAGCAGCAGGATATAGTGAAACGATGCTTCTCGAAAAGGGGCGAACTACTCCGGAACCACTTCTCTAATGGCGTTTTCATAAGAAAAAACCTTGTCATAGGGCCAATTTTGACTATTTTCCCTGCAACGATCACCACCTGATGCGAATCAGCAAGATTTAACACTTAACACTAAACGACTATGGGTAACCTAAAGAAGCGCCGTAAGGCCAAAATCACTAAGCATAAGCGCCGTAAGCGCATGAAGGCAAATCGTCATAAGAAGCGTCTTCGTTACAAGTCATAAGTAGTCGCTACTTAGATAAATTTTAAAAGGAGCATGGTTATACGCCATGCTCCTTTTTGCTTTTTACAAAAGATCGAAAACTGTGACTCGACTTCTGGTCTGAAATAGTCGACATATTTGCAGTCATGAGCGAAGGATCAACTTACACAAAGAAAACAATGGGGACTATTTGGTTGCCGACCTTACTTTGTGCCAGTTGTGGTAGCTTACTTGCTATTGTGTTGACCTTGTTGGGTCTTTTAATGCCATGGAAAGTGGCATTCCAGCAATTTGTGGTGGATGGCAAATTTTATGATGGTGAATCTCACTTTGTGCAAGCTGAGGTTGAATGGGTTGTTTGTGTCGTCCTATCGTTGGCTCTTTGTGCTAGCCTACTCGATTCCGCTGGAATTCTTCGCAGGCTATTTATTCTTTTAGCCGCAAGCACTTTGTTGATAGGAGCATGCTTTTCTATGGCACTTTGGGGAATGACATTTTCACCTGTGGCTGTATTAATTGCAGTCGTGGTGTCCTCTATTTGTGCAGTTGTTTATGCTTCTCAGCACACTATGCCATGTGAGCAATTTGCAGTGACTGTCCCGCAGGGTAATGCTGAGGTTACGGGGCAGAATTCAGAGATTGCAGAGGAGGAGGCTGATGCACTCGTAGAAGCGGTTGATGTTGCCTGTTCTGTTGAAGATGAAGCTGAGAAAATAGTGAAATCAAACGAAAAGACAGAAGCAAAAACGATCACTGATACTGATACTGAAGTGGTTTCTTTAGATGATTCTACTGATCATCAAGAGCTCGAGAAAAGCTATTCCGTGCCGAAACCAAATATTGGGAAAGCTCAGAAGAATGAGGGTAAGGTTCCTGTGAAGGGAGGAAAGCATGGCTAGTATCGATTTTCCTCAAGCTGTTATCGAGTTGGTTTCAGCATTAAAAAAATTACCAGGAGTAGGGCCGAGGTCTGCTGAGAGGATTGCGGTGTGGATGATCCAACATAAGAAGGCTAATCCAGCGATACTTGCTGAAGCACTTGAAAAAGCAGAGGCTCAAGTAGGATCATGTCCAAGTTGTGGGTTTTTTATAGACGATGCTGGTTGTTCAGTTTGCCAAGCTAGTCATCGTGATCAGTCGTTACTCTGCGTGGTAGAACAGGCCACAGATGTCATACCAATGGAACGATCAGGTGTGTTTGAGGGAATGTATCACTGTCTTGGTGGTAAACTGGCTCCACTCGATAATATTACGCCTGATGATTTACGTATTTCAAGCTTACTGCAGCGTGTGCAAGCATCACCAGATACGGAAGTGATTTTAGCTCTTTCTGCAGATGTAGAAGGTGAAGCGACAGCAAATTACATCGATGAGTTACTTAGCCCGTTAGACTGTAAAGTGACGAGGATTGCTCATGGTTTACCTGCAGGAGGTGGCTTAGAAAATGCTGATCAACTCACTTTAATGCGAGCTCTACAGGGACGTAGATAGGGCGGTAACAGGCTCAATCTCAAATGTTAATTTGTTATTGTGCCAATTGAGACAATGTTTTTAAAAAATAGGCTTTGGGTGCTTCAAATTTTCAGTAGTCTGTGACCATGTCTAGAAAATTACTTACAATAGGATCTGCACTAGTTGCTCCAGTTTGTTTATTTGTGACTTCGTGTAATAAAAAAGCTGATCCACCAGCAACAATTAACGAAGTCGAACCAAGAGCTGAAGCTGAACCAAAAACTGAACCAAAAGCTGAACCAAAAGCTGAACCTGAAGTTGGTAGCACAACCGCTATTGGTAAGATGCTCGCTGGTAAAGCTGTTATGATGGACGGTGATGCCTACACACCGACTGAGGTCCGTGATGCTGAGCACTATCTCGTTTATTTTACTGCCAGTTGGTGAGGACCTTGTCGTAGATCAGTTTCACAGTTAGTGAAAACATACAACGCAAGTATAAAAGGCAATGACAAGGTTGAGCTTATCTTGATGAGTGCAGA
>CAXMOB010000346.1:0-1913 GCA_964194815.1 Vicinamibacteria bacterium | reverse complement strand
TTTGCGTCGGTAGAACAACATCTACAACCTCACTTACGAGGAAAACCAGTCGGTGTGGCCCCCGTCATGGCTGAGAGTTCTTGCTGCATTGCGGCCTCCTACGAAGCAAAAGCACATCAAGTAAAAACAGGAACCCAAGTCGCTCAAGCTAGAGTCCTTTGCCCGGGCATCACCATCGTCCCAGCTCGGCCACCAGAATATGTCAAATTCCACCACATCCTAATGAAGGAAATCGAAGACTGTATTCACATTGAAGAAACGCTATCGATCGATGAAGTCTGGTGCTGGCTGCCCTACAATTGGAGAGACCCTAACTTCGTCCGCACACTAGGTGAAAAAATCCAACAACGGATCGCTCAAAACGTTAGCGAAACCATCACCTGCTCCGTTGGTGCTGGCCCCAATACTTGGCTCTCCAAAATGGCATCCAAGATGAATAAGCCCAATGGCATTTTCATCATCCAACAAGAAGACTTACCCGAATGCCTCTACCCACTTAGCTTACGCGACATCCATGGAGTTGGCAGTCAAATGGAACTACGCCTGCACAGCCATGGCATCCACTCAGTAGCCGAACTCTGCCAAGCCAGCATACGTGACCTACGCATCGCGTGGGGCAGCATCGAAGGCGAACTCATCTGGAAACAACTCCGAGGTGAAGAAGTGCATCGTAAAGCCACCCAGCGCCAAAGCTATGGCCACAGCCATGTTCTCCCTCCAGATATGCGTCCACCAAAACTAGCCGAAGGCGTCCTCCACAAGTTGACTCAGAAAGCTGCCTTAAGAATGCGGTCCGAGGGCTACCTCGCAGCCTCCATGGCAGTGCAAAGCCGGCAGGTGAACAAACAAATTTGGCAACGTGAAATCAATTTTGAGCCAAGCGACGACCTGCTCTTTTTCTCCAAGCTCATTGCTAAGATCTGGCGTCAACGCAGCCAACCCAACGTTCCCGTTATCCAACTATGGGTCACCTTCAAAAAACTACGCACCGCCAATAACTTCACCCCCTCACTGTTCCAACAAGAAATGAACACCCACCAAAACTTTAATCAAGCGATGGAACTGGTGATCAAAAAATTCGGCCGCCACGCCATCTTCTTAGGTGGTGCCACTGCCGCTATGTCCAAAGAAGTCGCCCCAACACGCATCAGCTTTGGCCAAGTTCCAGAAATGGACGAGTAACTAATACCATTTGAGTAGTTAGATTCGACGTCCTCTCTCGCTCAGCTCCACTGACTATTTCTCCCCAACGTTAAAAACTATCATTACGCTAAGATAACTGTTCAATTGGTATAAGGTAGTGGAAATAAATCACACACCACAAAAAAACTCAACAATCCCCGTTGACTAAATCAAGTTCAATGCAATGGTTAGGAGTGCTTTGGAGAGTGATGCTTGCCTGGTGGTGGCCGCGGTCTTCAAAACTGCTGAGGGGCTATTTTCCCTCTAGGAATTTAATTGCTTCTTTTTCTCCTTCAGAATCCTTAATTTTCCCTTCTGCCAAATCCTCTAGAAATTTCAAGTTCTTATACAACTCTACTTCCTTCTTTTTACGTGAAGAAGGTTCGCTTTTTACGCAATCAATAATTTTTTGACCTAACAACGTTGTAGCAGTTGGAATGTGGAAAACTTTAGATACTTCCCGTTTATCTACTAGCCCATTAGACATGTTATTATATTCTCCCTCGACCCAACCTTTTCTGGGTATAAATACTCTAAACCTGTGAATTGAGCCACCTACTACAGCATTAGCACTAGGAGAATAACGAGTTTCCAAAATCACCTTAGCCCATGCTCTTTGAATGGAAAAAGCTAGTTTTTTTGAAACCTTAATATCTAGCTTCTCTACCTCTATATTAGTTTGCTTTTTATCTACCCAATTCCTATAGATATTTTTTTTTGCTTCAACATAA
>CAXMOB010000345.1:0-35089 GCA_964194815.1 Vicinamibacteria bacterium | reverse complement strand
GCGGTGCACTTCTGTTGGGCCTTCGAGAGATTTAACGAGCAGGGTGTTTGGTTCGCTCTGGTGCCACTCAAGTCCTCCCTTTTCTCCGTATACGCGGATGTTGAGAGAGTTTTCTTCTCCTACTGAGATCTGTGAGGAATGAAGAATACCTTTGGCGCCATTGGTGAAGCGTAATAAGATGTTGGCATCATCGTCTAGACGGCGCCCATCGACGAAGGTGGTGAGGTCGGCTGCGAGCTCATCGATTTCACACCCTGTGATGTATTCTGCTAAATTTTCAGCGTGTGTGGCAATGTCGCCTACGCAACCCGCAGCCCCAGATTTACTTGGGTCAGTTCTCCACGCCGCTTGTTTTTGGTTGGTGTCCTCTACTTTAGTAGCCAGCCAGCCTTGCGGGTATTCTGCGATGACCTTGCGGATCTTTCCGAGTCTCCCTTCAGCCACGAGTTGGCGAGCCTGTTTGACCATCGGGTAACCCGTGTAGTTGTGAGTCAGTCCATACAGTAAGCCTGATTTCTCAACAATTGCTTGGAGTTCTTTGGCTTGCGGTAGGTCAAAGGTAGCAGGTTTATCTGACAGCACATGGAAACCCGCTTCAAGTGTAGCTTTAGCGGCAGCGAAGTGAAGGTGGTTAGGCGTGACGATGGTGACAAAGTCCATGCGTTCGCCTTCAGGAAGGGTAGCTTCCTTTTCTAACATTTCTGTGTAAGAACCATAACAACGCTCTTCAGGTAGGTAGAAGTCTTTGCCTGAATCTTTAGAGCGTTGTGGGTCCGAGGAAAAGGCACCGCAGACGAGTTCGATTTGTTGGTCGAGTGCCGCCGCAATACGGTGCACCCCTCCGATAAATCCTCCGCGTCCTCCGCCAATCATCCCCATGCGAATTTTACGATGGGTGCCGGACTGTGTATCTTTTCCTTGGATCATATTTGTTTAAAATTACTGGTTGTCGTTATCAAATGCAGAATCAAACAATCCTCCTGTATTGGTAGGGAAGTCAAGATTCTTCACGAATTCACAGGATTCAGTGGCTCCGTGGAAGCGATTCATGCGCGCGTCTTCCCATTCGACTGATAAGGGTCCATTGTAGTTGATGTCGTTCAACGCGACGATGATTTCTTCGAAGTTTACATCACCACGGCCGACTGAACGGAAGTCCCAGAAACGACGTGCGTCTGCGAAGTCCGTGTGACCACCGAATACGCCAACGGTGCCGTCACCGTGACCCCACCAGACATCCTTCATATGGACGTGGAAGATACGGTCTTCGAATGCTCGGATGAACTTTACGTAATCAACGCCCTGGTAGGCGAGGTGGGATGGATCGTAATTAAAGCCAAAGCGTGGGTGGAAATCGATTGCTGCGAGTGCGCGTTCGGTTGATACGATATCGAACGCAATTTCAGTTGGATGGACTTCTAGTGCGAAGTAGACGTCTTCTTGTTCGAAAACTTCCATGATTGGTGCGAAACGTTTAGCGAAGTCGTCGAAGCCAGCTTGAAGGTATTCTTGTGAAGTTGGTGGGAACGAGTAGATCGCATGCCATATTGATGAGCCTGTGAAGCCGTTGACGACAGCTTTGAAGCTATTATTGCTCTCACCCATGACAGAAGCACGAGCATTGATGAACTTGCGGCAAGCTTTAGCTGCATTTGCCATGTGCTCTGCAGCACGTTGCTGAACGCCAGCTGGTTCACCGTCGCCCCAAATATCAGCTGAGAGAATCGCTTGGTGACGAGAATCGATGTTATCGCAGATCGCTTGACCGACAAGGTGGTTGGAGATGGCGAAGCAATCTAGGCCATTCGCCTTAAGGAGCTCCCACTTGTCGATGACGTATTGATCATTCTCCAGGGCTGCGTTGACATCGAAATGGTCACCCCAGCAGGCGAGTTCAACACCGTCATAGCCCATTTCTTTGACTTTAGGGAGAAGTTCGTTGAGCGGGAGGTCGGCCCACTGGCCAGTGAAAAGAGTTACAGGTCTCATAGTTCTATTGTTCTTGTTGGTGGTTATTGAAAGATAAAAGAGACTATAACACAGGATCGGGGATCTGAAGAAATCGCATTGTTGTATAAAATCGTCACGTGTCATCTCAATTGGGTTAAATTCTGGCGAATGCTCTTGCAAGACGAGGTCGTTAACCTAAGTTTGAAATCAAGATCTCTAGAAAAATTAGAGATCTGTAGCTTGTTTTTGTTAAATTTTAACCGTGAGAGGCAAAAAGAGAGATTATAAACGCAGAGTCGGGGCTCATCGCTATCTTCAGTTTAAGACGAAGGTGATCAATGGAGCCAACCGACTGGCTTTCTATGTCTTGATGTTAATGTTTTGTGCTGCGTCGAGTGTGATGTCGCTGCCTCAATATGCTGTTTTGGATGAGAAACAGGAAATGTTGGAAGCCGCACTAGAGGTAGAATCTGAAGCAAAGGCGAGAAAGGATAGGGCTCAGCGAGAGAATAGAGCCTTGCAGGAGGATCCTGCCTATATGGAGTTACTAGCACGAGACGTGCTGGATTATTATAAGCCTGGTGAGGTTGTTTTTGAAGTTGAGCGTGGGGGACGCACTCAGCCGTCGCATCAGAATTAAGCAAATTTTTTTAAAAAGTGAATAAGGAGGAAGGGCATCAGATAGCATTGGCTAATCGATCATTTGAAAATTGTGATTGCGACATGGGGATTAATTGTCCTAGTCTGCCCATGTAAGAATCCATGTCTGTTCCTGAACCATTTGATGCACCAGAAATCGCCGAACTAGCCCCATTATTTCCAGGCTATAAGTTCGTGCACCTTATCGCAGTGGGTGGTATGGGGGCTGTTTATCGCGCCGTTCAGGTGTCGTTGGATCGCGAGGTTGCGATTAAAGTTTTACCACGTTCGCTGGGAAAGAGTGCTGAGTTTAGGCTTCAGTTTGAGGAAGAGGCGAAGTCAATGGCCCGCCTGAATCATGCGAATCTACTTGGTGTGATCGATTTTGGTAACGCTGACGGTATGCCTTATATCGTGATGGAGTATGTGCATGGTAGCTCGCTTCACCATGCCGTGAACGGCATGCCAGTAGAGTCGCATCAGACTGCGGAAGTGATGCTGCAGGTGACATCTGCGATTGCATGTGCCCATGAGAGTGGCATGCTGCATAGGGATATTAAGCCAGCTAACTTACTGCTGGATCAAAACTTTAATGTTAAGGTTGCTGACTTTGGTCTGGCAACAAAGACGGATACCGAGATTAATGAATCGATCATCTGGGGGACACCTGGATACACCGCTCCTGAGATCATGATGGGGCCGAATAACGCCTCGGTTAAATCAGATATTTATTCACTTGGTGGTGTGACTTACTTTTTGCTGACGGCGAAGACGCCAGACCCGAATGATGTGCATTTGGAAAAGTTGGTGCGTTGTGACCCACGTTTTAGAGAAATTTTGGTAAAGTGTTTGAGTCAGGATCCTGCAGCTCGCTATAATTCAGCGGCTGAAATGGTGATTGATCTCGAGGCCTTGTTACTGGTTTTAAATAATCAACCAGATCCTGCTCAATTGGCTGCATCGCAACCACTTATTTTGGGCTCTGGGAGTTCGACTGCGGTTGGCACGACTGGAAATTTATTGGCTCCTGCTACGGCTGGGATTCTGGCCGCACCAACGACCAATGTTCACACGGGCCCTATGTCAACAGTGCCACCGGCATCTTTGCTGGCTAGTTATCCTGGGATGCCGCAGAAGAAGAGTGGCTCAAAGGGAATTCTTGTGATTGCCATAGTTGTCGGGATCATTGGCTTATCTATAGGGCTTTGGTTTGGCAATAAAGGAGATGGTGCCGAAAAGGTGACTAAGCCTGTGGATATTGTCGATTACAGTGATAAGGAGATAGTATTGACGAACGGGTCGTTTGAGATTTCTAGCGGTGGCGGCACTCTTCATGCATTCGATGGATGGAGCTTGAAAGGTCTGAGGGGGGCTGAATTGAAGCCTGTGGCAATGGAAGGTGGCGATGGTAAGCAGGCACTTAGTCTGAAAAATGGTGTTTTGACGGGAACATCATCTGATTATGCCAAGAAGGGCTACGCTTATATACTCGAATTCTCTATTGCGAAGCTGGAAGATAAACCTTTAGAGGCGAACAAGGACTTCAAGGTGAATATAACCTTGGGCAGTAAGCTCCCTGCTCAATTTAAAATGGCTGAGCAGATTCCTTCATTGCAAGCTGGCTTGGCAAGGTATCAAGTTAAGTTTGATGCTGTGTCGGGATCTCCTGATTTTAAATCTCCTCTGGGTGTGCGTTTTCTTGCTAATAAATGTGGGATTGTAGTTGATAACGTGACGTTAAAGTATCACCGACTTAAAAAATAAATGAACTCAACTTCTCATGTGGATAGTCTTATTGATTTAGCTTTGGCTGAAGATATTGGGGAAGGTGATGTGACTTCGCAGTATTTTGTTCCAGAGCAGGCTATGGCGAAGGGGTTTATGCTAGTGAAGCAACCTGGGGTGGTGGCTGGTTATGATGTCGTGCGACAGGTGTTTGCTAAAGTGGATTCAGCAACTGAAGTTAAAGTATTAGTTGAGGAAGGAACATTTGTGCAGGCTGGCACACGGGTGTTGGAGATTTATGGTAGAGCTCGATCAATGCTCACTAGTGAGCGCGTGGCTTTAAATTTTATGCAGCGTCTTTCTGGCGTGGCAACCATGACGGCGAGCTATATTACATTGATTTCTCATACCGATGCGAAGTTATTGGACACACGCAAGACCACTCCGGGTTGGCGTTTTTTAGAAAAGCGGGCGGTGGTGGTTGGCGGAGGAACGAATCACAGGATGGGGCTCTACGATAGAGCGATGGTGAAGGATAATCACCTAGTGACTCAGCACGATATTAGCTCATTACGGCACGCGATAGCTCAGTTAAAGATGGATAAGCCCTCAGTAGAGATTGAGCTGGAGACTGATACATTGCAGCAAGTAGAGGCATTTCTCAAACTGAAGCATGTCGACTATATTTTATTGGATAATATGTCTAATGAGATGTTACGTGAGGCTGTAGCGATGCGTGGGCAGGCTGGCCCGAAGCTAGAAGCTAGTGGTGGTGTGACTCACGAAACGATTAAGGCGATCGCCGAAACGGGAGTTGATTTTATTTCAGTTGGAGCCTTGACGCACTCCGCTGTGGCATTAGATATTTCTCTAGAATTTATACCACTTGAAGACTCGTGAAGCATTTATTGATCATTTTTATTACTGTGTTGGTTTCATCTGGCTTCGCTTTATTTGGGGCAGAGGGTGAAGTCGATTTAGTGATGAAGCGGGAGCGGGTGAAGCGGCAGCTTGAAAAAGTTGGCTATGTCAAATGGCAACAAATACAATTAGTTTATGTGGAGCAGTCATTGGGTTTGAAGAAACTTGAGTTAAAAATGACAGCTCATGACATAGAGTTACGACGCGTTGTGGCACATTATCAAAGAGCAAAATTTCGCCAGAAACAAGAACTAGAGAAAATGGCATTAAAAGAGCCTGAAGCGGCTGCTGCGTATATGAAGACGCAGGGGCAGGAGAATAGAGAAGTTGAAACGGGGATTGCGAACGCTCGTCAAGAAGCGGAGGTGATGAAGGAGTTATTTAAACGTCGCCGGGCCCTCGTTGAGAAGCTTGAGAATGAAGAGGTGGCTTTACGTGGGATGTGGACAAGAGAGGAAGTTCAAGTGCGCGAATGGGTGCAGCAATGGAAAAAATTGTCTGCACAGATTGCAGCCATTGATGAGAAGCGTCAAAAGAAGTAAATCTTATGGCAGGAGTGATAGCCTTAGATTTTGATGGCACCTTACATAGTTCGCTGAATGCCGTGTCGATAGAGCCAGCGTGTTTTGAGTTATTGGCCGAACTGCGTGATAGTGGTTATAAGTGGGGGATCAACACGGGACGATCCTATGAGTATCTAATGGAAGGTATAGAGCAATCGAATTTTCCAATGATGCCCGATTTTATTATCAGCCGTGAACGTGAGGTGTTTTTCTATTCAGCCGACTCGAAGAGTTTTGAGGTGGATGAGCGATGGCGGAGGTCATGTGTTGATGCTCACGATTCCTTATTTAAGGAGGAGTCGAAGGTGATCCAGCGAGTCAGAGAATATGTCGAACACTCTACGAATGCTCAATGGGTTTCAGAATTGGGGGACGAGGCCGGCATGATCGCGGAGAGTGAGGTGGAAATGGATAAGATATTAGCGGAGGTTAATGCGCATATTAAATTCGTTGATAATCTAGAGTATCTTCATAGCACAATTTATATGCGCTTTACGCATCGTGAGTTTCATAAAGGAACATCTCTTCAGCATGTCGCGAGACGTTGGGGCTATGGTGCACCGCAGACCTTTGCGATGGGTGATGGGCCTAATGATCTAGGTATGTTGGATTCCCGCTATGCTGGAATGTTGGCATGTCCTGCTAATGCTGTGGAGGTGGTGAAGCATAGGGTGCATGCTAGTGGTGGATTTGTGGCAGAAAAGGACGTTTCTTTTGGGGTGATCGGAGCTCTAGAATACTTTTTTAAGTAAGAAACGATTCGTTTTGTAACTTGCCATGATTGAATCCCTAGGATAGGTTAGAAAATATATATTTATACGATGAAAAATTTTATTCAATTCGCAATTTGGCCGCTTTCAGCCTTAGTATGCACGGCCATTCCGGCGACGGCTCAGGAGAAAGGTGTGGCTAAATTCAGTCAAAGAACCACGAGCGTGCTGATGCCAATGGTGCAGGACGAGAAGATCAAGGGCGGCGATGAAAACGCTTTCGAACAATCAGAGGTCTTGGCCAAGATAATTATTGAGGTGATTGATGGTGATGGTTTTGTTATAGAGATGGAGCCTAAGCGCAATGAGTGGCATGTGGTTGAGGGTATGGAGCATGTTTCAGGGCGTTTGAGAGAAGCATTGAATGCGGCTTTTGGATCAGTCGAGAATGTGCGTCTAAAAGTGAAAACGAATAAGATATATTCTGATCAAAACAGATTGAGCTTATCAGGACCTTTGGCCGTTGCACTCGGAGCCAGTTTGAAAGGTAAGACGATGATGCCAGGATTAACTGTGTGTGGGGATCTTCATAGTGCGAACCATATTTCACGACCTCATAATTTTTGGCAGCAACTAAAGGGATTGCGAAATTCTAAAAAGGAACATCGAGTGTTGGTTGCTAAAGATACAGAAGAAGATTTCAAACAACTGATTGCACTGAAAGAGCTAGAGTTTTTCATTTTGAATGAGGTGGTGATAGTGACTGATTTAAAGAGTGCTGTAGCGGCCTCGTATACCGGAGGTGATCAGAATTTTTTGGCTGCGAGCAAAGTGTTTGCACAGATTCAAGGGATTGCACAAAATGGCAGAGTGAATTCATTAGTGAATCACCCTCAGGTGAAGGCAAAGTTGGGAGAAGTGATTAGACTTAACCCAAACCATTTATCCGCCAAAATGTTACTGATTGCTGGAGAGCGTGTGGGTGCACGCCCTCAGTTTTTAGCTGCGAAGTATGCGGCCTTTGAAATTCAACTGCAATTGGATAAATTGAAGAGATCTATTGAGCGCCATGAGGCTTTCCATTGGGAGGATCACGTACGTAAAGCAACAGCAAAGCGCTTACGTGTAGTTGCAGATAATTTGGATGAGGAACTCACAGAAGTACGTAAATATCTAGATGGGGATATGAAAGAGAGTTGCGATACTCTTCGGAAAGATATTCCGATCGCATTGAATTCATGGGCTCGTTCATTGGGTCAGAAAGAAGCCGAATACCACACCAAAAATTGTATTGTTCAAAAAGCTAAAGTTGAAAAAATGATTGAAAATGTGAGTGAGCGTCTCGATCGCATTTTGAATAAAAAAGTTGCGAATCACGACGAGAATAAGCCTGATAAAGGCTTTAACGACGATGACAACTAATCGATAGGGCTAGTTTTACACGGAAATGCCGAAGGGGAAGCCTTTCGGCTTTTCCGTGCAGAACTCTGCTCATAGATCTAGTGAGGAAAGCCTTGCAATTGGCTCTAAATTATAGCATGGCTTTGGTTGATGGATACAGCTCACATCACATTGTTAATCACTTTCTGCCTAGCAGCCTTCGCAGCTATTATAGGTGTTGTGTCGCTGCAAAAGGGAGAGCGTTCTAAATTCACCTTTTTGTTGATGGCTGGAGCGTTCGTGTCCGAATGTGTATTTCTCTATATCAGGGGAGAACAACGTGGTAGATGTCCGCTTAGTGATTGGGGTGAAATCCTTGTGTTTATAGCATGGTCATTGAGTATTTTTTACATGCTGATTGGTTCTGCCTATCGCGTGTCACTTCTTGGGTTTTTCTCAGCTCCTTTGGTAGCTCTGTTGAGCGGTATAGCTATGTTACCTGGAGTTTTAGATTCCGATGTGGTTCGTGTGGCTACGGATACTATCGACGCCTGGGGCGAGCTCCATGCAGCTCTTTCAGTTCTTTCCTACGGGGCCTTATCTCTCGCGGCTGTTGCTTCTGTGATGTTCCTATTTTTAAATAAGAAGCTAAAAGATCGCCAGCTGACGGGTGGGTTATTTAAGAACCTGCCACCAGTTTTTGAGCTTATTACTTTAATCAAGCGATTAGTTTTCGTCGGGTTGTTGATTTTGACAGCTGGGATTTTAAGCAGTTTGAAAATGGAGGGGATGATGACACATCTGTCTCATCTGTGGGCTGCTGTTGGCGTTTGGGTGGCCTATGTGCTATTCCTCATGTGGTCACAAGTTAAGGGGATGACTCCTGGCACATTCGCTAAGATTTGTTGTGTTCTATTTGTTGCATCATTGATTCCTTTTGGACTTCTCTAGTATGACGATTTACTGCATAGGTTTGAATCATGAGACCGCCCCTGTAGAGGTGCGGGAGCAATTTTCTGTGCTCGCCCCGAATCAAGGTGTGGTTAGTCACGAAATTTCACAACTTAATGGGGTGAGCGAAGCTGTATTACTGTCGACCTGTAACCGTATGGAAGTGTATCTCGCTGTGGATAATGTTGAGGAAGCAGAGGACTTTGTGAAGCACCACTTAGCGGGTGAAAAGGTGGGCAGTGAACTAGATAAGCATTTCTATACTATACATGCTGACGACGCTGTGCGTCATCTCTATGGTGTGGTGTCGGGCATCAATTCTATGGTGCTCGGGGAAACTGAAATTTTTGGGCAAGTGAAGGAGGCGTATCGTCAAGCACATGGAAGCCAGGCAACTGGCGGTGTGTTGAATAAGTTGTTTCAGAAGTCATTTACTGTAGGCAAGAAGGTGCGAAACCAGACTGAGATTCAAATTGGGCAAACTTCAGTAGGTAGTGTAGCTGTTGATTTAGCGGAGAAAATTTTCGGACATTTGAAGGATAGTAAGGTGATGGTGATTGGTGCGGGGGAAATGAGCCGTATCACAGCACAGAGTCTACAAAGTCGAGGGGCGAATAATATTTTTGTAGCCAATCGTTCATACGAACGAGCTTTGGCTTTGGCAGAAGAACTGGGTGGTGAGGCTGTTAAATTCGAAGACTGGGGGAAAGTAATGGAGCGGGTGGATGTCGTTGTTTCATCGACGGGTGCACCGCATGCTGTGGTACTGAAAGAACACGTCGAGGCTGTGCGTAAAAAGCGTAAATACCGTCCTATGTTCTTTATCGATATCGCTGTTCCTCGGGATATTTGTCCGACTGTGGGGGAGATTGAAGAAGTTTACCTTTACGATATGGACACACTGCAACAATTAGCAGATGAGGGGCGTGGCAAGAGACTCAATCAAATCGAACTCTGTAAGGAGATTATCGAGATAGAAGTGAAAAAAATTACACAATCACGAACACATGGATAAGTTAATCGTAGGAACTCGAGGCAGTGCATTAGCACTTGTGCAGGCTGATATGACAGAAAAGCTCCTTCGTGCAGCATTTCCTGAGAAGGAGGTTGTGCGAAAAGTCATCACTACTACTGGGGACCGTCGCACGGATGTGCCTCTCAGCGAAGTGGCAAAAGTTGAAGGAGGTCTTGATAAGGGTGTGTTTACCAAGGAGTTAGAAATGGCACTTGAAGCGGGGGAAATCGATCTTGCTGTGCACAGTCTTAAAGATGTGCCGACTGTGTTGTCCGAAGGTTTTGAAATTTGTTCTGTGCTGGAGCGTGCTCCGGTCAATGATGTTCTGATAAGTAAATTGCCAGGCGGGATTCACGCCTTACCTAAGGGAGCGACAGTGGCGACTAGCAGTGTGCGTCGTCAGCGTATGATTCAATGGATGCGACCAGATTTGAAATGGACTGACATCCGTGGCAATGTGCCAACACGCATGCGTAAGCTTGCTGAATCAGAGGAATACGACGCGATCATTTTAGCTGAAGCTGGTCTCGTGCGCTTGGGTTACGATGCAACTGGTGAAATGAGCACGGAGTCAGGCACAGTCTATGGCAAAGTGATCGATCCTGAACAATTTTTACCCGCAGCGGGTCAAGGTGCAGTAGGCCTAGAAACCCGCATTGGCGATGTAACTACTAAGGCCTGCGTGGAAGCTATTTGCCATGCTGAAACTTTCACACGTATTGTGGCTGAACGTGAATTTCTACGTCTTTTAGACGGCGGTTGTCACACGCCGGTTGGTGTGTCGACTCATATTTTCGGGGACAAATTATTGATGGAGGCCATTGTTTTCGACGAAACTGGCAATGAAGAACCAAAAACAGCAGAGCTTGCAGGTGCTATCAGCGATCCTAAAGGTGCTGCTCAACTATTATTTAATGCATTATTATGAACAAGAATAAGGGAATTTGTTACCTTGTCGGAGCTGGCCCAGGAGATCTTGGCTTGGTGACTTTGAAGGCAAAAGAATGCATCGAAAAAGCAGACGTCATTATTTACGACGCGTTAAGTCCAATTGCTTTATTGGGTTGGACTCCTGCGGGCTGCGAAAGAATTAATGCGGGTAAGCGTGCGTCAAAGCACACGTTGCCACAAGATGAACTGAATGACCTTATTGTTAGTAAAGCGAATGAAGGCAAAATAGTGGTTCGCCTCAAAGGTGGTGACCCGATGATCTTTGGTCGTGGCGGCGAAGAAGCTGCGGCTCTTGCTGCTGCTGGTATTGAATTTGAAATTGTTCCGGGTATTTCATCTACCATTGCTGGGCCTTGCTATGCAGGTATTCCTGTGACGCACAGAGATCATAGTTCCCAGCTCACCATCTTTACTGGACATGAGAATTTGAGAGAAGGAGAAGAGGGGATTGATTACGATCAATTGGCGAAGACGCCAGGCACAAAAGTATTTGTGATGGGCGTTTTGCGTTTACGTGAAATTGCTGCCGCCTTGATTGAAGGTGGAGCAGAAGCGTCGACACCGATAGCGTTGACGCGTTGGGCGACGACTTCCAAGCAAAGCACCATAGAAGGGACTCTTGAGACGATTGCTGATATTGCAGAAAAAGTGGAGTTTGAATCTCCAGCTGTTGCAGTTGTCGGCAATGTAGTGAAGGAACGAGCGAAGATTAATTGGTTCGAAAAACGTCCTTTGTTAGGAAAGAGAATTGTAGTGACACGGACACGTTCACAGGCTGGTAAAATGAGTAAACAACTCACTGACCTTGGTGCCGATGTAGTGGAACTCCCAACGATCCGTATCGAACACCCAGACGACAAAGCAATTTTTGCTGAGCTGGTTTCTGCAGCATATGAATACGACTGGCTGGTGTTCACTAGTCCTAACGGAGTAGAGAGGTTTTTCGAAGCCTTCTACGCCACTTACAAAGATGCACGTAGTATTGGAGGCTTACGTATTGCAGCAGTAGGTCCTGCCACAGCGAGTAAGGTCAGGGAGTATCGATTCGAAGTCGATTTGATGCCTGAGATACACGTAGCTGAGGAGCTTGTAAAAGCATTTGCCAATGAGCAAAGTGTGGATAATCAACGTATCCTTTGGGTGCGTCCTGCAGAGGCTCGTTCTATCGTGAGCGATGGATTGACATCGCTTGGTGCTATTGTTGACGATTGTATTGCATACAAGACAGTGATGGAAACTGACGATCCAACTGGAGCCGTGCAAATTTTCACTGAAGAAGGGGCTGATATATTGACTTTCGCCAGTGCTTCGGCGGCAGAAAACTTTAAAGCAATGAACTTGAAGTGGCCAAAAGGGTGTAAGGTGGCATCGATTGGGCCTGTGACGTCGACTGCACTTGCGGCGATAAAAATGATCCCAGAAATCGAAGCTCGTGAGCATACTATTGCTGGACTTGTTGATGCGATTGTTGATGCTTGCTCAACGTAAGTTAGACTACGATTAAAATTTTATTGAGGATGTGGAGGTGCTCCACATCCTCAATTTTTAGATACACACAATGGCAATTTTTAGCCGCTGGTTCCGCTAGCACGAAGAAAGGGTTTCCAGTCATCGATGTCGTGGCAATTTCGTAGAAAATGTGTTACTGGGAGTGTTCTAGGCACACTAGGTCTTTTCAGTAATCGTAAACCAGCTTCCTTCGGAGTGCGGTCGGCTTTCTTGTTGTTAACGACACGTGCTGAGAGTACGCAGTTTTCCCAACTTGTTGGGCCACCACGAGACTGTGGAATGATGTGGTCGATGTCCCCTTCATTTGGTAGCAAGCTTCTGCCAGTGTATTGACAGACACCTTGGTCTCGTAACCAGATGTTTTTTGAACACAGCTTTGGCCTGTGGAGTGGCACTTTGTTGAATCGACTCAAGACCAGAACGGTGGGAACTCTGATTTGACCTGAAGCTGTGCCAATGGAAAAGTCATCTTCCCTCACTGGGAGGTGTCTCCAGTCATCCCACTTGACAGGGATCATCCAGTCAGCCTCCTGCACATCTAGTCCAGTCGCTGCATTTGTGGCCATTTGGGAAAAAGCATTGGCGGGCGATGTGATGGCAATAGCTTGCCAACTTCGATTGAGGACGAGAACTATATTTTTATGGATGATGGACATGTTTTTTTGTTAGGGTAATATTTTGTAACTAGTGCATGTGTTGATTACGGCTGTTCATTTTTCAGTATAATACCACTTAGAGAAACAGAAGAGACTAATAAATTTTTTTTTAAGGATGATGAGACTAGGCTATGCATTGGGCGAGGATGACTCGCTGTATTCTTATACAATCAGTGTTTTTCTTCAGTCACGATGCCCGCATCGCTCCTTTATCAAGCCTCGATTCTAAAAGAATATAGCTTCGCATGAGTCTCTTTTGAAACTCTAAATGGTATAAGTGCTTACCAACTGTGTTGCATCGCATTGCTGAGTGCGGCGATGAGCACAGGTGCTGTGTGTATTTGTGAAGCACAGCGGACTGCTACTAGAGCGACTTCAAAATCCTCTTGGCTTGCACCTGAGGTGTTTAATCGGTGCCTATCGGTGATGATGAGCACAGCATTTTCGGTGAGAGCTTCGTTGGCTTGTAAGATGTCCACTATATTGTGGAGGAGCATCTTGTAGTTGATGCATTGCTTGCTCAGTAATGTGGCAAGCATTTGGATACGATCGCTTGAGGTAGTATTACATACCTCAGCATCGCGTTCTGCTAATATATTTTTCATAATTGTTATTTTGTTTTTTGATTGGCGGAATATTGAGGACTTGCACCCCATGCCCTGATGGGCACTCATTGTTTAGCAAACAAGACCGGCACGCTTGTCCGGTTAAGATTCCTTATGTTATTTTTATACCTAGAGTGAATCACTCATGAGTATTGAATGGTGGGGCTCGAACCCACACACCCTTTGAAGGATTGATTGTTTTCAAGACAGCTGCGGCTAGGCCTATTATTCTCGGCTTACCATCCGTTAAAGTGGTATCCTCGTAGGGATTCGAACCTACGACCTATGCAATCCAAATGCAGCGTTCTATCTGGTTGAACTAATCCTCGTTAATGATGTGGTGGCTCCGCACAGAGTTGCACTGTGATTACCCGTGTCAAAGACGGAGGTATTGCTATTATACTACGGAGCATTTTGGCTTCTCATTCTATCGGTTGAGAAATGATTCACGCCTCGCAATCATATAGCTGATCTTATTGGTGACGTGCTTCATTTCTCAACGAAATATAGAGAATGGTGGAACGTAGTTTAGGTGCTGCCCCTAGCTCGAAAATCTTTGGAGACTTGATGACACTTTGGTACCCTACGCATGGTTGTGTTATCTCAACATTGTTCTCTCCTTTATGAGAGATTTGATGTGACGCAAACATAAAAAATGAACACCCTTGCCGCTCATGAATGAGCCACAGCCGCAGGATTCCTTGACGGACGTTTTGGTGTTTCAGGCACACCTTCTAGGAGATCCTATTCGATGATAAATTATTTTAATATGATGATAATTATATATACTAAAGATGTTAACTTATAGAAGTCTTGACCTGTGTCGTCGAAGAGAGCATCTTGCTTTTGCTTAAGCGAAGGATGCGGATCGACGTTGTTGGTCTCTTTTTTTCTTTACCGGTCCTCATCAGTTACAGCTGATGAGGGCTTTTTTATTGGCTATGTAAAATTATTTTTTGGGATGCGTGCTACGTTTTTATAGTTTTAGAGTGGGGTTAGAGTTAAATAGATACAAAAAAGCCCGCTGTCCTTTTTGTGGTAGCGAGCTTCTGTAAGTTGTTCTAGTTGAACGAATCTACGATTCTCGCTGGGGCTCTTTTTGCTGCTTCATTTCCTCACTAAGAGGTGAAGTTGACCAATTGGTGAGCAGTGAATGTTCCACAGAATAGCTCTGAGGATACATCTTAGATGAGCGACTATGAACTGCTGCTGCAGACACACAGAGGATGAATCCCTTGTGTTGAATGTTGTCTGCTATGTTGCGGTTTGTGTTCATGAGCTTCTCCAAGTTGGAGTACATCTACCAGTGCATTTTGAATTTGGCAAGTAAAAAGATAATATTTTTTTGAGCGTTTGTCCAATCTTGTTGGGAGGATTTGAAAAAGTTCATATATCTTACGGTGGGAGAGGTGCTCGTTTAACTCTCTCTTTTATTGTTAAACAAGTAATGAGAGACAACCCCTTCATCTCCATTTTTGAAACCCCACAGTTCCGCACAGGCCATGTAAAAGGCACGCTAGTAGACCCACCATTTGGTAGCGTTCTCTTTGCCGGAGGTTACTTATACCATTTGAATAGTTAGATTGTCGGAATGACGCCGAATGTTTGGATGGTAGCAAGGCACAAGAAAGGAGCATAGCGGGCTATGTGACTGACGCACAACGCCGCTAGCATTCAATCATTCGACGTCCTTTCTCTCGCTCAGCTCCGCTGACTATTTCACCCCAACGTTAAAAATTATCATGACGCTAAGATAACTGTTCAATTGGTATTAGATGATTGGAAATAGCTCGTTACGGTTGGTATCCATGCGGTCTAACCAAGCATTACTTGTTTTCTCGTAATGGGTGCCAGACACCTGCCAATGGTTAGAAATCGAAAGATGTTGTTGAGGGCAAAGTAATATTACTATTCTGCATAACAGAATGGTATTATCTGATGATCAAAAGGGAGCTATCGAGTTGGTTTTTTATCAGGCTTACACACAGCAAGACGTGGCACATAAATTGTCAACACCCCTGGGGACGGTAAAAGCGAGAATAAGAAGGAGCTTACTTCAAATGTAACAATCCTTACTGAGTAATAAGAAATGACCATGACTCTGGATAAACATAGCATTCAAGAATTGGCAGCGTTGGGAGTTGCCGAGTGGTTGCCTTAATAGGCTAGATTAAAGATCTTTCTGCCAGTCTGGCTTGCCATCGTAAACCCACTTGTAGTAGCTTGCTAGCTTGAGCTTAGAAGCTGAGCCTTCGTCAATGAAGACTTTTGCGTTGCTGTGGTGTTGGAGAATGGTGGCGGGTACCATTGCAGAGACGGGGCCTTCAACTGTGTCCTTGATGGCCTTTGCTTTACCCTCACCGAAGGCGAGGAGCAAGTTCATCTTGGCGTCCATGATGGTTCCGATTCCCATTGTGATACAGTGTTGTGGCACTTGGCTTTGGTCACCGTCGAAGTAGCGAGCATTATCCTTACAGGTTTGCTCAGTGAGCGTCTTGATGCGCGTTCTTGATGCGAATGATGAAGTTGGTTCGTTGAAGCCGACGTGGCCGTCTGTGCCTATGCCTAGGACTTGGATATCGATTCCTCCAGCTGCCACGATTGCGGCTTCGTATTGTTCACAGAATACAGGAATATTTGTAGTGAGTCCGTCAGGAATGTTCACATTAGCTTGGTTCACATTGATGTGAGAGAAGAGATTTTGCCACATGAATGTGTGGTAGGATTGCTCATGGCCTTTTGCGAGACCTACGTATTCGTCCAGATTGAAGGTGATGACTTCGCTGAAATCAAGGCCCTCTTCTTTGTGAAGACGGATAAGTTCTTGATACATAGCTACTGGGGTTCCTCCAGTGGCGAGTCCCAAGACGGAATTTTTCTTATTGCGCACTTGGCGTGCGATCACGTGAGCGGCAGCGATGCTGCTTACCTCTGCGTTTTTTAGAATGATGACTTCCATTGGTTTTTATTGGTTGAGATCCGAAGGTTTGTTATCGGTTCAGCAGCAAAATGCAATGAGAATCCCTGTCGGACTCTGAAAAGGGGCATGGAAATAAATAAGGTAACTAAGATGTGAAGATGAATTATTCATTTACAAGACATTATTTATTTCGATGGACCTATGGGAGGAAATGGTTTTGTTGATGTTAAATGTAAGGGCTTTGTTTCGCGCAAAGGAAAGCTTGCTCGGAGATCTCTAGTGGTGGGCTGATCCGCTACACTCAAAAGGGCGAGCCTCGTAAGTACGGTTTTCTAAATCGTTGTGGCTCAATGGTGATAGCTCCGAGTTTATACCATTCTGTGAAACAAAAGAGACAAATGTAAATTTTTAGGGTGTGAAAATTCAGGCTCCGCAATCTTAGATTAGAACTCTCTTCTTTCTTATAAAATCAGCGTTATTCTTCAGTCACGATGCCCGCATCGCTTCTTCATCACGTCTTGATTTAAGAAGAAATCAGCCACGCATTAGTCTCTTTTGAAACTCAGAGTGGTATTTCTCTCTGCACAGCCATGTGTGAATGGCTATATCCCAGCGAGGCTGGACAACTTCAAAACCAATGCGGTGGTGAACCACCTAGGTAAGGTTGTCTAGATGGCGATCAAATAAGCATTGCTTATTTACTAGTTCGAATTAGCTATGGTGTGTGTAGTAGGTCGATTAGGTATTGTCAACTTAAGCTGGATCATTAGCTGATCTCTGCTAGTTAGCCAGCATGTCGACCTATTCTGGTTTTCGTTATCCTGCTGAAATCATTGCACATGCTGTGTATCTCTACCACAGATTTGCACTGAGTTTTCGAGAAGTTGAAGAGATGCTTGCTTATAGAGGAATCGAGGTGAGCTACGAAACGATTCGCCAATGGTGTATGAAATTTGGCTCTGGATTTGCTAAAAAGTTAAAGAAGAAGCGAGCTGGCTACGGTGATGAATGGTATCTGGACGAGGTATTTATCAAGATCCGCGGAGTGCTTTACTACTTATGGAGAGCGGTTGATCAAGATGGTGATGAACTAGATATTCTGGTGACGAAACGTCGAGATAGAAAGGCTGCAATGAGGTTCTTTAAGAAGTTGTTCAAGTCTCAATTCAATGCACCCTATAAAATAACGACTGATAGATTGAGGAGTTACAGTGCAGCGTTGCGAGACCTAGGCTGTGAGATAGAACACGATACCGAGTAATACGCTAATCATAAATCGGAAGTCTCGCATCAGAAGACGAGAAATTAACAAGGGCACATGCGGCAGTTCAAATCAATGGGGTAAGCTCAACGGTTTCTATCGTGTCATGGAGGGGTGAATAACCATTTTCTTCAGCAAGGTCATTTAATGTCAGCGAGCAGTTATCGAACTTTGAGAGATAGAGCTTTCGCTGAATACTCAGAGGTGACTTGTGTTCAAATTTCTGGGAAGGCTGCTTAGAGGGGGAGTTTTGGGTGGTGATTTGGTCTTGAGTAGATAAGTTGACAATGTCCTAAAGTGGGATGCTTAGATTTAGTTTCTGGCCTGCATCGCTTCTATTAATAGTTATCAGCCGTCTTGAATTGACAAGAGTTAAAAAAAGAGATCAATCATCGTCCGAGATAGACAGTCTTCTAAAAGTCACCGTTAGAATTAGAAAGGAAATTAGCAGCGTGAACAGCAGTCCTTCTCAAGCTAGCGTCGCATCGTTTTTGGAATAGCCTAGATCTGTTCTTTGCAGCGTTTTCACCCTTGACTTTATAAGAGCTTTCATGCGGCATGTAGGTGCATGTTGATGTTTCGGCTAATGATTTCTTTTACCTTCTTGATCGTTCTTTTTGCCCTCGTGGTGGTGGGCGTTGGAGAATGGCGTAGCGAACCTGAAAGCGATGATTCATTTACGGCACGAGTAGCACTGTGGCTCAGCCCAGAGTTACGACGCATAGAGGAGAGACTGACGATAGTGGCAGGGGAGCAGGAAAAGCTGCCAGAACTTAGGTCTGAACCTTTCGCCTCACGCTTCGGCTTCCGGAGTGCAACCTTGGAAAGCCAAGATGAGCCACAGTGGGTGCAGATCGACCTTCTCGAGAATGAGAAAATTGACCGTATCGTTGCGGTGCCTGTTAATATTCCCGTGATCGGCTCAAATGGTGCAGGCTACGGATTTCCGCTGCGCTTCAAGATCGAAGTGGCAGAAAATCCTGAGATGGAAGGCGCGGTGACGGTGGCGGATGAGACTTCTAAAGATGTTGAAAATCCGGGGAGATACCCTGTGAGTTTCCGGCTGAAGGATGTGAAGGGGCGCTATGTACGCTTTACTTCTACCAAGCATTTCTTAACTGAGGAGGGATTCATGTGGGCGCTGGAAGAGCTGCTTGTGCTCTCGGGAAACCGCAGTATTGCGGTTAAAAAAGAGGTGCAGAGATCCAGCAGTATGGAGCTCTACCCTAACTGGGCATTCCCGAGACTAGTCGATGGGCATAGCGCTCTGCAGGTGCCTGTATCAAACGAGAACAGCATGAGCCGCGGTTATATGAGTGCCACAACGGATCAGCCAAGTGTGAATAAGTGGCTCATTGTAGATCTCGAGAGCGAATTTGAGATCGATGAGATAAGGTTACTTCCCGTGGAGTCGGAAAATTTCCAGAACCAAGCCCTTAAGTCATTTCCAAGAGGCTACTCGCTTGAGTTAGCGAGAGACGCGGAGTTTAAGGACGTGACCTGGACTCATCCCTATACTGTAAGCAACTTAGTTGGATACCCAGGTGGCTGTGCTGAAATATTAAAGGTTCAAGGGAAACGTGGACGCTATATTCGCTTAAAGGCCAAGGAGATATGGGGGGCTGAAAAAAGGTATAGCTACGCCTTCTCTGAACTACAGGCCTATGCTGGAAACTTAAATGTCGCCATAGGTAAGACGGTCTCCGCCAGCGATACCGCTAACGTGCCAAAATCCTCGGGTTGGTTTCCAGAAGCACTGGTTGATGGCTTCACTGCGCACCATCGCCTCATCGAGTTGCCAGATTATATAGATCTCATCGAAAGGCAGGGGATTCTAGAGCAGGAGTCTGAGCGTCTGATTCTCCAAAAAGAAGCTAAAGTAAGCATGACGGCACTGACCTTGGTTTACGGAGGGGCTGGGAGCATCACAATACTGGCGTTTGGCTGGGGCTCGGTATTACTGCGGCAGCGATCTATGCGGGAGCAGGCGGTGGAGCAGCTCCGTCAGCAGATCGCTCGAGACTTGCATGACGATATAGGCAGTAATCTAGGTGGAATAGCGCTCCTGAGCGAAATAGGAACTGACCACAGCGCCGATGCCGAGTCGAGGGAGGATTTTAAATCGATCAAGAACGCCGCCGATGAGGCATCGGCATCCATGCGCGACATTGTCTGGCTGATCCAGAGCGGACACCTTGGACTGCGAGACCAAGTGACTAAGATGCGGCAATCTGCGCAGATGATTCTTGGAGACAAGCAGGTGTCGATCAGTGTTGAGCCCGCAGATTTCCGCGACAGTAAACTCAGCCTGTTATTCCGCCGTCACGTATTATTTTCCTACAAAGAAGCTCTGAACAACATCCGTAAGCACGCCGATGCATCTGAAGTTAATATTTCGATACGGATTGACTCAACGCATTTCTCTTTTATGATTTGCGATGACGGCAAAGGGTTTGATCTCGATATCTCTATGCGGTCAGGACATGGATTGGCGAATCTAGTGAGGCGGGCGGAAAGGCTCAATGGATCCTGTGAATTTGAGAGTAGCCCTAGTGGTGGCTCTAAAGTAACATTTACCGCACCTCTAAAATCATGAATGAACCGAAAAAGACAACTGGCGAGAATATATCCGTATGGCTAGTGGAAGATAAAGTGATGTTCTCTGCCGGCGTGCAGAGGGTCATCAATGGCCACGATGGTATGATCTGCTCCGGAAACTTCGGCTCCGTGGAGGAAGCATTCGTTGCGCTTCAAAAGATGGATGCCCCAGATGTCATCCTCCTTGATGTACAGCTTCCTGGGATGGACGGCATCACGGCACTAGCCACTTTTAAAGAAAAAGCTCCACAAGCTCAGATCATCATCCTGACCGTCTTCGATGATGCTGATAAAATTTTCCGGGCGGTCTGTGCGGGGGCCTCTGGATATATTCTTAAATCCTCCAGCTCAGAGCAGATCGGTGAGGCGATCAGGCAGGTGATGGACGGTGGCGCAGCGATGACCCCCGAGGTTGCGCGTAAGGTGCTCGATGCCTTCTCCAGTCTAGCCCCAGACCCGGGTGGTGAGAGCGAATACAGCCTCACCCCTCGTGAGTGTGATACCCTTCGGCTCATGGCTGATGGCTTAGTGAAAAAGGAGATTGCCGATGCCCTAGGAATCAGTATCAATACGGTCTCTACCCATATACAGCGAGTCTATGAAAAGCTGCATGTCACCACCAACACTGGTGCAGTCGCAAAGGCATTGCGCGAGCGGTTGATTTGACCATCTCAAGGCAAAACGTAAATTCCTAGCGTTTCTGCATTAAGAGCTATCAGCCACAAAGATGTGATCAATTTAGCGTAGTATGCATGTTCACATCATATCAAGTATGGAAGTCCATCTTGGGTCATACGATCGTGGGACTATACAAAAAGGCAAATTACTGACAGTCTTAGCGGGATGACCCTTATCCATTTTGCTCAATACATGACACGAAGTTGGGGCCGCAATGCTCTGATGCTCGTTGCCGTTTTGGCACTAGCTCTGCCCAGTCATGCATCCGACGGGGTGTGTCAGAGATGATGCTTTCGGTGGTGGACGCGTTGTGGTTTGGTAAGTCGGGTATCTTGGAGTGCCCCTTGCAATTGCCATTGGCATCTGGGCAGACCATGAAAATGCCGCCCTCATGATTGACTCGAAGGTGCACCGCCGCGTCGAGTGCACCGAAGCTGATCGCGTGTAGCTCAAGTATAGCCTGTTTTTTCGCTTTGGGGTTGAGCGATTGCAGTTTGCTTTTGAGTTCCCCGGCGGGCAGTTCCTCGGCAGTGAATGGGTGTCCCTTGCCGAACACCTTGCGAGGTGCGGCCATGGCATGGTCAACACCAAAGCGCCCAACCCCGGCGAGGGGATTACGACCCGATTCCGATACATAGCAGATGCCTAAGTCCTTGACCAATTCAGGATGCTTCTCTTCCAAAAACTTCCGGGGATAGCACGCTTCCATGTTGGATTGCCCGGCGACTCCGTAGATCTTTATCGGCTTGTCGGCAACGTGCAAAGGGCTTATCCCCAGCGCGATTAGCAAGGTTACAGCTATCGTAATTATTGGTTTGATATTACTTTATTTGTGGGATGTTGGGATTACTTAGACCTTTCAGGTGGTCTGCAATGCTGATAAGTTTAAAATCGGGCTTGTCCGGCATGGCCTTAAGTGTCTCGATCAGTTTGTCGATCGCCTCCGCCGTCTTCCTATTGGGTGCATACTTATGTCCCCTGAGAGGGGCAGCCTGCTGATCCAAAATGGGGATGTATTTCTTTGCGTAGCCGCCGTATAACGGAATGATATTCCTAGCACTATCCGACAGCTTATAAGTCGTTACGTTATGCGCTGCGAATTCCAGTCCTTCGGCAATATGGTGTTTGGCCATGAGTGCCATACCGCGTTGCTGCACGTACTGTCCCCACATGACGCAGGACGGCCCACGGTAACGGGTCGCCATGTAGATATCGCCCCATAACTGCTCTATTTCGGCATCGGTCAGTTGCTTGTAGGTCCAGCTGGACACCCAGCCACGGGCAGAGCCGTTTGGATTCTTGAGCAGCACCTTGAGTGCGGGAAGAAGTAAGGGCCGAGTGGTCTCATCAAGGCCGTACTCTACGCAAAGCCCTCTCTTCCCTCTCATGGGGCTTCCTGTATTGAACAATGCGACCCCGATCTCGACCTGAAGCTTCTGGTTGGGATCGTCTTTCCATCGTTTCGTGGCCAGCCTGAGCAGGGCGGGGATCGCCGGCTTTGCTACGGCAAGCAGGCCGCGTCTCTTGTCCACGGAGCAGAATGCATTCACGGCATGTATTCGGCACAGAAGGTCAGTGTCGTTTCCCACCATGTGAATAAGTTTGGCCACGGCCTCCTTGCTTGCATATCCGTTATTGATTAAGGCCTGGGCCGCTCCTGCACGGGTAAATATGCTCTTGCTGTCGAGCAGTTTCAGCAACTCAGGTACCATCTTCAGCTCCTGCTCGCTTATGGCATTGACCGCGATTGTACGGATAGCGGGCAGTTCATCCTGCAGTAATGCAAGAATCTTATCCTTACTCAGTTTGCTGCGGGCCTCTTTGTCGTAGCGCAGCAGACCGGCGGCAAATATTTCGTCCATACGTTTCTGCGTCAACCAGTCTCTATCCGGCGTTCCCTTGCCAGTCAGATAGATGGCCTTGCGAGGTGCGCACAACTGCATCAGACGGATACCGGTGAAGTCGCGATGCGTTTTGAGATCGCCGATGTCCTTTCCGCCACCGGCCGGTCTCTGATTGACCATGCGCCCGTCAGGCTGGCGTTCCAGGGTGAAGAGACCGTTCATCTGATCGTAGAAATTGTGCAGCATCCGTTCGCCTCCCCGTGCGGCGCCGATGCCGCCCCAAAGATGGGAAAAGAAGTGACCTCCATGCCCCGCTTCCCGACCCGTGACCGCATGCCCCATGGACATGGCACTGAAGAAACGCGCGCCCTTCTCATTTTCTGCCAGATCGAAGAAGACGGCTGCGCCTGCGGATTTACCGTTGAACGTGAAGTCTTCATAGCCGGGCGTATGGTCGCCGTAGGGTATGGCTCCTTTGCCAATATAGAATTTGAGGAAGTCATTTGTACGTGCAATGGCCTTCGTTATCTCGTCGTTCTCGATCCCGCATTTTTTTGCCAGGATAAGAGCCAGAACCGCATTGAGGGTATTCTGGTTGATCGCTCCATACCCGCCCAGATGACCGTGAAGGTAGCCCGCGTTTTCCCGAGCCGCGAAGGTTTGGCCCCAGGAACCGGCCCCGCTTTGTCCCATTGCCAGCTTTGTGGCGTATTCCCGGATGGTCGGTAACACCTTCTCGTCCTTTGTGACGAGGTAGTATTCACTCAGGAAGATCGTCCGGTACGCCCAGCCCCATACGACCATCGGCTGGTGTTTCTCAAGGCTCTGTATTTTTCCCTGGTTATAGTTCTCGGGATTCTTCACCGGGATGGACGGGTCGGGTATGCAGATTCCGTGGGCAAATTCGCGGACTTTCGGGATGACGTCTTTGCGTCCTGTCGCCAGCAGTCCAAGGCCGTTCCAGTAGCCGACAAAGAACTGCCAGTGACCGCCCATCACCTTGTCCGTGTTGCTGAGGGGCCGGGTAAGCAGGTAGTCGCATGTCTGATCGATGAGCTTGTCGGATTTCGGACAGTTGAAGGGCATGGTCTTACTGTAGGTGCCCATGACCGGTAGGGTCACGGTGACTTCAATCTTCTTG
Source organism: Vicinamibacteria bacterium (assembly GCA_964194815.1). GTDB lineage: Bacteria > Verrucomicrobiota > Verrucomicrobiia > Verrucomicrobiales > Akkermansiaceae > Rubritalea. Next base: position 11,072 of record CAXMOB010000345.1, on the reverse strand, counting down.
CCTTGGCTGGCTTTAGATGTGTCGTCTTTGCGCCACACCATGAGTTTCAAGGCTCCCTTTCCTTTCTCCGTTTCCGCCTGATCAATGGCTGCGGCAAGTGCCTTGCGCACGTCGTAAGAGAATTCTTTTTCGAACGCTCCCAGGATGACATCGTCAACCTTTAGTTTGCCGTCACAGGGTCCGCCTTTGTCCACGCGGGTGAGGATGATCTGACGAGCATCCTTACTGGCACCATTCATGCTGCTCTTGCAGAATAACCAGCCGCTGGCTCCCATGGGACCCAGGCGCCAGTCGTGGCCTCTTCCCGGCTTGGGCCTGAGGGTAAGATCCAGCGGTCGCGTGGCAAGGTCGAGCATGACGCTTGAAACCTTGCCTTGACGCCAGCGTGTCAACCACAGGTAGCCCAGCTCTTTAGAAGCTTTGGTGTAAGCGGTGTTGAATAGATCAATAGGCTTCTTTCTTAGCGGCGCACCATTGATAGCAAAGATGACGTCGCCTTTCGAAAGCACTTCACTCGAACAAACGCTCGAGTGGATCCCCGTTACGACGAGGGGATGGACTCCTTGTTGTGGTGCTAGTTCATGAAACCACAGAGACCAGAATTTGGAGCGTTTCTGCGCCATCCTCTTGGTCGCGGCAAAATCCGCCGGCAGCTCAAGGTTTGTGGGGACGTCCTTCTGAAGCGGCGGCGGGGTGTATTCCTCTGCAGCAAGTGGAGTCGTTAGAACGGCTGCAAGAACCAGCGATGATGAAATGAGTAATTGTTTCAATGGCGTATTTTTTTTCTGAATCGGGATGGGCATGATGATTGAATTATTGTTACTGCTAGGAATTTGCTTTTTGAGTGAGGTGGTCGAGAGCATCATGCGAGAAGGAGATAGGGGGTTGGTCTTTCCGATAAGAACTGAGTTGCGGACATTCTGGATCGCATCCGCTTTCTGAAGCTCCTTGATGTATTTCTTCACTGGCTTATTCTCTTGCTGCGCCATACCTGAGATTCTTTGAATCACCTCTTGGTCGCTGACCTCGATGTTTTCCTTGATCGCTATTTCCTGAAGGATGAAGTTGGTCTTAAGGTTAAGCCTAGCTTGCTTGTTCGCTGACTCAGAAATTTCGTTTTGCTGCTCGATGATCATTTCCTCTGTCATGCCCTGCTGTCTTGCACGCTCGATCATGTTGACAGCATTACCCTGAGCTTCTTGCTCCAGGAGTGCTAATGGAATGTCGAAGTCCACACGCCCGTTGAGAATCTCTACTACTTGATTCTCCTTAGCATCAGCCACGCTCTTCTTCTTCTCTACTGATAGCTGTTCACGGATCACATTCTTAAGCTCTTCTATTCCTTTTTCAGGGAGAAGCTTGGCTGCGAAATCATCGTCCAGCTCAGGGAGAACCTGCTCTTTCACTTCCTTCACTGTGACATCGAAAACGATCTCTACTCCGCGTACGTCTGAGAGTGGAAACTCATCATTCATCGTCAGCTTGAGCTCTTTCTTATCACCAGCTTTCAGACCTTTGAGCCCACTGCCAAATCCTGGCATGAACGAGTCATCTTCAATCTTAGTCCAGTGATCTTCACGTCCGTCTAAGAAGCCTGCTGGCTTACCGATAACCTCCGCCACTGGCTTACCATCTGTAGTAGCGGTGAAGTCCACCACCGCGAAGTCGCCATCACTGAGCCCACGCTCCACGTCATTGAACTCTGCAAATCTTTGTTGTAGGTCAGTAAGCGAGCTATCCAGCTCTGCATCAGTGACCTCGTCGCTCGGAGCTTCTATTTCAATTCCAAGATACTCAGGAACTTCAAATTCTGGTGCGAGGATGATGTCTGCCGAAAATGAAAGTTCACCTGCATCGCTGAAGCTAGGCTCACCCGTCACATTCACCGAAATTACTTTCAGGGATTCTTGCTTGATCGCATCATCACATCCAGCATTGATAAGGCGGCTGTATGGCTCATCCTTGATCTGCTTTTCAAATCTTTTCTCGATCACCTTTGTTGGTGCCTTTCCCGGTCTGAAACCTGGGATCTTCGCTTCTTTAGTGTATCCGCTAACGATGGTCTGGCGCTCTGAAGCCACTTTGTCTGCTGGCACCTTTACTTTTACAGTAGCCATGCATTCTGGTTTTTTTTCTACAGTGATGTTCATATCAGTTTATCTTAAAGTTCTTAAAATTTTTATGGATTTTCGTCTCGCCAACGACAAGGTGCAGGATGTCACCGTCAAGAAATTGACCCGCCGCAACCCTACGATGGCGACCAAGTTTGAAGATCTCAAGGATCAAGAACCTTCCGATACGGAATAGACCTCGAGTGGAGCCATCGAACCCAACAAGCCTACATCGTTAAACAAGCGCCTGAATGGCACTTAGTTCATCCTTACTTCGAAGAAATCATCTTCACCAATCCATCTCCGATTGCCTTGCCGATGAGGTAGAGGGTTTCTCCGTTATCGTTCCAATGTGTCCAATCACCGTCTGGGGAAACCGCTAACTCACGGTGAAACGGAGCTGCATCGGTAGAGAATACATTACCTGCAAATTCTGGGTACTTTTTCGCGTCTGCGACGGCTAGCTGAGCATTGATCACAGCGGTCTGCATCTCTGGCATTGGGTCTCTTTTATGACTTGTTGTGGCGATGGAGAATGGAAGGTTTGGCTGACCTAGCTCATCACGAACGGACTTAATGAAATCTACCATATTTGCTTCGTAGTTCCCCGATGTCTTCGCACTGAACACGTCGTTGATCCCTTGATGCCAACCGAAGCCAGCAATTTGGTATCCCTGTCCTACAAGCTCTGGGAACTCTGTCTGAAAGTCATCAAGAGCATCGCGGACTTGTTCCATCATCGCCAAATAATAGAAGCCAGTTTCGCCACCTCTATTAGCCTCCTGTCGTGGTGAGCGGAAATCTGTTTCTAGGCTCTTGCCGCCCCATGCCGCTTTGATAATGAGAATGGGTTGCGTATAAGCATCTCCTAGAACATTGCCGGCTCCGATTTCAGGACCGAACTGAGCTCTCTTACCAAACCCAACCTGCAGCTCCCCCTTGTTGTTACCCCACTTGATCTTAACATCAGAACGAGCTGCCCAATTTCCTTTACCATCCACAAGGTGACCATAATTCTTCGGGTCGATTTTGACCATATAGCGCAAGCTACCAATCGCACCAGCCACCCCCCCGTTACCTTTTTCAGACTCTCCACGACCGACCATATTGGACTGTCCCGCAAGGATGAATACCTTCACTCCTTTCGGGTTATTATCGAATGTCTTGATGCTCAGTTTATTTGATCCACGAAGTGCTCGTCCCGCATTGTCTGTGAGATTATTCATCGTGACCGTGTAGGCCTCTTTCGGTTTAAGTGATCCTTTAGGAGTCAAAATAATGTTTTTGTTGGTCAAACCATAGTTCGCTGAAGCAACTGGCACGCTAGCTCCGCTCCCGTCTGTAAGCGTAAAGTTAGCAGGGTTCGTTGCCAGCTCTTTCCTGATCTGCTCAGAAAAAACGAGGTTTAGAGATGACCCGTTTGTCCAGATATTAACCGCCTTTGGATCTACCAGATCAGGCCGTCCAATTTTAATATAGGGTTTCGCTTTTGCGTTAGGAAAAGGATTCACGAATGAGGTCAGTGAGGTCTTATGACCAGATGCGCTAGCTGGGATCACCGCTGGAGGATATTGAGTGAAATGTTTATTATCTTTAGAAAAATAAATCCCATAGCTCTCACCAGGATTAGACTGCCAGGTCACATTGACCTTTTTAGCCTTCTTGGAAAAGGAAACATTGGTGATTTCGAGAGGCACGAAGGGTGTGCCTGGGCTGATTTGTAGTCCAGATAACCCTGCTCTGTATTTGCCATCAAAGCCGTCAGCTGGTGAAGCACCTTGAACATTTAGAATGACCGTTCCAGAAGCATCAGCTTCGACCGCGCGGAATACGATGTAGTTAGCTCCTTCCTCAAAATTAAAAATTTCTTTGTAGAGCCTGTTATCAAGTACTTGCGTTGGCTTGATACTCACTGGATTCGGCGTGGACCATGTAGCAAGAAATGGATCTCCGCCACTACGCAGGGCACTAACCCACACATCGTATATTTTCTTAGGATTCAAGCCAGCGATAGTCACAGTGCGTGAAGCTGCTTTACCAAAATCTGTGGCATAAGACCCGTAGATTGGCGTTTTGCGCTTACCATTTGACCTAGCTTCCGTAAAATTTGTTTGGATCGTGATCGTCGTCTTCGCGCCTTTTGAGTCCACTAGAACTGGAGAAGTAGCACCTTTCGCAGCTTCCTTAAGAAACTGATTCCACTCTGTCCCTAATCCCCCAGCAGGACCTTCTAGCTTATTTTCAGGAGCCAATGCTTTCGTTCTAGTAGGCGTGAAGGTTTCAAAATTCACATTGATCAACTGTGCTTGTAAGGCAGCCGATCCAATGAAAGAGAGGACTAAGGAGAGTTTTGTGATTTTTTTCATATTTGTTATTGTTTTCATATTATGGGTTATGTTTTATATTTTGTCGCAATGATTTTGAGAACATTAACTTTATTCATTTAATATGCGAGCTTCATACACTTTATAATGAGAATAGAACCAAGTGTCATTTTTTTTAAAAAAGTAGGTGACACTAATTTCCACCACATCCAGACCGACGGAATAGCTGCACGGACTTCCCCCTCTCTGACCCCTCTCCGAGTTCCCAGTCGCGCCGAGATTCCAATCGTGGGACTCGTCTTTGCCACCGCCTTGAGTGAAATCGGGCACGGGCGGCTTCTCCTTTTTCCCGTGGCTCATCGGGGCGAAAAGGGAAAGGCATCCGGCGATAACAAGTATCCATGTGCAGGGGTTCAGAACAGGTTTCATTTGGTTTGTGGTGGGTAGGGTTGGTGAGTGTGTCCGGCTTTGAGTTGTAAAATCTATTTGCAAAGATTACTTAGATTACTTGCGGCGGCGGAGGATCAACGCGAGTCCACCGAGGCCAAGCAGGGCGGTGGTGGTGGGTTCTGGAACACCTACAACACTACCCGGATTCGCGGTCAGGAATGCCGCGTCGGTCACATCCAGTCCCTCATCGTAAATTTGTAGATCATCAAGCAAACCTTCGAAGTCACGGCTACCTCCTGACCGATTGCCCAAATACAGCGTATTGCTTAACTGCGTCCATGAGTCTGTACTTTGCGATTCGCTTAAGACTCCATCGACATACCAATTTGCCGTGCCGGCGCTGCCGCCAGTGTTAGTATGCGTAAGTAAATTGTGATGCCAAGAGCCGCGGCTGACCACCTGCGGACTCAAAACGCCGCCTGGAAGTGCACCGTTGTATCTAGAGCCGTCTGGCCCAGTCCTGCGTAGGAAAATCTCGTTGAAGCCATCTCCCGTGCCAGCGGCAAGAAAATAACCTTCAGCGTTGTTGCTCGTCACAGTTGGCGAGAACTCCCAGAACGAGATTGAGAACTCGGTTCCGTTGATGACGCTGCTAGAGATGGTGGCGGCGTCACCCGATCCGTCTAAAGCAATGGCGCCTCCGATCTGGCCGTTGGTCGTACCTGCAAAAGTATTACCTACGGCGTTGGCGTCAAAGGATCCAACTGAATCAGTTAAATTTCCGTCAAATTTCCAATGCCCGACGAGAGCGGCGTTGGCCGACCCAGCAAGCAGGGCGAGGCCAGTGATCGAAGTGAAGGCCAATATGGCATGTTTTGTTCTTTTCATATTTGTTATTGTTAGGTAATTTGCTTACTTAAGGTTAAATGTTAGGCCGTAGTAATGGATGGTATCGAGTTCGGTATTCTCGGTGAAGATGCAGATCTCCCGCTGATCAGGAGATCTGACTACGGAGGAGATGGTGACATCATTACTGTTGCATATTGATGCTGACGCCATAGTAGTCGTATCTACCATTTTTTGTATCTGTATAAAACACAATGATTTCTCGCGTGTTAGGCTGCAGTAAATAATTGGACATGCTGATGTCATTCCATACTTTGCCGTCAGGTTTGCGGTATTTATACGCCAGTTTCACTACTCTTGATTGCCCTATATTTTTGCCCTTATATTTAGCTGATTTACATATATCAATATCTAGTATATTCTCGCCTAGGTGTATCTGCATGGCATTCTCGCTCAAGTTGATGAACATTTTATCCCCTTGGTCGAAGTCCTTAAGGTTCTCTATGTGTGGCTTGAATTGAAGTTTGTTAGGTTCGGCTTTGATGGGCGCGAGAATGACCAATGCCTTAGAGACATTTTCACCAACTTCTATATTAGCGATGACCTCATGACTTTTCTTGCCGTCCACAGTGTTTTCCCTGACAATTTGAAATAATCCATGATCGGGGATGACTAGGGGTCTTCCTGCATTGCGCTTGGAGAAGCGGTGCTCTACAATTTTATCAGCTATCTTAATTTGAAGCTGGCGCATAGTCACGGTTGGTGTATTCGAAACTGTTATCCAGATTTCTTTTTTTGCTTCAGCTTGCGATTGTAAGAAGCATATAGCACAGGCTACCGTAATGAGTGTGGTGAGTGATAATTTCATTTTTCTAGTAAGGTGAATTTTTTGCTTGGACTTGGTGCACTAGCGACGTTGATCAACGTAAAATGTAATGCCATGATAGTCGGCCTGCCCCAGTTCTGCATTATAACTAAAGATCAGAATTTCTCGAAGTGAAGAGCGCAGTGCAACGGTCGACGCACTGAGTAGTTTCCACTCCTTTTCTTTGGGTAAGCGGTAATGGTAACTCACTGTCACGTTTTTTGTGCCCTTGAACTCACCAATGTCGATGATTTCAATTTGACCTGTTTTAAGTGAGATTTTCTTCGTTCCTAAAGACACACCTATTTCCAATTTTGTAATATTAACAAATAAAGCATTACCACCACGAAATTTATCCAAATCGACGACTCGTGCTTTAAATTTGAGCGGAGCCTTCAAGTTAGGTACAGGGACAAGAATGATGAGTGATTCCTTCACTCCCTCTGGAATCATCGCCGATACATAAACCTCATACGATGGTTTGCCTTCCTCAGTTAAGATTGGAATAGGATTAACCACCTGGATTAGCCCATCTTTAGGAACCTTGATGGCTGTTCCAACTGACCGTTTGGAAAGTCTAACCTCGGATAGCTTTCCTTCCACAAGAACCGTCACGGGGCTTTTAATACCTTTAGGTAATGAGGTTGCGACTATCCAAGTACGGCGACCCTTTTCTTCCTTATCAGGAGACAAGGGCTTATCTAAGTCTTGAGCGAAAAGAACGGGCGATAGTATGATGCCTATCAATAGAAAGGAACGAATTATAGAGAGCATAGAATTATATATTAAATTTCACTAGGTGTTAGCCAACGAAAACTTACGAGTTCAAATCTGCGGCCAAACTGTCGATTCAAGTTAGATAGTGCTGGGTTGTCCTCAAAGTCTCCGCTGCTATTTAGTTGGCGAGCGGGTACTTCTGCTGAGTTGCTTGGATCGATATAGCCGGGAAAGCGTTGCACAACTGCTTCGCACCACGCCCGTGCCAGAATGTTTCCAGCCTTATCTATAGATTCGCCATATGTACGGATGCGGAAGGTATCGTCTCGGACGGTCAGTGTGCTTGCGATGGGTTTTAATAGATCCGATTGGATAATGTATCCCGGTGTGCCGGCCAAACGAGAGCCCTCAGCAGCCTCAGGTGTCTGGAATTCATGAGTCCCCAAATCAGATGCATTAATCATTAATCCACTGCTTTTCTTATAGAGATAATTGATTGAGGCAGAATCGGGTACAGCGTCATCATAATCAATCGCAGTCTGGAGGGCACCCATCAAGCCAAGCTTATCATTTGATAAGCGACGATTAATAAACTCAGAGAAATTTAAAAACGGACCTCTCAACTTGACTTGTTCCACGCACTTTTCAGCGAGGAGTTTGAGATGATCATTGGTGAGGAAGCGAACTCCTGACCATGTCTGGTTGCCGTCTTCACGGGTCACTCCTAGAGACGGATCTGTGACTTCTTGGTTCGTGGTAGGTGTGTCGAAGCGAGATAGTACGATTCTAGCATCATTAGGAACTTCAACCTTTGCTAGCGATCCGTCTGGCTTTCGGTAATATAGCTGACGTTCACGTATGCCAGCGAAGAGAGCATGCCATGCTGCGACCGAGGTGCTGTTCACGTTGAATGCACCATCGACCATTAAGTGAGCTGCTGATTTTAAGTAGCCCTCTTCTGCTAGGAGGTTTTGCTTTACATCGTCGGCTACGAGTCCTGAGCTATAATATTTAAAGCGTGGATTCGCGATGGGTAGATTTGATGTTAGTCGGGCGATGTTGTCTGAAAGACTCAGAGCACTAGGAGCACCTGTGCGTGTTTGGTCAGCAAGGGTGGAGACGTAGTAGTCATCCCATAGTGCATCGTTTAATAGAAGCACGTGATCCCAATAGTCGCAGTAGGCCTTGGTGTCGACGGTGAAAACTTGCTGAGAATAGCTTCTTTCGCGATCCTGACTGATGGAATTGTTATGGAATTGATAAACCCCCGTTCTGGGGATCATGGGGTGCATGAAAGAGTTGCCAATGCCAGGGCCGGTGATGCCACTTTGGTAGGCGGTTCGCTTGTTGTTGCCTGCCACCAATGACTGCCTATAGTCGCCAGGGCTCCAGTTGGATCGAGGGCCGATCCTCATCGATACATCGGGATTCATGTCTTCAGCCCAAATCCAGCCTGGGCTCATGCGCATGCCTGAGAAGCCTGCAAGATTGCTGATGGGAGCCGTCGGCAACTCGAGGACTGGGACAGCAGTCACCTTTTCATAGGGATTCGCACCAGATCCGAGGAACGCCCGCTCACCAATGTGCCCAATCACCTTGGGTAGCTCGAGTGCTGAAATAGGCCCGAAGGAAATATTATAAGGGCTGTCAAGACGCTGGGTGTGCCCGGTGACTTCGTTTTCCGACATATAAAGACCACTGCCAAAATAAGATGGTGGAGACTGAATCCAATTGCGACACCGCCAGTCTTTATCCCAGGTGATGGACTCATAGTCCGGTTGTAGGCCCGCGCTTTTGATCGACAATTGTGTGTAGGCCATAATCACGGGGTCAGGTGATGTGCTGAAAGGTACGATGTCGGGCGTGATTTCAGTCAGCATTTGTGATTCATTGAACCAGTCGATTGAATAGGTGGTCGGCATGTATAAATAATGTTGACTGCCCCAACTCATTCCCACCGAACACGATCCAGGAGTTTGCCCGCATTGTCTATTATAGCCGTAATTTGTGCCGAAATTGATTTTCGAGCCTATCTTCTGTGCTACGATATCAGTCTCCAGAAAGGAACGGTTTGCATTAGTTATAGATCCGCCTATGGCTGATGGATCGAAGCCAGGGTAGAGATCGCGTACGAGGCCGGCGCCCTGGTTCAGTATGACCGTCCTCTGCGAGAAGACCTTAAACTCTCCTGGTCTTATGACGATGTCGGCACCCGTATCACTATTGAAATAGGATAGCACTTCACCAAGGTAGCCGACGCCGTTGTCGAAACTTCTTACCCCATCTTTATAAAATCTTCCACTGACTGGCCAATTGCCTCTGGTTTGGGCTGGCATTGCCAACTTGTGCGAAGGAAACCGCATTTCCGTATTATAAGGATTCCATAAAGTGGCGACGGGGGAAAAGAGTACACGAACATAGCGTTCGCCGGGAATGAGTAGATTTGGCTCAGTGACAAGGCTGTAGATGAAGGTGCATTTGGCGAGGAGCGGGAGTCTCATGTAGCAGTCCTGACCATACCATCGGCTGGGATCATTATTAACATTGCTAGTGCTGAGCACGTTGGTATAGGGATTCTGACCATCCCAAGACAGGGAGCCGAACTTGCTTGTGTAAGCATTAGTTTGGCCAAAGACCGGGACTACTTCGGCGGTCCGATACATGCGATAGTAGTGCCGCATGGCAGACCATGAGGCGAATGGGCGCTTTGGCAGCACCGCGTTCTGGGCAAGAATGTCGCTACTCAGAGGGCGAATGGATGGCTCTGTCTGTTGCAGTGGTAATCCAATCGGATATTGATAGGCTGAAGGCAAGTCAACATTCTTACGATCCAGAAGCAGACTGAGATCTTTTTTAAGCCCACCAGATCTAACGCTTGCTATTACACCCGCACTGTTATGCGTTAGATTAAAGAAATGGCTATTCTGAATCTCACTACCAATTCCTATTGTTGGAACCGATAGTGTCTCAAGGGTGATTACCTTTGATGTCAATTCATCTGTACCTATGTCTAGGATGCCTAAGTTATCCATCACACCTACCGAGACTTGGGCAGTTGTGCCTTGGGCGGTCGCCCATTCGTCTGAGTCTAAGACCCTTGTTCTTGCTGCCAAAGTGACTTGAGCCTTATGATTTTCTGGGAGTATGAGCCAAGCATACTTGCCATCAGCGTCTATATTATTTTTAAATGCTCTGGTAACTTTATTTGGATTTGCATTCGCGTATGTCTCCCCCAAGGTGCCAGGACCTACAAGTATTACTGAAGTGTCATCAGATGCCAAGCCTGTGACCGCAGCTTCAATATCAGTCTCCATCCCAGGAGGTAAAGACACCAACCAACGGCGAAACATCGGAGAGCGCTTGGCTCCATATGTGTCTCCTATTTTAGAAACACTGGCAGCATTTAGATTCCCTCCTTTTGATAGATCCCATTCTGGTGTGTAATCTCCGTTGAGCCATCCACCCCATGAGTCATAGACGGCAAGCCAGTGCGGCTGTGCAATTCCATCTATAGCCTCCGTCGCCGGATCTGTATCATGAATAGCCGCTTCAGCACTGATACGCATGTCTGGCCCCATATCGAGTTGCAGTTGACCGATAGCAAACACAAGAGCCATGCGCGCATTTGCCTGAGCTTCTTCCATCGCTTTACTATACTGGCTAGTCCGCACCACGCTGGTGCTCAGGCTCACCATGGCCATGGCTATCATGATGACTAGTGCCATCACCGAGATGGTGGCGATCAAGGCAAAGCCGGATTTGATCCTGGATTTTAAGTCTAGCTTAAAGCGTAGAGATTGGCTAGGGTAGGGTAGTTTT
>CAXMOB010000344.1:0-12121 GCA_964194815.1 Vicinamibacteria bacterium | reverse complement strand
ATCTTCGTACAGAGATCAGCAAACTCATAGCCAGCAGCTTTAGCTGCCTTCGGCAGCAAACTGCTTTCAGTCATCCCCGGGATAGTGTTAGCCTCTAGCACATAAGGATTATTATCCGCATCAAGTAACACGTCGACACGTGAGTAGACTTCGCAACCAAGTGCATTGTGAGCATCGATCGCTGCCTTTTGCACGGCAGCCGTCGTCGCTTCATCCAGTTCAGCAGGGCAATAGTAGTCAGTGCCACCTTCGCCAGTCATCCATGGGTATTTATTACTCATGTCATAGAAGCCACTACGCGGGGCAATATGCACGACAGGAAATGCCTCTCCATCCAAAATTCCGACAGTGAGTTCCTTACCTTCGACAAATTGCTCGACCAAAACCTCGTCGCCATATTGAGCGGCATCTTCCAATGCCGCTTTAGCTTCTTCGTCAGTGTGTGCAATGTGCACTCCAACACTTGATCCTTCACGTGGTGGTTTCACCACATAAGGCAATGCCATCTTCGGAAAGCTAATTCCCTTAGAACAATCCATGATTTCACATGCAGGAGTCGGCACACCTTTCTCTACAAAAACTTTTTTACTCTCAACCTTATCAAAGGCCAACTCACTAGAAACAGCACCAGCTCCCGTGTATGGCACTCCTTGCTCCTCAAGTAATCGCTGCAATTGACCATCTTCACCAAAAGTTCCATGAATCACATTCACTGCCAAGCCTGTGCCTTCCGGTAGCTCGATTGCATAACCTATCACATCGACCTTCACCGCATCTAGTCCCTTACCTAACAAAGCATCCAGCACGGTTTCACCTGATGCTAAAGACACATCTCGTTCAGAGCCAGGACCGCCCATCAGGACTGCAATTTTAAGATTTTCTAATGCACTCATTCTTTTCCTTCTTTGTTAATTAAAATACCACTTCGTCTTCTCCTAAAATCTGCACCTCAGTCTCCAAGTCCAATCCGTGCTCAGCCTTTGCTTTGTCACGAATCACCTCAATCAACTCCAACACATCCTCAGAGCTAGCTCCTCCTTCATTGACAATAAAGTTGCCATGAACGGTAGACACGCGTGCCTTGCCGACATTAACATCTTTCATCCCTAACTGATCCACTAACAGCCCAGCTGGAGTATCGGGAAGTGGGTTCTTAAAAATACATCCCGCACTGGCTGCAACTGGCTGAGACGATTGACGCTTGGTTTTCGACTTCTCCATCAGTTGCTGAATTTCTTCAACTGGTGCTTGGCTGCCTCTAAACGTCGCACAGAGTGCAAAGTTTCTACGAAGCTCTGGCACATTACGGTAAAAGGCTTCGATCTCATCATGATTGCGTGTCCGGATATCACCATCCTCATCGAGGAAGGTCACGGCCACCACTTGATCAAAGGTTTCCGTCCCCATCGCACCAGCATTCATACGGAGTCCACCGCCGACATTTCCAGGGATCCCTTCCATCCATTCAAATCCAGTGAGACCATGCTGCATCGCAACACTAGCCACCTTCTTGAAACGTGCTCCGGCTCCTGCTTTTACCAAATTACCTTCGACAGTAACTGCGGTAAAATCTCCCTTATTCGGATGAATCACCGCACCACGAATACCGCCACCACGCACTAACAAGTTAGATCCACGGCCAACGAATCGCACCGGCACCCCGCGATCGCGACAAAATTTCACCGCATTGGCACAGGCCTCAAAGTCTCTTGGCTCAACCCAAAACTGAGCTGGCCCACCCACCAAAATAGTGGTGTGCTTACGCATCGGCTCATAGAGTACAGTCTTGAGAGCATCACTATTCGCAGCACGCTCCAACTCTTCGAGCACTGCCATGTCGCGAGCCACTTTCGTACCAGCCTCGTGAATATTCCCCGCTCCCAAGGTGATCAGCATATCGCCTTCCTTAAGAGCATTACCCACCACATGATGAGCAGTATCGACAGCACCGACATACTTAGCCGGTGTCCTTCCGTGCTCAGCCATGGCATCTACAATTGTCTGTCCAGTGATCCCTGGAATCGGTTCCTCACTAGCAGGGTAAATATCAGACACATACACAGCGTCGGCAGCCTGTAACACCTCACCAAAATCAGAACTCAACTTCTGCGTCCTAGAAAATCGATGCGGTTGAAATAAAACAACGATCCGTTTGGGCCCTAACGAACGCGCGGTCTGAAGAGTCGCTGCCACTTCTGTTGGGTGATGACCGTAGTCGTCCACAACACGGAGACGATTAGATAAATATTTGGTTTCGAAGCGACGCTTAGCACCTGCAAAAGTTGCTAAAGCACGCGCCGCATCATTAAAGCTCACCCCAGTGCATTTTGCCACTGCGATTGCTGCTAAGGAGTTCAGCACATTGTGTCTACCTGGCACACCTAACTCGACGCGTCCCAAGTTCTCTCCCTTAAAATGAACATCGTAACCCACTGAGCCACCTTGCTCTAGCACATTGGTTGCGATGTAATCGGCATCACTCCACCCATAAGAAATCGATCCTTCACGATGCCCACAAAGCTCGGTCGCAATCTCACATTCGCCACAGTAAATCACCGCCCCACGAGTTTTATTTAAAACAATGGTAAAGACTTCCTTGATTTGCTCCAATCCTCGTTCATAGAAATCCAAATGCTCTTCCTCAACATTGAGCACAACCGTGTGCTCAGGTGCGTAAAGTTGTATGGTGCCATCAGATTCGTCACCCTCCGCCACCATGTAATCACCTTCTTCATCCCAGTGAGCATTCGTACCTAACACTGGAATCTCAGCTCCGACGTAGTGACTCGGTCTAGCTGCTCCCCGTCGCATCACATGTGCACTCATCGCGGATGTCGTCGTCTTACCATGTGTCCCTGAAATCAATATCCCCTTCTTCGTTCCCAAGATAGCAGCAAGGCACTCAGCACGACACATACACCGAACCCCTATCTTTTCTGCTTCCGCTCTCGCCACATTGGTCGAACGAATAGCCGATGAGAACACCACAAGATCGACATCCTGCACCGCCTTGCTCGAGTGAGGACTAGAAAACTTAAGCCCCAGGCCCTGCATACGCTCAGTTTCATCTGAGGTCACACGATCAGAACCACTCACTTCATGCCCCATCCCAATCAGTAACAAGGCTAGTCCACTCATTCCTGAGCCGGCAACTCCAATGAGGTGAATACGCAGCGGGCTACCGCTATCGATGAGTCGTTTACTAAGTGCGTCAATGGTCATGATTATGGGGAATCGTGGGTTATTATAAATTTCTAAAAACTGCTCTCTATCGCTTTCGCTATACGCTCTGCCGCGTCTCGCACTGCCATCGCTCCACAAGCTGCGGTCATAGCCTTTAAGGTTTCTTCGTTCTCTATAATGGCGGTGACCTCAGCCATCAAGGTGCCGCCATCGAGTTCTGACTCTTGCTTAACTACCGCCGCATGGTTCTTTTCGAACTCCGCTGCGTTAAAGGTTTGGTGGTCATCAGCAGCAAATGGATATGGCACCAAAATAGAAGGCAAACTCACATAGGCCAATTCGGTCATACTGGATGCACCAGCCCGACTCACCGCAATGTCACTCACCGCATACGCTGCTGGCATATCATCACAGAAAGCTATCAACTTATGCGACGGACAAGCTCCTAACTCTTCCTTCACACGATCGTAATCAAAGGAGCCAGTGATATGGATAAACTGTACATCAGGCATCGCTTTCGATGCCTCAACGACAATCGAGTTGAGCTTCTTCGCCCCTTGGCTTCCGCCTATCACCAACACGGTCTTCTTCGCAGGGTCGAGCCCTAAACGTTGGGCAGCATCCTCTCGGCTTGGTAAATCTTGGATCTCATCACGCACCGGTGTGCCAGTGACCGCAATCGGACGAGCCGGAAAATAACTCTTCGCTGCATCCATCCCCAATAAAACTTTGTCGCAGTACTTCGCTGTCATGCGGTTTGCTTTGCCCGGCAAAGCATTTGAATCGTGAACGAAACACTTGAGCCCCAATCGCTTGCCAGCCATCACTGGCGGCATCGAGGTGAATCCGCCCATACCCAACACCGCATCCGCTTCCACCGACTTCAGTAAGGACTTACAATACAACAAGGTTTTCAGAAACTTGAACGCAAACGGAATCATCTTCAACGAAAACGTCCGTGGTTTTGCAATCGCCGGAACGGTGTCAAATTGAAGGTCGTTGCCATATTTCTTAGAAGCGGCCGCATCGACCTTCTTCTCTGAAATCAACAATCGCACCTCATGACCGCGAGCACGCAGTTCCTGTGCAACCGCAACTCCTGGAAATAAATGCCCACCAGTGCCACCGCATGCTATCACTACTTTCTTTGTTAACGTTGCCATCTTCGTTGTCCTTGACCTTTAAACTACGTAGAATGTCACATCATTGTTTCATTTCTCCTCCGTAAAGCTGGCAGATTGTGGCAATTCCTTTACATTTAACAAACCTTAAGTGGTTTAATAAGTAGATTTTCTAGCATTTAGACATGCTAGTGCCCTTAGGAAGGCGGGGATCTAACTAACTAACCCTCTTCTTCCGAAACGGCCAAAGCAACACGCCATACATCACCGCGGCAATGGCATGGAGGCTGATCAAGTAATATGGATAATCACCTAGGTAATCCATCACGGTGGCAATCGGTGGTTTGTCATTGAGAAAGCCGTAGTTGGTTCCAGCCAAGGCATTGAAAGTCATAGCCACTGCCAAATACCCCCAAGTCCATAACCACACTCTGCGATAGGCTCCAGGCTGTGGTTTTAATCCCATCACCCAGACCATGATCACGCCAGTCACAGGAACCAATCCATGCTGCAGGAAAAAACAAAAATATTCAGCCGACGGCGCATCAAATTCTAACACTGGCGTAATCAAGCCCTGTAATGTCCCAGCCAATCCCCACACATAGCCAACCTCGGCCAAACGCTGGCTTCTTCGAACAATCGCTACCGCCAACACCACCGCAACCACGTCGCAAAGGAACACCGGATAGGCATTCTGATGCATTTTCTCCATTCCCTCCGCCCCATATCTACCCCAAGTGTTGAGCATATCAGCCATCACTGAAAACACCAATACTACAGCGATCGTGATACGCACACCTCGATGCCCACTTTCTGAAGGTTTCTTCAGCCAATAGCAAAGAAGTCCCCCACCAAGAATCATCACTACAATGGCCAGTCCATGCGACCAGCCGAATGCATAAAATGGAATATCAGGATACATAGATAGATAAGTTAAATCAAATTCTAACGAACCGTCAGAATGTGCTTCACTTCGTCTGGCACCATTGAAGCATCGGTCGCCTCATCACAGGCCAATTTCATTTGCTCTTTTAGAATATCAAGATTCACTGGCGGACGATAGGTTTCTAGGCATTGCTTCAAGGCATCCAAGTCAGATAACTCAGAAGTTTTACTCATGCGATAGGTCTTCACTGCCAATGTTTCAGCAGCACCAGGAGTCAATAAATCAGGCAAGGTTCCTCTTAATTCCTCAAGAGCACCTTTCTCAATCGTCACACCGCGACGCTTTGCCAACGCACGGATCAGGGCAAATGATTGTTCGTCATTAACACATGGGAACAATGGAATTTTCACATCAATTCTCCCCGGACGCTTCAAATCAACTTCAATCAAGTCTGGCCGACTCGACGCCAATACCCACATCACTTTACCGCGATTGCGCGTATTCGACATCTCCTTCGCCATCATCGAATACACTCGGCTCGACACTCCTGAATCACCTGATCCACCTTGGCGTTTTCCCAGAGCTTGGTCAGCTTCATCAACAAAAACAATGCAACGCCCTAAAGCATGCATCAATGAAAAGATCTTCTCAAGATTCGCCTCAGTGCTACCAACCCACTTATCTCTAAAGTTACGCATCGTGATCACAGGAACTCCTGCCTCACCTGCTAGACATTCTGCCAAATAGGTTTTACCTGTGCCCACTGGACCACAGAACAAATACCCCATCGGCAAGGCATCGACTTCATTTTTTCGCCACAATTCAATATCCTGACGCAACCACGACTTCACACCTTCTAGGCCAATCACATCATCGAGGTTTCGATCCGGCTCGACAAAATCAATCAATCCTTCGCAGTCACGCTCGACCATTCCCTTTTTCACTTCAGACAACCTCGCTTCGTCTAATTCCTTTTTGTCATACTCAGAGCGTAACAACAATGCCTCGACCGAACTTGTGGTCGCACCCAACAAGCGGCTTGCTGGATCGGTGAAATTTTTCCATGGAGCTAACGATATAGGACTCTGTGGTGCCATAAACTCCAATAGATTTACGATTGCCTCTGTGTCAGGTAATGGAATTTCCACTTCAGAAATGCGCGGACTAGCCGACACCAAAGAGTGCAAGCCATGAAGGTTCTCCGATAATAAAAAAGCAGCTTGGCCAGATTGTTGGAGGCGTTCGTTCTCTGCCCAACCACGTAAAAACGTCGCCAACGCATTGAGCGTGTTATTCAACACCCCTGGAACCTGTGGGCAAACAAGGTGGGCTTGCTTAATAATCACCGCAACCTTAGGCGGGTGCACATTACTTAGTTTCAAGTTACGACAATACGTGAGGTAGTGCGTGATAAAGCTAATCGCCGGGAGCGGATCTCTCGGTAAATCACCCAGTTCCTGAAAAGTAGGCCAACGGTGAAAAGTCTCGCCTCCTCTTTCGATACGCATACCGAACCCTAGGTCATAGGAAATCACCACATCGAAGCGTGGCAACATCATGTCCATGAGGAATTCTTGCATCCCTCCAACAGAAACCTGATCATCCACCTTCACCACCATACGATCACTCACATTGCCGTGCAGAATGAAGCAGCCTGCTGCTCCACTTTCATAGCTTGTGATTACTTCCTGAGCCCAATTTGGTAATTCCGACATATTTCCGTGTTGTTGAGTAAGGAAAAAGCACCCCATTGCGGGATGCTTTAAAAGTTTCTAAATGTATGATGTTACTGGCTCACTTTAGGCCCCATGGAGCCACCTTCATCTTCAGTGTCAGCACTTTCAGATACTCCACCTGACGGTGTTGCTTCCGGAGCTTCAATTTCGATGCCTTCAGCAGCAGCAAAATCTGCGAGAGCCATTTCAGCCAATGCGGATTGTTCGCTCTCCTTCATTTCCACTTCACTCAAGTCCATGCTATCGCGTGCCACACGTGCTCGTCCAGCAGCCTGTGTGCGCTGTTCTTCCACAATGCCCTCTAGGCGATTCAAGGTATCTCCAGAACCACCAATGCTATTTACCATACCAGATGCCATTTCATTGAGTTCAGCCACTGCAGACTGCACTTTCATGTCGTCGATACCACGACGTAGTGACTCGATTTTTTCACGGGCCTCCTTAACACTAATGTCACGAGCCTTTAATAATTCCTTATAACGCTTCTCTGATTCCTCAAGCTGCACAAGCATCTCATCGTGCTCAGAATCAGCCTTCTGCAACTTCATCGCGAACTCTCCTGCTAACTTGCGGTTACCTGCTTTCAAATGGGCCGCTGTTTTCGTGCGGTATTCCTTCTCTTGCTTATCAAGCTTCTTGGTCTGAGTCATTAATTTCTCGACCAGCCCAGCATGCGACGCCAGGCCTTGGTTAAATTTTGCAATTTGTGTGCGAAGGTTTTCCTTCTCCACTTCGAGTAATGCCTCCGGATTGCGTTTTTCTAAACCCCCTACGAAGAGCCCAAAGAACCCTTTAATTAAATTTCCTATACGTTTAAACATAATTTTTTCAGTTTCATTGGCAGATTGCAGCAAACTCTAGCTGACTGCAAGTATAATACAATGCACAATGTGTAACCGCTCATTCTCGCTATTTTCTATCACAATTCTCCGGATTACCTTCAAGAATGGAGCTAATGCCATTTTTTTTCAGTGGATAATGAAACTTTTTCCACTAAGTTCGGTATAACAAGAACACAAAATGAATCTCTTCTTCCAAATTTCAGCCCGCACCATCCCTGCTCTCATTGTTGCAGGGTGTGGATATTTTGGCTGGACCCATTGGCAAAACAAAGAAGTCGAGAAACCTAAAAAAGCGGCGACTTCCAAAAACCATTCAAACCCAAAGCGTTCTAGACCAGGTAAGAAATCATCAACTGGCAGTAAAGTGCGTGGGCTTAAAACTGAGTTCATGGAACTGGAAAAGAAGAATTACCAAATTCTTCTGCACACTCAGGGGATTGTCAAAGCACCTCAAGCCACCTCCCTGACAGCTCAGGTAAGTGGTCGAATCACTCAGCTCAACGAACAATTCGCCAGCGGTGCCTTCGTTACAAAAGGAGAAACCTTAGCGAGTATCGACACTGCAGACTTTGAAACAGCTATTGTCACTTCTAAAGCGTCATTAGCACGAGCTACCGCCGACCTCGCCCAAGAACAGGCTCGCGGCCAACAAGCATTACGCAATTGGAAAGATATTGGCTTCAAAGAAGAGCCCAATGACCTAGTGCTCCGTATACCACAACTTCGCGAAGCCGAAGCCAACGTCCGCTCTGCTGAAGCTTCCCTAGAACGAGCGAATCGTAATTTAACCCGCTGTGACATCCTCGCTCCATTTTCTGGGGTGATCAGAAACCGCTCGATAGGCCTTGGCACAGTCGTCGGTGGCAGCACCAAACTGGGCGAAATTCTCGCCACAGACTACGCGGAAGTCCGTCTGCCACTAACTGCCGACCAAATCGATAAGCTTACTGAAAGCGGCAACATCAAGCCTCAAGTCACATTCAATTCAGCTTTGCAAAAAGACACCAATAAAACGTGGATCGGACAAATTGTCCGCAGCGAAGGTGAAATGGACCTCAGCTCACGCGAACTTTTCCTCATTGCACGTATCGAAGATCCGTTTTGTCTCAAAAAAACACATGCAACTCCTCTTTCATTCAATCAACCGGTTCTCGCCTCCATGCCTGCATCAGTGATCAAAGATGTCTACGTGATCGATCGTGAATACGTCCAGGGCTTGAGTGATGTCGTCACCGTCCGCAACAACCGAGTGGCTCGTCTCAAACTCACACCACTTTGGGAAGATGCTAATTTTCTCATCGTCAGTGCTGACAGTATCCCCAATGGAGCTGTGCTAGCCACCTCACCATTGGACTATGCCGTAGAAGGTGCTAAAATCACCCTCATCGATGAGCATGGTGAACCTGTGGAACGCTCAAAAGAGCCGAAGGGTAAAAAAGCTCTAAATACAGCTCAGTTAGAAAACTAATACCATTTAGAGTAGTAAATTAAAGAGGTAGCCCGACGCAATAATACAAATTGCAACGACTCCAAAAAAGATCGCGAGCAATTTGAACGTCATCACTTTTTTAAGCAACATCGCTTCTGGTAAAGACAAGCCTACTACCCCCATCATAAAAGCGATGGCCGTCCCCAAGGGTATACCTTTCTCCACCAGCACTTGAACCACAGGAAGAACTCCCGACGCGTTCGAATACATTGGGATAGCGAGTATGGTCGCGACCGGAACCGCAAACAGATTATCTGCGGCCATGTGCTTTGCGAAAAACCCCTCGGGTATGTATCCATGCATCCAGCCACCGATAGCAATACCCACAACCACAAATGGTATCCCTCCTCTCACAAAGCCGATAAATAAAGGCACTGACGAACAGGAGCAAAACGGTGGCACCACTCCAAAGAGACTAGAAATACCAGCATCGAATCCACTCAACCGATACTCGATGAGGATGATAGAATTTTTTCCTTCCCATCTGAGCCTCACGCTTCAATCATAAGAACCTCAATGAACCACTACATCTACATTTTTATTGGCGGAGGATTAGGAGCAATGCTTCGCTTCGGCCTCAGTAGCTGGCTCAACAATGGCCCGCAAATCGCCAAATTCCCCATCGGAGTATTGGCCTGTAACATCCTTGGGTGTTTTGTGATCGGCTTACTTTTTGCGTGGCAAAAAGAACAGCAACCGCAATGGCTATCCCCCCTTCTCATCACAGGCCTGCTCGGCGGCTTCACCACATTTTCCTCCTTCGGTTTAGAAACTTATAAACTGTTCGACTCCGGTGCGCTTCTCACCTGCATCCTCTATGTGGCAGCTACACTTCTCGGCAGTTTAGCAGCAGTATTTTTAGCAATCCGTATTATCCGTTAGACTCAAGCTGGGTATTCAGCTATATTTTAATCATGAGAAATCTCAAAGATGGCATCCGCTCACTTGTTCGCATCGACTTCTACGGTCACGTGCATAAGCATTTTCGCGGCACCGATAAAGAAAATCGCTGTGCCAATGAGATTAAAGTTCTTAAGGTGCTTGAGGAACGTAAATGTCCCAATGTGCCAGTATTGCTCGACCACAACCAAGAGGAATGCTGGATAAAAACCACCAACTGCGGCAGCCCTGCTAGCAATATCACAAAGAAGAAAGCAGATTCACTCTTTGCCCGCCTAGAACGCGATTACGGTGTCATCCACGACGATCCAGAAACACGTAATATTACCTATAGTGAACAATTAGGTGAGTTCTGTATCATTGACTTCGAACTGGCCTCGATCATCGAAGGTTTTAGTAAAGACCAATAAGTCGTATTCGCAACACCAGCGAGGAAATATCCATATGGCTATAAATAAAAAGTGCCAGAAGACTGCGGCAACCTTAAACAAACTACCGTTGCTCCGTTAAGGCCTGGCGGGATTCGTAAGTCAAAGCTCCGCAGCTTCTGACGAGAATTGAAATAGTCTCCCAAGCCACGTTTTGCAACTTTTTTCTGCAAAGATTTAACACACCCTCCAATTTCCCTCATCACTAAGCTTCAGCTTCGACGCGAGCTGGCCTTTCCGGCGGTGGCCATTGACCGCGCTCAGCAGAAGCTAACATCACCGCCACCTCCATCCAATGCATCGATTTAGCCAACTCTTTCGGAGTGCGTCCATCATGCGTCGGCAAAGTTGCCGGCACACCTATATCAATAAGGTGTCGCACAATGTGTCGGTTTCCAGCAAGTGCATGAATATGGATAGGAGCCAAACCTCGCTCATCAAGAAGTAGTAGCGAAGCTGGATCTGCCGCGTAATATTGCCTAAAGCCCTCTTCCATTTGGAGAGCTAAGGGGTGATCAAAGCGTTGTTTCACATCAACAATAGCTTCATCCTCACCCTTATTATTTTTGCCTCGGGGTTGAATCGTCATTCCAAAAAACTTAGCTGGTTCTTTTTCAGGTTCCTCTTCTTCAACCACTTCCTTCGGAGGTTTCAAATCAGGGTAGCGCAAAATTTTCAAAGGATCACCAAAATCATATCCCCATTGTAAATCATGCCGTTTCCGTTCATGTGGTAGCATGCGAGAACGTTGTAAATTTACTGTGTATGCTCCATAAGCTTTCCCTTTTAACACATACACCCAGTCTTCCACTCCCCCCATCGGCACTTTACTATAATCCCCCAGTCGCGTTTTTAATAGTAACTGCGGTGGCGACATCACACGACCATGAAGCCCAATACCATCACACCAAATCTCACCGAGCCAAACTCTCTCCGAAACTAACCTTCCATTTCGCTCTTCACTAAACTCGAAAAGAACCGCGGCGAACTCACATTTAGACTCCTGTCGCTGAGAATCCCAATAAACCTCACGCCAAAAATACCCAAAGTTACGACGCGCTTTGGACACAGCATTGCCCCACTGCCGTTCCTCATGGGTGACCGGACGATTCAAATTTGATGGCATATCTAAGAAAGTAACAAATCAGCTTCACAACCCGCAACTCAAATGCGCACGTAAAATTACTTTTATAGACCATGCAGAGCATCAAACGACATAAAAAACTAAATGAGTTCTCTGATAAATCAAACCATGATGAAAGGCTAATACATTCATCTCGACTTAAAAAATGCCGATTAAACAAGGATGCATCTAGTACTTCTACAAATTGTAATACCATTTAGAGTTTCAAAAGAGAATCATGCGAAGCTATATTCTTTTAGAATCGAGGCTTTATAAAGGAGCGATGCGGGCATCGTGACTGAAGAAAAACACTGATTGTAGATGAATACAGCGAGTCCCTTCGCCCAATGCGTAGCCTAGTCTCTTCATCCTTAAAAAAAATTCATAAGTCTCTTTTGTTTCTCTATGTGGTA
>CAXMOB010000343.1:0-3335 GCA_964194815.1 Vicinamibacteria bacterium | reverse complement strand
TCCACAATGAGGAACATGGCAACGAATGCCAACACTAGTAGAGGCCACATAAAAGCCCCACCCTTTGAAATCAATTCAATCATTTGCGGGTCAGCTTAAGCTGCCGATAGAAATCTGACCAGCCCAATGTGTAAGTTAGGGCAGTGGAAATAGATAATGTTACTAATTTACTCGGGGAATCTTCCATGACTCTTATACAATTCTGAGAAACAAAAGAGTGGTGTTAGCTTCATTGGCAGAATTAGTTAGCAGGGTGGAACATGAAAGTGAAGAGTGGCCGATGGGTTGGAAGGGCGGCGATTGCTCACTAGACTTATTCGTATTTCCACTTGAGAGCCCATGGGTCAGAAGTGGCTTTTTGCATCTCCTTGAGCTTTGTCTTATAGATTTCAAGGGTTGCTTTGTGAGCTTTCTGAGTGGCGAGGTTGATGGTTTCCGCTGGATCTTTTTTAATGTCGTAGAGTTCAAACTGTGGTCGTAGGATGTAGGATTCAACTGTGCGGGCACCATATTTTGTGGCTGGGCCTTGTTGATATTGTGCTTGCCAGGTTGATGCCGCCCAAAGGTCTGTGGCGAAAGGGAAGGGTTGTTTATAGGCCACATTCCAGATGAATTTGTAGTTTCTGTCCCGAATTGCTCGCATAGGGTAATACATTTGGATTTCGTGAAAGGTGTGAGAGGCCGAGACATTATCCCAACCTTGAGACGCCTCGGTGCCGAGAAGTGAACGCCAAGATTTTCCTTGGTATCGCTTGATGCCTTTGCCTATGTTTTCAAACTTTGTAATTGCTTCAACTGGGTGTAGTTTAAGTGGTTTGTTTAATTTTGTATCGAGACCCCCTGCAAAATCGAGTATTGTGGGAGTGATATCGAGGTGGGAAATGAGGGCATTGTTGACAGAGGCTTTCTTTACTCGAGGGTCGCGAACGATAAACGGAACGTGTAGTCCAGCTTCGTAGACTGTGGTTTTTGCTCCTGGGAATGCCATGCCGTGGTCTGCAGTGAAGATAATGATTGTATTGTCCCATTTGCCCGCAGCTTTGAGGATTTCTACAAGGCGTCCGAGCCCTTGATCTATACGGGAACAGGATTGGTAATACTCTGCTATTTCTTCTCGGCAGGTAGGTGTGTCTGGCAAAAAAGCGGGAACTTTGACATCTTTAGGGTCATAAAATACTTCTTTGACTCCTTTGTGATGTTGTTTATTTTGTTTGTTGTGAAAGAGGTTGGGCTTGAGTTTTAGTTTAGATAAAGAGTTTGTGCCCCCGCCTCGGTGTGGGCTGATAGTGGCTAAGTAGAGGAAAAATGGGCGTTCGCTTTGCTGCTCGATGAACTGCTTTGAAGCTTCTGCCATTCCAACAGGGTTGTTGCCACGAAGATAGGAATCGAAGTGGTAGACTGATTCAGGGGCAACATGGTATTTACCAATTTGTGCTGTGCGGTAACCACTCAAGCGAAGTTGATTGGGTAGACTTATCGCGGCCATGGAGCGAGAGGTTGTGAACTTATGATAAGAGTGGGTGTGTCCATATTGACCATTCGCGTGGTTGTGCACACCTGTCATGATGACTGAACGACTCGCTGAGCAACTAGCTGTAGTGGCGTAGGCCTGCGTAAATTTTGTTCCTTGTGCAGCTAGTGAATCAAGGTGCGGAGTTTGAATCACCTTGTTGCCGTAACATCCTGCAATAGGTGATTGGTCATCTGTAACAAAAAGAATGATATTGGGCTTTTCAGCAAATGCTGCAGAAGTGAGACCGATGATGGTAAATAATGTTCTGATCATGAAGTTGAATGAGTCGTTGTAGATTTACTATTTCTACATAAACATTTCTCAAGGGCTCTACTTCTGACATTTTTCAGAGCTTATACTAATGTGTAAATAGAGCTACAGGAGGCGTTTTACCTTGTCGAAGTCCTTGATGCCTGGCGCTGATTCGGCTCCAGAGGCGACGTCGAGAGCAATGATGTGAGCGAGTTTTCTGGCGTCGCTAACATTGTCGACGGTGATACCACCGGCGAGGATGATCGGGAGATCGGGGTAATGGGCGTGGACCTTTTCGATGATTTCCCAGTCGCAGGTCAGTCCTGTGCCGCCGTAAACACCTGGAGCGTGGGCGTCGAGCAGGATTGCTTTACATTTAGGCAGGTCGAGTCCGGAGATGGAGCTTTCATCTTTGATGCCGACTGCTCTGAAATAAGGAAGATCGCGTTCTGCGAAGTAGTGGCAATAGCTGCTGTCTTCATCGCCATGGAACTGAACGTAGTCCAAGTAGCCTTCACTAAGGAGGCGTTCGGGTAGTGCCTTATCGGCATTGACGAAGACGCCGACACGGATGATTTTCCCAGCTAAACCTTTGAGGAAGTTTGCTTGGGCAGGGTCGAGGTAACGTTTCGATTTTGGCCAGAAATTGACGCCTAAGGCTTCGACCCCAAGTTGCACCAGCTGTTCGGCATCTGCGACTGTTGTGACGCCGCAGACCTTGAGTGAAATATGTTCAGGGCTGAGAAAATCAGACATCGTCGACCTCCGCGTTGGTATTAGCACAGAGGACGTTTTCACCCTCACTCTTAGCGATGACCACTGCTGCACAGGAATCACCAAAGACGTTGACTGCGGTGCGGCTCATGTCGAGGATGCGGTCAACCGCTAGCAGGCCAAAGACAGCGAGCTCGGCATTTTCAATGTTCGCATTCTTCATGATGATGAGGATGGCGACCATACTTGCAGATGGGATGCCGGCAACACCGATACTGGTGAGAAGGGCGGCGATGACGATGCCGATTTGTGCCGCAATCGAGAGATCGACTCCCATGACTTGTGCGACAAAGATAACGGCAATGCATTCGTAGAGTGCGGTTCCATCCATGTTGACGGTGGCGCCAAGTGGTAGTGTGAAGCTCGCCGTCTTTTTAGATACTCCCGCATTCTCCTGTACGCAGCGCATGGTGATAGGAAGGGTAGCCGATGACGAGGCTGTGCCGAAGGCCGTGAGTAAAGCGGTCTTCATCGCGGCGAGGTGGGCAAATGGGTTCACACCAGCGACACACTTCAGGATGAGCGGTAAGATGACGAACATGTGGATCGCTAGAGCTGCGAGCACGGTGAACATGTAGTAACGCATTTCGATTAAGAATTCAGCGCCTACGTTGAAGACGGTGGCAAGCATGATACCGAAGAGGCCTATGGGGGAGATGGCCATGATCCAGTGGGTGATTTTTATCATGATCTCATTGAACGAGACAGCGAAATTCTTGACAGGGGCCACCTGATCTGGAGCGAAGTGGGTGGCAGCGATGCCAAAGAGTAAACTGAACACCAGCACGCCGAGGAG
>CAXMOB010000342.1:0-8561 GCA_964194815.1 Vicinamibacteria bacterium | reverse complement strand
GCCGAGACTTACATGAATGTTGGCGAAGGTATGGGCCGACTGATGGCTGAATTACTTAGTAAATAAAACATGACATATCGCAATTTATTCTTCAACCGACCCAGCCTCACAGTTGGGTCGGTTTTGTCATCTACCATGTTGATGGTGATGCCTTGTCATGCTGCCAAGGATCCTAAACATGGCGACTTCAAGGTAAGCCCTGAGATGAAGAAGATGCTCTCTGCAAAATGCTATGCCTGCCATGACGACTGGGAGCAAAAAGGTGACATTCGGCTCGATCAGTTAGGGACGCTTAAACTCGATACCCGGCTGAACATTCTGAATAAAATGCAGGAACAGCTGCATTTTAGGCACATGCCTCCGAAGAAAGAAAAGGAACAACCTACGGATGCGGAGCGGGCGTCTCTGCTCAAGTGGGTAGCCAAAGAGCTCAAAAAACACAATGCTTCCAAGCTCGAAGATAAGCTACGCATGCCAGAGTATGCTAACTTTTTGGATCACGATAAACTCTTCTCAGGTAAGTATAAGGATCTCAAGCCATTTACTCCAGATAGACGATGGCTAATCAGTGAGTATATTTTTGACGCCAAGTACAATAAACTACTCGGTTACAATCCATCAAAATTTATTGATGGTAACAGGCAGTCTGTTACTGGGGAGAATGTTAAGAGTTCATTTAATCTGACGAATCCATTTCTTTTGCCCACAAATACTGGTGTGCGCTACTATGCTAACACGACTCTCAATGGCGGTCATTTGTTGACAATGCTCACAAATTCTCAGAATGCGGCTATTGAAATTACAGATAGTATTGCAAAGCGAGACAGGAATTACATCCCTGCCTACAACACCTTGATGCAGCAAGAATATAAGCATAACAGCACTCTCGCATCGCGTAAAAAATTATTAGACACCTTCAGTGATAAAATTATCGCTGATACCTATGGTGATAAAAATCAATCATTGTTACCTAAATTCAAGAGCATTGCACCAGAGAGACCAGCTCCAGAGCTAGTGTCAGATAAGAACAAGCCGGCAATCAACTACGGCGGACCAGGCAGAGATGAGCTAGCTATTATTTTCCGCACCATGCGGAGTCAAGAAAAGCACAGTAAGACAGAAGACGAGCTTATCTTGAACTGTGAAAAAGAATGGTTCTACAAAGGTCACAATCCTCGCAAAATCAGTGGTCGTATTAAATTTTTCCATTACTACATGAAAGAGTGGCACGACTATATCAAGCATTATCAATTTGATAAACGTCAGAAACCACCAGTCTATAAGCCGCTGAATGATGCGGAAATGAAGATCATCACAGGCACTATAGTTAAGTTCCGCAAAAATGGTGATACCTACCAGGATGTCATCGATAAGTGCATGGCACATTGGTCAGAAGCATTTAAAAAAGAACGTGATGCTTCAGGCTTACTGAATGACAAACTATTGGGCGATCTCGTCAGCCAATCATTTCACAAGATCATCGAACGTCAGCCGACTGATGACGAGCTCACTAAATATAAAGCTTTGGCCTCAGATTACCTAAAGCAGCAAGGAAACCTCCAAGGTTTTCGTAAGTTGTTACAGACGATGATGCTTCGTTCTGACTTTGTCTACCGCCAAGAATTTGGTCAAGGCACAGCAGACGAGCACGGAAGACATATGCTCTCTCCCCATGATGCTAGCTTCGCTCTCTCATACGCTCTTACAGACAGCAGCCCAGACAAGGAACTCTTGAAGGCAGTTCAATCAGGCAAACTCAACACACGCGAAGATTACAAGAGGGAGATCACTCGGATGCTGGCTAAACGGGATCAATATGCCGTGATTGATACAGCGGTCACCAAAGGTAGGGCTGCTAGTGTAACAAATCTACCTATTAGAAAACTAAGATTCTTTCGTGAGTTCTTTGGCTACCCTAAATCACTTGCAATATTTAAAGACGCTAAACGATTTGGCGGTAAATACGATGATGCGAAGATTCGCTTAGTTGCTGAAGCTGACATGCTGGTTGAGTATATATTGAAGAAAGACAAAAACGTTATTGAAACTCTGCTAAATACTGAAGACTTCTACGTATTTCATTCTGGTGATAATGACGCGATGGATACTCATGCTACCAACATTCACAAAATTTATCATCATTTTAAAGATATGGGCTGGGAGAAATTCAGCCCTGAAGATCTAACAAAGAATAAAGATTTCTTTAAAGCAGTGGAAATGCGGAATGTAAATTTAGATAAAAAAAAGGGTGCCTTTGACAAAAGATCTTTAGACGCATTTAACAAAGGAATGAAGAGCTACACACTTCGTTTCGCAAAAGGTCAGAAATCGGCTGCTCCTTATAATTCCTACCCCTCTCATGGAAAAGGTAATGCACAAACACGCTCTGGGAACTATTTGGGTTCAATAGAAGTAGCCAAGTTCTTCAATATCCCTATCGATAACTGGGACTACCCATCCACACAGCCTACTAAAATGAAGCACCGTAAAGGTATACTCACACATCCAGCTTGGCTCATTGCCCATGCTCAGAATACAGAAACAGACCCAGTTATCCGCGGTAAATGGATTCAGGAAAAATTGTTAGCGGGGACAGTTCCAGATATTCCCATTACCGTTGAAGCTGTCGTACCAGAAGACCATCACAATACTTTACGCACTCGTCTCGTGAAAGTCACGGAACAGAAGTACTGCTGGAAATGTCACGTGAAGATGAATCCACTTGGTTATGCTTTTGAAATGTACGATGATTTTGGTAGATTCCGTACAGAGGAATCAATCGAGCACCCTGAGAATCTGATTAAGAAAAATCCTGATAAAGGTGAAGCTTACATAGATCTACGCAATATTTATAAAGCATTACCTGTCAACAGCGAGGGTCGTCTGACTGGAACTGGAGATGAAAAACTCGATGGCATAGTCAAGGACGCCATTGATCTAGCAGACAGACTCTCTAGATCTGACCGCGTTCGTCAATCAGTCATTCGTCATGCATTCCGCTACTTTATGGGGCGCAATGAATTCCTTTCGGATTCCAAGACACTCATTGATGCCGATAAAGCTTATTTAGAAAGTGGCGGCAGTTTTGACGCTGTTATCGTATCATTACTGACATCAGACTCATTTATATACCGCAAGCCAAACGCTAAATCTCAAAGTGAAAACTAACTCCTACAAACTATGAACGACAGAAGAACATTTCTCAAAACATCCGCCGCAGCGGCTGGAGCTCTAGTATTGCCATCATTGAGTGCTCACGCTGCTGCCAATATCAGCGGTCAAGGTCCACGACGTTTCGTTTTTATCCGGAAATCTAACGGCCTCCGTCCACATGAGCTAGCCTTACCTACATTTTCTGAAGATGAGAAGAAAATGGAATCTAAGAAGGAAGCCTTTGAAGCAGATCTAGACAAACATGAGCTACCTAATTGGCTCAAACCTGTGGCAAAACACAAAGCTAACATGTCTATCCTGCAGGGACTCTCCTGTAAAATGAGTGAGAATGGTCATTTCTCGTACTCTTCAGTCATGGGCGCCTATAAATCTGGTCGTAACTCACTGAGCGGCATTAAGCGTGCTACTATCGATTTCGAGCTAGCTAAGTTATTCCCATCGCCCTTTGAGCATGTTGAGCTCTCCATCACAGGAAGCTACAGTAGTTTCAGAAAGGGTATTGTTTCAGGTTACTCAGCTCCCGCCCCGCATCAGAGAAACTATTGCTATGCGGACCCGCAGACTGCTTATAATGACCTATTCAAGGCGGTTATTAATCCTACCGCGATTGACTCTGACTCATCGATGTTGAAATTTTTGCAAAATGAAGAAAATTTCAAAGCCAGTAAATTAGCTGGTTATGAAAAGCTAAAACTTAGTAATCACATTACATCGATAGAGTCTATCAGAGCCCGTAATAAGAAGCTAGAAGCGATGTCTGATTCCATCGCCAAGCATCTTCCTACTATCGATCCTGTTCATGCTAACGGAGGAGCAGACGCGAACACTCCTGAAAAGCAAAAAGCCATGACGGACATTCTCATCTCAGCTCTCGTCACCGGACTAACCAATGTGGTGACCTATACGATCGATGAACTTTCTACTCCTATCAAAGGACTAAAGGGAAATGAAAGTGACCTGATTTCCATTCACGCCATTGGTCACAATAGTAGTTTTAGTGGTAATTCAGCGGACAAAATTCGTGAGAATATACGCATCGGTCATATGGATCAAGTAGACACTATCGTTGAAAGACTGAAGGCTACACCTGAAGGCAAAGGCAATATGTTCGACAACACAGTCATTATGTACTTCCCAGAAGGCGGAGAAACTCACCACGGACACGGGACAGAATCTCCGGTCGTTATTCTCGCAGGTGATAACTGTAAGCTAGACATGACAGGCCGCTACATCCGGCTTCCATATCACGGCAACGAAGGGCATAAAACCATCGGAAACTGGTACACCACACTACTCAATGCCTACGGAAATCCTATCAAGCATTACGGCGACTTTGACCTCGAAATGGCCCGCAAGAAGCTGGACCAGACAGGAGCGATTAAGCAGTTCATCGTCTAATCTAGCGGTTTTTTAATAAAAAAAAGATCACATGAAAATCCATCAACTCATTCTGGTAATCTCGTTAAGCCTTCCTGTCCTATCCTTCGGACAAGCAAAAATTACCGAGGGCAATAAGAAACTACCAATCAAGGGTGAATCGTTTCAGCTTAATGGGCATGATGCTTTCGTCATCCTTCCCGAGAAAGTGACCGCTGATACACCCTGGGTTTGGTATGCTCCAACTTTAAGGGGTCTCCCATCCAAAGCGGAAGCCTGGATGTTCGAGCGCTTCTTGGCAAAGGGAGTCGCAATAGCTGGAGTCGATGTTGGGGAATCCTATGGTAGCCCCGACGGACGTAAAATTTTCTCTGATTTCTACCAGCATCTCGTCACCAATCGCAAATTCTCCACAAAGCCCTGCTTACTTGCCCGTAGCCGTGGTGGACTAATGCTCTACAACTGGGCGGCGGAAAACCCTACTAAAGTGGCTGGCATCGCTGCGCTTTATCCAGTGTGTAATCTGGAAAGCTACCCAGGTCTCAAGAAAGCTGCCGGTGCCTACAAAATGACGGCTGACGAGCTAAAGAAAAAGCTAAGTAAACATAACCCCATCGAGCGCCTTGAGCCTCTCGCTAAAGCAGGCGTCCCCCTGCTCCACCTCCACGGAGACAGTGATAAAGTCGTCCCCTATGAAAAAAACACCGCCATTTTAGCGGAGCGATACAAAAAACTCGGTGGAACCATCGAAGTGGAATTGATCAAAGGCCAAGGCCACAACATGTGGAAAGGTTGGTTCCAGTCTGAAAAGCTAACAAATTTTGCCATCGAACGTGCGCTCGGAACACCAGAGAAAGGACAATAAGCACACTTATGAAAGATGATTGACCTTCCGTATCATCACGACTGGAAGCCTTTATTTGAAACCTCGCTAGGGCTTCAACTCAAGTGGTTCGGGCGATGGGGTGGAAACCCAGATTGGTTCATTGAGCCTTCGCGTCTCGGTTCAGATCTCATCTGCTTTTTCTATCTTGAGAAAGGTTCGTGCTCTGCGGTGATCAATGGAGTTACTGTGCCGTTGAAACCTGGCGAAATGATTGTGTGGCGAGGAGGTGACGTCTTTTCTGCCACCCAAAATCCTTCAAGACCCCAGACTAGCCTCTCTGCCTGTCTCTCGCTCAGTCATGACGACACCTCGAACATTATGCTCAGGCACGCATATCGGCTCCATTACCAGCTACAGGATAAGGAATCCTATGAACAAAGCTTCAACACTGTGCTCGAAACACTTAAAAGCGAAAGCCGCTGGCGTAATTTGCATGTCTCGGCCGCTATTCTCCACTGGCTGGCAGAGTTGCAAGAGACCCTTCAGCCTGAACCAGGTATGGGAGCCGGCAATTCGAAAACCGTCCATCATGTACTCACCGCGCAAGAATGGATTAAGCAACGACTAGGAGAGAGCATTTCCATCACCCAGTGGGCCCTTGCCTGCGGACTCAACACGGATTACTTCGGCCGCTTGTTTAAATTGCATACCGGTATGTCCCCTAAATCTTGGCTGATTGAGGCACGACTCCAACGTGCCTCCCGATTGCTCGCCTCTTCGGACCCATCCGTTGAGGAGGTCGCCTATCACTGTGGATTCAACTGTCCGTTCCATTTTTCCCGCAGCTTCAAACGCCGTTTCGGAATTCCGCCCAATACTTATCGACGCGTTCGCGGGGTCCGTGGCTTTGTAGATCCGTAACTACGTGATGGAATGCTCAATTTAACTTAGCTCTTCCATAAAGTCGGATTTATACATAAATTAGGTAACTTCGCTACATTCCATTTAAACAGATATCAGTTAGTATAGCCTATCTTTACTTGGTCACACGAACCTTTCGCAGCTTAATGGAGCGTGCTTAACAATAGATAAAAAATATTATATTCACCAAGATTGTCGTCATTAGAATCCGAAGAACAAAATCATCAGAGAAAATATCATGAACAACGAAGAACTGAGCAAAGCAAACAAGAACATCATTGAGAATTTGCAACAAACTGGCATATCACGCCGAGGTTTCCTGCATGGAA
Organism: Vicinamibacteria bacterium; assembly: GCA_964194815.1. GTDB lineage: Bacteria > Verrucomicrobiota > Verrucomicrobiia > Verrucomicrobiales > Akkermansiaceae > Rubritalea. The sequence goes on along the minus strand of CAXMOB010000342.1, from coordinate 1,934 downwards.
TCGGCGGCACGGCGGCATTTCTTGGTATGGCGGGTAACGTAGAGGCGGCCAAAGAGGCTCCCAAGGATGCAGATGGAAAAGTTATCCCAGGGTTTGAAAAAACCAAGGACGATCCGAATGCTGCCAAGGGTTGGAAATCAGTTTCAGATCGTAAGATCAAGGTGGGCATTGCAGGCTATGGCTTATGTAAATTTGGAGCGGCATTTTTCTACCAAAACCATCCCAATGTCGAAGTGGTGGCAGCAACTGATCTTGATCCTGGGCGTTGTGCCGCACTGGCCAAGGCAGTAGGCGCCAAGAAGACCTACCCGTCCTGCGAAGAGATGATCAAGGACAAGAGCATTGAGGCGATTTACATTGCCACCGATGCACCGAGTCACGCACGACTCGCGATCATGGCACTGAATCACGGCAAGCATGTATGCTCTGCTGTTCCCGCCGTATTTGGTTTTGAAGCCGAAGACGAAGCGGAAAAATTATTCAAGGCCGTGAAAAAGAGCGGCATGAAATACATGATGAATGAGACCTCAATATTCCATACCGACCTCTACCCCAAACGCATGCAATGCCAAGCAGGTGCGCTAGGGAAAATCATCTACTCTGAAGGCGAGTACTATCATGACTTCGGCCCCAAGGGGCTTCCAGGTTACAATCCCAAGAATGGCAAAATAGATCTTCATGGCTGGCGTAGGGCTCTCCCGCCAATGTGGTATCCCACCCATGCGACGGCCTACTACGTTGGTATCACCGGTGGTCGGTTCACCGAGGTATCCGGACTGGGCACGCCCAGCATCTACTCCGAATACAACGGTGGCGATAACCAGCACAAAAACCCCTTCGGCACGGAAGTTGCCATGCTCAAGACCAGCGAAGGCGGCATCTCACGGATGGCGGGTAGCTGGGACATGAAAGATGCCCACGGCGAAAAGGGTCGTGTTTATGGAGAAAAACCACACGATAAAAGAATCAGTGGTAAGCGACCACCACTGCCACCAAGCGTCAAAGGAGGTGGTCATGGTGGCTCTCATGGTCAACTGACCAACAATTTCATCGAGTCCATCTTGCTGGATAAGAAGCCGATCGTCGATATCGGTGATGCTCTGAACATGACCCTAGCCGGCGTGATCGCACACAAGTCAGCACTCAAAGGTGGCGAGTGGATGAAGATCCCACAGTATGATTTGTAAGCCATGTTTCAACAAATTCGGAGAGTCGTTATTTTTGCGATCTGTTTGGCGCATCTTGCATCTTTTGCTTCGGCGGATCCAGAAGCGAACGATACCACCATCATCAATGGCACCGACTGGAAGGATACGAAAGGCCATCCCATCTTCGCCCATGAAGGCGACATAGCACGCTTCAACGGTGTGTTTTACTGGTATGGCAGCAGTTATGCTAACAATCCCCAGGGTAAATTTAGAATGCCGGCCGGTCCTGTCTGGAACGGCGTGCAAGTTTACAGTTCTACAGACCTGAAAAACTGGTCCTACAAGGGGGTGTGCTTGCCCCGCCCGGAGAACGGTTTTGGCAAGCTGGGTGCTACGGGTCGTTCACATGTAATTTACAACAAAAAGACCAAGAAATACGTAATGTGGTACCGCTGGTTTGTGGCGATGCCCGCATCGTTCCTCTGTGTTGCGACAGCTGATCACCCCGAGGGACCCTTTACTCCACACGGACCACGCGAGATGGGCACATCGAACGGATTCGCATCGGACATGAACGTGTTTCAGGATGACGATGGCAAAGGATACGTCATCTACTGCGATCACTCGAAGCCCGAAGAAGGCGGAGGCTGGCGTTATGGAATCCGTATCGACAGCTTGAGCGATGACTATCTAACAAGCAACAGAGATGGCGTGTTGATCTTTAACAATGGTTGCGAGGCTCCCGCCATGGTGAAGTATAAAGGCAAGTACATCGCCGTCGCATCC
>CAXMOB010000341.1:0-8988 GCA_964194815.1 Vicinamibacteria bacterium | reverse complement strand
AACTTAGCCACATAATCCTTTAGCGTCATTTCCTGCTTCTTAGCTGCCCATTCAAGCTTAGCCTTCAAATCATGAGTGAGTTCAAGCTCCATGCTTAACTTCCCTTTCAAGCGTGAACGTTCGCGTTGACGTCGCTTTCGCTCTGCTGCACTCAACGGTGCTGACTTTTCTTCTACTGGCTTTGATTCATCCACACTCCTCATTTACCAAATCGAGTGCCCCCCTGCCAGAGAATTTTACTTAATGCACTCTCCCTATCATAATGAGAAAAGGCGGTTGGTTCGGAGCATTCAAGAACCCGTACTTCACCACTCGCCAATCTTGTCGTCTCAATGTTGCTACAAATTCTACTATCGCATTAGCTTCTTCTTCCCCACCTTCGTGTCCGATGTAGCACATCACCGTAATCACTCCCCCAATACGAAGTAGTCGTGTAGCGGCCTCGACCGCAGCAACACTGGTGTCGATTTGTGTGATCACAGTGTGATCCCCTGCTGGCAAATAGCCTAAGTTAAACATCACGGCGGTCACCTCAGAATCGACCTTGGTCGCCATTTCCTCATGACCAACACAATGAAACTCAAATTGCCCTAAGCCAGCTTCACTCAATCGCTTTGTGCTATTCTCAATCGCTTGTTGCTGGACATCAAAACCAATGACCAGACCATCTTTACCAACAAGCTCGGCAAGAAATTTGGCATCGTGACCATTGCCCAATGTTGCATCAATAACTGTCTCAGCACCTTGCACCACTGCTCTAATTGCCTGATGAGCCATCTCTTTTGGTTGTAGAACCCCTTGCATACCCCCTTACTCAAGTAATCAATCGCTAAGGTAAAGCTGAAATTTCTTCCACAGTAGATAAGGTGACGATCAATCACTCGGATATTTTGATTTGCACACTCACGATTTTTCCACTAAATCCTCTTCATGTCCTATTCAAAACTTTGCGACCTTCACGAAGAGATTTCTTTGATCAGCTCAGCCACCTCGACACTTGGATGGGATCAAGAAACCAATTTACCTAAAAAGGCTCTTCCTTATAGAGCAAAACAACTGAGCTACTTTTCTGCAAAGTTACACGAAATGAGCACATCTTCGACCTACGCGAACCTACTCAAGGCTGCTGAGGACGAATCACAAGATTGTGTAGCAGCACAAACCAACATCCGCGAATGGCGCCATCGCTTTGATCGCTCCACCAAACTCCCTAAGTCCTTAGTCCAAAAAGCGTCTGAATTAAGCTCACTGGCAAAACCGGCATGGAAAGAGGCGAGAGAAAAAGGTGACTTCAGTATCTTTGCTCCACATCTCACCCAGCTTCTCGAGATAGCCAAAGAAAAGGCTGAACTGTGGGGATACGATGACGAAATCTACACAGCTCTACTCTCGACCTATGAACGTGGTGCAACCACCACCAGTGTTTCTGCAATTTTTGACGGCTGCCGCGATGCTCTGATTCAAACTGCAGCGGATGCTACCGCTAAGTCGACAGCTAATCCATCGCGTCCACTGACTGGTGAGTTTCCTCAAGCTCAGCAAATGATCCTCAACCAAGAAGTCGCTGCATCCATCGGTTTTGACTTTGGTGCTGGGCGTATCGACACCACAACCCACCCATTCTGTAGTGGTATTGCACCTCTGGATATCCGTCTCACCACCCGCTACTATAGCCACACCTTCATACCATCGCTATTCGGCGTAATGCATGAAGTTGGCCATGGCATGTATGAACAAGGCCTCGACAAGAGCCAATATGGGCGTCCTGCTGGCAGCGCTGTTTCATTAGGGATTCACGAATCACAATCGCTCCTCTGGGAAAACCACATCGGTCGCTCACCTGCCTTCTGGAACCTCTGGTTACCACGCGTGCAAGAACTCTTCCCGCAAATGGCAGACTGGAGTGTCGATGACATCCTCGCACACATCAATACTGCGAAATACTCACCTATTCGTGTCGATGCTGATGAATCAACATACGACCTTCACATCCTGTTACGTTTTGGCCTAGAGCGTCGTATGCTCAATGGAGAAATCGCGATCGCTGACGTGCCTACTGCATGGAATGAAGAATTCGAAAAACTCTTTGGCTTTAAACCAAAATCAGACACCCAAGGTTGCCTTCAAGATATCCACTGGGCGATGGGCGGCATCGGCTACTTTGCGACCTATTCACTCGGTAACTTCAATGCCTCACAGCTCTTCAATTATGCTAAGAAAGACGCCACTATCGAAGCTGCATGTAACGAAGCAAACTTTGCACCTCTCCTCAAGTGGATGCAAACCAACGTGCATCTAAAAGGCAGCCAACTTCATCCACAAGACTTGATGAAGGCTGTGACTGGCGAAGGTACTAATCCTGATTACCATCTTGCTCACCTCAAACGTAGATTTCTGTAAACGTCATCACAAACTAACCATTTTTTACGCATAGCATTCCTCCCTAGGCATAGAATACCCACCCGAGACCATTGTAGCGAACCTTACGGGGACTTCAACTTCTCTACCTTAGGGAAGCCAGCGGTGAAGGTAGGCTGCTTTTTATGAGGAATGAATGCTGCCTCTATAGCAGTTTCAGCCTTGGCAAATTTAATAGCCTTCTCTGTTGGCATAACGCGCAAGGAGGTAGCCCAAGCATCGGCTAACATCGCGGAGCATGCAATCGTGGTGACATTAAGCCGGTTGGTCTTGGCTTTCCCGCTTAAAGGATCAATCACGTGAGCATGACGTACGCCATCAGCTTCAAAAAACTGATAACTATCTCCCGAGGTCGACAATGCGGTATTGATCAATGTCAGTGTTCCCAAATTCTTATAGTTCGGCCCCTCAATCGTGACCTTCCAACCTTTTTTGTTCGGTGGAGCACCTGAAAAAACCATTTCACCACCAATGACCACTGCGGCCTGTTTGATGCCAGCACCTCGAAGTATCAACATCAATTGATCTGCAATATAGCCTTTCGCAATTCCTCCTAAATCAATTTTAAGTGGTTTAAGCAGAGTAATTGTCTTGAGCTTTGAATCCAACACAAGGTGTTTATAATTCACTTTATTCCCTTCAGCCTTAGGATCAGCTGGCAGAATTTTTTTAAGCCGAGCACTTTCACGCCAACGTTGAGTCTCTACACCGAGCGTGATATCAAAGGCTCCATTAGTGGCGGTTGAAATTTGTTGAGCCTGTGCAATAACGGTGAACAAGTCCTTGCTCACCTTGTGAGCCACATTGCTTGGTTTAGCACAAAGCTGTGACACCTCACTGTCAGGTAAATAATCTGAAAAAGTCTGATTAAATTCACTAACACGCTCAAAACATTTCTTGGAAAGCTGTTGAGATACTTCCCTATCATCCAAGTAAAAAGCAAGTTGAACAATTGTTCCTAAGTGAGGTTCTGAAAAATACTGACGTGTTTTACCTTCAACTATTACAAGCTGTTCGTGCTGCTGAGCAGATACACCTGAGGCTAAAATGACAAATGAGAAGACGAGACCAATCGACAATAAAGCCGTGCCATTAAGGAGCACGGCTTTTAAATCAAAGTCTTTTGAGATAGTCAAAAATCTAGTCATCTTCAGCTACTCCTGAATTCCAGTAATGATACATCTCTTCCACTGTTGGAATCTTTTCAGGACGTACAATTCTCATTCCAAGCCAAGGCGTATCAGTGTGATACCATTGACTCTTAGGAAATTGAGGGTCAGATTTTTTCCACATTACAGACGACTGGCAACGTGCTGCCGCAGATATGTTAGCTAGTGTGTCTTTCCAGTGCCCACCCTTGGTCACGTGCGGATATGGCTTAGTTGCCTTCACCCATGGGTTGTGCACCTTGTCTTTTGAAAAATAAACTTTTCGGTTAGGAACGTATTGGTCCAATGTCCATTCAAGCACGTTTCCATGCATATCGTAGAAACCCCAAGCATTAGGCTTTTTCTGACCAGGCTTATTATAGTGCGAAGCGGCATCACCGCCAAACCATGCATACTCTCCGGCAAGTTTCACGTCATCTCCCCAACTAGAAGCAGTGTCTTTACCAGCACGGCAGGCATACTCCCACTCAGCCTCTGTTGGTAAACGATAGAAATGACCAGTTTGGTAACTGAGCCACTGGCAGTATTTATTGGCTGCGTGGTGAGTCATGCTCAATGCAGGGTGACCGTCACGCTTCATCCCAAATGTCATTGGGTGATACGGCGGCGTAGGACGTGCAATAAAATCAATGTCATTCTTGATCTGCTCCCGCATGAAGTCCAACACTAGACCATTCTTCTGTCGCGGAATTTGCGAAAGCATGAATGGCTCATAGGCTTCCCAAGTGACTTCATACTTCGCCATCCAAAATGGAGATAAAGTCACATTGAGCACATCATCCTTCTTCTCTCCCTTCCAAGTGAACTTCCCCCCTTTGACAGGAAGCATCTCAATTGATGCTCCTGATGCAAGTGGTTCTTTAAATTCAACTAACTCCTCCTCTTTGCCATTGTTGGTCTTCTTCTTGATTTGCTGATAGTCCACAATACGTTTGTGGATAATCTTTGCGAGACGCATTTGCTCTTCATCGAAGCCATCTTTAGCTAAAGCTGGTTTTATATCATCAATTGGTTGGCCTTGAGCTGACAGAACTGAGACGCCAGCACTGAACAAAGTCAGTGCTGATGTAAATAGGAATGGTTTCCTTGAATCTAAAACGCATTGAATCATCGCACTAAATGAACTTAGTTACCCCTGCGACAGGAGATTCACGTGCTTCAAATGCCGTATCAAAACCCAATGCTTTTATGTCTTTCAATAACAGATCCTTAGAACCCATAATTTGTACGCCCGAAAGTAGCTGGCCAGTGTATGCTGCACTACGTCCCATCAGGGCTACAGCGTGACTGTTAGCTGTCTGGTCAATAACATCGTTAAAAACTTTACCGTCACGAATGTGACTGGTGAAAATTTTATGTTCATTATCATACCCTAAGCTGCTCTTACCTTCCCAGATAGTTTTACCATCTACAATGATCGAAGCTCTATTTCCTTGAGCAACGGCACGTCCTTTAATCCCTGTAATAACATCACCTGATGCCTTATAAGTTTTAGGTATTTGATGTCCAAGAAAGTTTGAAATACGGCCGTCATCATATTCGTAACGAACACTCATGCTATCCCATGTATTTGCACCCTTCACTGGATGAATATTACCACCAGTCGCATAACACTTAACAGGAAGCTTATCTCCCATAAACCATGCCATTCTATCGATTCCGTGAATATGGTACTCCATCGCAGCGTCACCACCGAGTTCTAAAAAGTTCTGCCAGTATCTAAGTGACCACTCCATGTCAGACATCGTTGGTGGCTTGAACTTTGGATCAGGCATGACATTCGGACGTCCACCACAATAAGATGAGGACACGGCAAGAATATCACCAATAGCTCCATCCTCCAAGCGCTTCTTCATCTCCATCATGTGTGGTGTATAACGCCATACTAATCCTGTGAGAACTGACTGACCTGCAGCCTTAGCCTTCTTCGCAGAATCAATAATGCTATGTAATCCGGGAACATCAAGTGCATACGGCTTTTCCATAAATACGTGCTTTCCTGCAGCTACTGCAGCAGCAAAGTGAAGTGGGCGGAACGCTGGAGTAGTGGTCAGTAATACGATATCCACTCCGCTGTCGATCACCTTCTGGTATGCATCAAACCCAACAAACTCGCGCTTGCCACCATCGGTGTCAACACGTCCAGAATATTTCTTTGAGAACTGATCTATACGCTTCATGCGATCAGCAAAAATATCTCCTGCTGCCCATAGAATAGTATCAGGATCAGCGTTTAAAATATTCCCCACAGCACCAGAACCACGACCGCCAAGGCCGACGATTCCTACTTTAAGTTTCTTTTTGCCAGCTATTGCATCAGCAGCACTAGCCTGAGGTAAAGCAAATGCAGTGAGCCCTATAGCTGCACCACCAAGAGTTCCTTTTTTTACAAAGTCACGGCGAGAAAAGTTCGAATCGGTGTTTAATGATTGGTCTGACATAGTGTTTAATTATTTGTGATTGTTAAGTTAGTATACCCCTCTCGGCCAAATTCCTGTCCAAAAAAGTTAAATTACTTCGATTATTAGCAAAGCTACCATTTGTGAGATGGCGATAACCGCCGTGTCACAAACAAGTAAATTCATGTAAAGCTATGAATACAAGCTAGCTATATCACCAGACAAGAATATTCACTCGTCCATTTCAGGTATGCTACAAAATGACAAAGGATGTAGTTAAAAAATGGCAGTTTTGGCAAACTCGATAGCCATATTGACCGATCCTACCTCAATTCCATAAAATGAATAGTATGCAATGATCGCTGCACCGACTCCAGGTTTTAACACCTCACCTCATCCCTTAGCTATTAACTAATACCTCGAAGATCATTGCTAGCTTCAAGCTTAAGTATTACTTCCTCCTTCTCATCATCATCCTCGGAAAGCTTTACTTTCAATTGAGGCCAAAAATCTTGTGCTACAATATAACCAACACAGCTTTCTGTGCCACACAGACACGGATGATCTTCATAACTCTCTAGATCAAAGCCGTAATCGAAGAATAATTCCTCGCCTTTTTCGATATCACGCAATGCATAGATGAAAATTTGCTCACCTTCGGTCAGTGCTTCACAGTTAGGCTCGCATGAATGGTTAATCAAACGGGCATTATTCCATGGCAAGTTGCCATCGAGATCCCATTTCTCGTTCAAATTAAAAATATAAACAGCAGCATCGTTACATTCTTCATGCTTGGCAAATTGATCCCAAGAACGCGTTTCGCTTTCTTCCTTGTTAATGTATTCGCCTACATACTCAATAATCTGAGCTTCATTAGGAATATACTTTGCGGCATAGACACCAGAACCGTGAATCGGCGACTGACGAACATCTACTAGATCTGACTGGGCACGCTCCCAGTGCTCTTTAAACTTATTAACCAACTTCGATTCCTTAGCTAAGGGATCGGATTTTTTCTTGCCCATGGTTCAATCTATTCAATGTCTGATTAAAATTTTGCGGCACCACCTTTTGGAAGCTTTTTCTCAAAGCTCAATGGCACTGTCGGGAACATGTTACGAATATCGTTAATGCTCACACTCGATCCATCAATGAAACTCCAGTCTTTAACATTCTCATCGTAAATAGCCAATTGGAATGATTTTTTTTCGACCTCAAACGGCTTACCAGTGGCAGGATCAATTTTGCCAAATCTGATCTGAGTCACTGTCGGCACAACCACCAATTTCTGAAAGGTATAGTCGACCGGATAATAGACTTTGGTAAGCCCCTTCTTCTTTTCCATGCGAACATATAAAATCTCAGTGGCCCGGAGTGCCTTAAAATCTGTAATCACAGTTCCTGAATCGCGCATCAATTTGGCTGCATGTGCAAACTTCTTCAGCATATTACCATCACCTCCAACAAGGATGGACTGCTTTTTTTTCCAGCGGGGATACATTTTCAGTACTGCAAAGTCCATATTACCTTTAAGAATGGCATCTCCTAGTTTCTGAGTTGCCATCTGAGCTGACTCCATAAAGAGTGGCTCTCTTCTTATCCGCTCAGCTTGAAACACACCAACACGCTGCTTATAATTTGCACGCTCAGCTGGCTCCATCTTATCATTTGGTAAGATAATTTGTTGTGCACTCGCCACTGTTAAAGTGACTAATAGGCAAAGAATTGGCTTTATCATGTGGCTATAGAGTGAAGAATAAGTTGTAAAGTCAAGCGTACTGTCGGCTTCTATTGTAAAAACCGGCCTAGTGTGTTCTTTCCACGAACGGACGCACTGGAATTTGATGCTGCTGGAAGTAATCCTTGGCCTCATGCACAGTGTGCTGGCCAAAGTGAAAGATGCTGGCTGCGAGCACAGCATCGGCCTTACCTGCTTCAAGAACATCTACCATGTGTTGTAATGTGCCACATCCACCACTGGCGATCACTGGAATACCTACGGCTTCACTGCCTGCAGAGGTTAGCTCAATATCGTAACCGTTTTTGGTGCCATCCGCATCCATACTTGTGAGCAAGATCTCACCTGCACCGCGGTTATACACTTCGCGAGCCCACTCGACAGCATCGATGCCAACTGGCTTTCGTCCACCGTGTGTGTAGAGCCCCCACTTGCCATCAGCTTCACGCTTGGCATCCATAGCGACCACAATACATTGACTACCGAAGGCCTTTGCTCCTTCATCAATCAATCCTGGCTTAGTGATCGCTGCCGTATTGACGCCAACCTTGTCGGCACCAGCAAGCAGCATCGTGCGCATGTTTTCTACATTGCGGATACCACCACCTACAGTAAGGGGAATAAAACACTTTTCAGCAGTTTTACGCACCACGTCTACCATGGTATTACGCTCATCTGAAGACGCTGTAATATCTAAAAACACAAGCTCATCTGCCTGTTGTTCATTATAGGCAATTGCACATTCAACTGGATCACCCGCATCAACGAGATCAACAAAATTCGTTCCCTTCACCACGCGACCATTGGTCACATCCAAGCATGGAATAATTCTTTTTGCTAACATAAATTCATTTCTATTTTTTTATACTCCAAGCTCCTACTTTACCTACTTTCGCGGCAGCTTCCATCACCTTGAGGTGAGCACGATGACGAGACGACGACGTGCTGTCCGGCAACGGCATCGGCTTTGTGTGAATTCTGGCCAAGCCTTTCGCCACCAATATTTCATGGAGATAACGTGGCTTCCCTTTCCATTCAACTATGACAAATGCATACTTGCGTTCAGGGCTGTATACGTTTTCCCATTTAGTGATCACTTTAAATGGCTTTTCTCTGAGCAACTTAATGACAAATTTTTTAGCATCGATACCGAGCTGCATCGTCTGTGCCACACTCAAGCCACCCCAGTAATTCCCCTGATCCTTAAGACGCTCCAATTGATTTTCACTGCCTCTAGCAGTCTTTTTATACCAACTCTCGGCGG
>CAXMOB010000340.1:0-1613 GCA_964194815.1 Vicinamibacteria bacterium | reverse complement strand
GAAAGTGATAAGTTCAAAGTTGAAATTTACAAGCTTTGGACAAGTCTCGATGCTAAGGAATACCCACTCATTGTGAAGCAATACAATACCAAGTGGCAAAAGATTAAGCTTCCTGGTAATCTTCGTGCCCAAGTTGAGTTTATCTACGGTAAGTCTCAAGAGGCACTAAAGGAACCGGGTGAAGCACTTATTGCCTACTGTAAGGCAATGAACGCAGACTTCGCTGGATCTGAGGTACTGACGCTTGAAGCGATCGATGCATCACTCAACCTAATCGAGAACGATGAGAAAGCTCAGGAAGTTCGTGAACTCTGGGATAAAGGGGAGCGCGACTTGATTCAGCCAAAGATCAACACTATGCCTTACATGCGTCTGCTTGAGGCATGTGCCTTGGTGAAAGTTCACGATAAGCTAGGATACAGTGGCTTCGACGACGAAGGCAACGCGATCACACTACCGGCGAAATACACCAAGTACCTTAAGTATACTAAAGACGCTGGTGAGAAGTTTCTTGATAAGTAGAGGTGAAGAATATTTAAATAAAAAGCCTATTTCGAATTTCGAAGTAGGCTTTTTTGTGCTTGTTAGTCGCGGGTGTGTGGCCAGGAGATTGTTGTTACACAGTTTATTTTTTTGTTAGGTGGGTGGTGATTGTTGTGTTTTTATGCCATTATGAGGAGAGTTGAAGAAATGTCTAAGATAGTAGGCTGCTGATCCGTTGATTAGGTAGGTGGATGTTTTGTTATAATTTAAATCACCATCATTATATATTTATACCACTACACTATTATACTATGAAAATACACCCCTCTAAGATGATGCTAGCATTCGTTACTGGAGTAGCACTCATGACAGCGATGCCAACAACGGCACATGGACAAAAAATCGCTCAGCAGGTGGCACTCGCTGATACTGCAGCCCGTGCAAATAACTGGGAAAAGGCGTACCCACTTTATGTAAAATGCACTGAGATGTTTCCACAGGCTCGCTTGGTTAAACTCTTTAGCGAAGGACCAGCATCTTACCTGTCGTATCGTCGTGGGCAAGGAGCTCAAATACTGGCACAAAAGGCAGCTAGAGGAGGCGGTGAAGGTGCTAAAGCAGTAGCCCAACCTTTGTTTGATGATGCGATTAAGAGTTACATGAATTGCCATGGTATTGGAGCCAATGTAGGCGAAAACTCAAACAAAAATAAGGTTATCTATCATGTTGGTCAGGTGAAGCAAGCTCTCAGAGATTACGAAGGGGCACTTCAATCCTATGCTCAATTTAAAGCAGCCTATAACCGCAAGGTGCCTGGGGAATATTATTTCATGGAAGGCAAGGGTAAGGGTAAATTCATGCTGGATAAGACCATGTGTTACCTCAAACAAAAGTCTCCGGATCTTGATCAAGGTAAAAAAGGCCTGGCATGGGTAATGCAGCCGAAGATTAAGAATGCCTATAAGATTCCTGACGTGGCGATCGTTGGCGGTTTTCAAGCACTTTGTGAAGCGATTAAGAACGAAGTTGCAAAAGCTGAAAAAGACCAAGCGAAGAAGGAAGAGCTTGAGCGTGAATTGATCACGTTTATGACTGAGAATCGTGGGGTTATCACTCTTCAGCCCTATCAG
>CAXMOB010000339.1:0-10578 GCA_964194815.1 Vicinamibacteria bacterium | reverse complement strand
CCATTACTGGAGAGTGATCAGCCTGAAATGTTCACTAAAGCGGCACAACTCGCCGGATTGTGGAAACTTGCCCCGGCTCGTACAAAGCTTATCGATGCATTGATGAACTCACCCAAAAAACGAAAAGCTGCTGCAGAAGGCTTACGGCTCTACGGAGGAGCTCAGGCGGTCGCCTTGTTTGAAAAAATGAGCCGAGAGTCTAAGGACGATGCGGTTCGTATTCTTGCTGTTAAAGAGCTGGCGAGTCTTGCACCCGATAAAGCCGCCGCCGCTGCGGTGGAGCTTTTGGCAAAGGATGATGGCTCTGATCGGCATGGGCTTCTGGCTCTTTTTCTTAAAAATCCTAAAGCATCCTCCGCTCTCGCAAGGGCTCTGAAAGGCAAAACACTGCCATCCAAGATTGCCAGCCTTGGTTTACAACGTGCCGAAACCTCAGGAAGGCCCCCTAAAGACTTGATGGCAGCACTGAAGGCTGCAGGGAAACTTAAACCCATGATACAGAAGCTCTCTGCAAAGCAAATGGCCACAATGGTGAATCGCGTCAAAACTGATGGCAATCCTCATCGTGGCGAGACTATCTACCGTCGTACAGCTATGCAGTGTGCGGCATGCCACGCCATCGGAGGTGTCGGTTCTCCCATCGGTCCCGACCTTGTCAGCATCGGTGCAAGTGCCCCTGTAGACTACCTCATTACCTCGCTACTCAAGCCCAATGATAAAATCAAAGAAGGTTACCACACCACGTCGGTGATTGAGAAAAATGGCAATGCCCACACTGGCGGACTTGTCAGCGAAGGCCGAGACGAAGTGGTTCTGCGCGACTTTGCAGGAAAGAAAATTCGCATCGCCAGAGCTGACATTAAGTCCATCAAAATTAGCCCGGTTTCCATGATGCCTGCGAGGCTAACAGCAAACCTGCGGGAAGACGAATTTATCGACCTAGTGCGGTTCCTCTCTGAGCTGGGCAAGGAGGGCAAATTCAAAACAGGTGCCCGACCCGTTATTCGTAAATGGCAGGCGCTGCAACCGCACAAGAGAACCCGCGACCAGATCGGTCACCGCGGCTCAGCTATTTTTGCCGATAGTTTCGATGGCTACCAATGGACCCCGTTCGTCAGTCGCGTCAACGGCGAACTACATCCTGCAGAACTCCCTAAAGTAGAAGGCAGGGGACGGAGCCGCTGGGGCGTCGTGCGTTTTGGTCTCGACCCCGCACTCAAGGGCAACGTGACCTTAAAAATAAACAACACCCTCCACATGCATCTTTTCGACGGCAAAAAAGAAATCAAGCTTCCTGCAACCGGCTCGGCAACGATCGTTGTCAGTACCGGAGGATCAGAAGATCGTTTCACGCTTGCTGTGAATTCAACACAACGCCCAGCACCTATCCTCATAGAAACCCAATCAAAATGAAAGCACTCTATCCCATTATACCTCTCGGTCTGTTAGCCATGCTCATGGCAGCCATCGACACCGATTCTATTAAGAAAAGCCATGAAAAAATAATCCTCGATACGGGAGTTTATACTGAAGGATGCTCTTTCGGTGATGTCAATGGTGATGGCAAGATCGATCTTGTCGCAGGCCCATTATGGTGGCAAGGACCCGATTTTCAGAAAAAACATCGCTACCGCGCTGGCGAAGCGGTTTCTCCAAAAGGCTACGCCCACAGCTCTTTTCAGAGTTGGGTAATGGACATGAATGGAGATGGGAGAGCTGATATCTTCCAAGTGGCCCACGATGGTAAATTTCATCTTGATCTCTACTTGCAACCCAAAAATCCTTCAGAAGACTGGCCTCGCCATCGCGTAGCAGCAAAGGTAGGCAATGAATCACCCGAGATGGGTGATCTAACAGGAGATGGTAAGCCAGAGTTCATGGCAATGCAGGACGGGCGGTTTGGCTTCTTTACCCCAGATTGGAAAAACGCAGAGAAACCTTGGGTGTTTCACCCCATCTCCGCTAAGCGCACAGGGTCACCATACTACCATGGTCTAGGTTTTGGTGATCTCAATGGCGATGGCAAAAATGATATTCTTGAAAAAGAAGGTTGGTATGAGGCACCAGCAGATCCGCTAAAGCCTGGCGATTGGAAATTTCACCCCTATAAGCTATCTTCTAAAAAAGGTGGTGCTCAAATGTTAGTCTATGACATCGATGGCGATGGTGATAAGGATATAGTGACCAGCCTCAGTGCCCACGCATGGGGTCTAGCATGGTTCGAGAACGAAAAACGAGATGGACAGATCCACTTTAAGAAGCACGTGCTCATTCCGGAAGATAAGTCTCCCGGCGTCGGAGGAGTCAGTTTCACCCAAGCACACGCTCTGGTATCAGGTGATTTCAACGGCGATGGACTGACTGACTTCGCTACTGGAAAACGTTACTGGGCCCACAACGGCAGAGATCCAGACGCTAAGGGAGTAGCTGTGCTCTATTGGTATCAGCTTGTTAGGGACGATAAGGGTGCGCATTTCATCCCACATCTTCTCGACTCCGATTCTGGAGCGGGAACACAACTAATGGCAGCAGATGTCAATGGCGACGGCAAAAGCGACCTCGGCATCGGAAATAAAAAAGGAGTCTTTTTGTTCAAGAGCCTTTAAGTAAACTCTTAGTAATGACCTTCAATACAATTAAATATCACACACCACATAAAATGAAACTAACGAACAAACTCATACCCTCACTCATCATGGCGTTCAGCTGCCTTGCTTCGATTACAGCATCCGCTGACGACAAGGCATTGGTAGTCAAATCCGGTGAGAAAATCGCTTTCATGGGTGACTCGATCACTCAGGCAGGCAATAAAAAAAATGGCTATATTAGATTAGTGATGGAGGCGCTCAATCAAGAGGGACTAAAGCTCACTCATATTCCAGCTGGGAAATCAGGTAACAAATCGAATGACATGCTGGCACGCCTAGAAGCAAGCGTTGTCAGTAAGAAGCCAGACTGGATGACGCTGAGCTGTGGAGTCAATGATGTCTGGCACTATACCCTGAAGCTTGGCGCACGTAGCTTCAAAGGAGTGTCACTAGAAGACTACAAAAAAAACATCACGACGATTATCGAAAAGGCACAGGCTGCTGATATCAAGGTCGTCATCCTGACCTCCACCATGATCGGTGAAGATCCAGAAAAGGAAACCAACAAGAAGCTCATCCCCTACAACGACTTCCTGAGGGAGATAGCCAAAGAAAAAAAATGCCTCATCGCAGACCTAAGCAAGGACATGCATGAGCAGCTAAAAAAAATACCAGACGCCAAAGGCAAAGCACGCATGTTCGGTGATCCTAAATATGACCGTATGATCAAAAATAAACTTACCTCTGACGGTTGCCACATGAATAGCCTAGGCAATATCATGATGGCGAAAGGAGTATTAAGGGCTTTTGGTCTGAGTGAAGAAAAAATAGCAACAGCTGAAAAAAACTGGCTCGCAAAGTAGTTTGATATTGGCCGAATAGAATAGAAGACAGACAAAATATCTACTGCTATGGAGCAGGAGACGGTGGCATTTTCACGCTGCGGTGGCCTGATGAATGGAATCGAGCTGCCCGCCTACCCATTTCGCAGCGATAATTGGCCGATAAAACCCCATCACTCCGAGGGCGAATATGTGAGGTCGCAGGCAAATAAATAATCTAGCCACATCCGAAGATTTATAAGTCCTTTAGCGTCTATCACAATAAACTCCTAGGGTATGGCAAACACCTTGCCGAGTATTCCATCACTACCCATGGCAACCCTTCCGAACAGCTCCACCCAAAAATAATATTGCTAGCAAATGATCCAAAGTAAAATGAAACTATTAGCAATAATAAGTGGCTCGCTGATGTGGATTGTGATGACCTTATCCTCTGTGGTGGCCGCTGAAAGGCCTCCTAATATCGTCATCGTTCTCGCTGATGACATGGGGTATAGTGACATTGGGTGTTTCGGGGGCGAAGTCCAAACGCCGAATCTCAACACACTGGCCAAAGAAGGCGTGCGTTTCACGCAATTCTACAATACGGGGCGCTGCTGTCCGACGCGGGCCTCCCTTCTCACCGGTCTCTACCCTCACCAAGCTGGCATTGGTCACATGGTGCAGGATCGCGGCAAGCCAGGTTACCTTGGCCGCCTCAACGACCAATCCGTGACCATCGCTGAGGTCTTGCGATCAACTGGTTACTACACTGCAGTTGCAGGCAAGTGGCATGTGACTCCCTTTGATTACAAAACTGAAAAGGCCAGCGACCGCGGCACCTGGCCGCTACAGCGCGGCTTTGATCGCTTCGTTGGCTCACTGGCCGGCGGAGGCAACTACTACGGTCCCAAGGGCTGGATGGTCGACAACACCTTCGTCAAGCCCGGCAAAGATTTCTACTACTCCGACGCCGTCGCAGATGCCGCTACCAGTTTTGTCAAACAGTCACCCGCCGATAAACCGCTGTTCCTTTATGTTGCCTTCACCGCGCCTCACTGGCCGCTTCACGCACTCGAAGATGACATCAAGAAGTATCAAGGTGTCTATGATGGAGGCTGGGATGCCATACGCGAAGCACGTTATCAGCGGATGATTGAAATGGGTATCATCAAAAATAAATGGCCTCTCTCGAAGCGAGACAACCGCGTAAAAACCTGGCAGGACGTCACTCAAGATCGTGCATGGCGATCGCACCAAATGGCAACTTACGCCGCGATGATCGACCGCATGGACCAAGGTATTGGACGCATCATTAAGTCACTCAAAGAAACCAAACGCTTTGACAACACCTTGATGGTTTTCCTCTCGGACAATGGCGGCTCGGCAGAGGACGTGCGCATGCCCGGGATCAAACGCTTTGCGACCGGGCAAGACACCAGCAAATGGGGCAACCGAGCGGACGTGATGCCCGGCGGGTCAGGCACTTTTCAATCCTACGCCATCCCATGGGCGAATGCGTCGAACACACCCTTCCGTTGGTACAAAAGCGAGGTTCACGAAGGCGGTATCGCCACTCCCTTGATTATGCACTGGCCGAAAGGCATCCCCAGCACGAGGCGCGGTAAACTGAACCACCAAGCCGGCCACGTCATCGACCTCATGGCAACCTGTGTGGACATCAGCGGTGCCAGCTACCCTAAGCAATTTCAGGATCGAGAGGTTCAAGCCATGGAAGGAGCCTCACTGCGGGGAGCACTGAGCGGCCAATCTATTCAACGCAAGCAGCCACTCTTCTTTGAGCACCAAGGCAACTGTGCGATCCGAGATGAGCAATGGAAACTCGTCAAACGACGCAACCAGCCATGGGAACTTTACGACCTCAAAGCCGACCGCACTGAAACTCAAAACCTCGCGAGCCATCATCCCAAGCGCGTCGAATCAATGCAAAAGGCATGGCATTCCTGGGCCCTACGTGCCAAAGTCCTCCCTGGCCCTTAAGTCAAGTCCCCGATAACTCATATGATCAGACGCTTCCTATTCTCACTCACGCTGGCACTTCTTTTAACCGTTCCGGCATCTGCAGCTAAACCGGTCACTAAAATACCGAAGCATCCTAATATTCTTTTCATCCTCGCGGACAACACGATAGTGATGTTTGCCAGCGATAATGGACCCGAAGTTCCCACGGTCTTGGATATGCGTAAAACTTACGGACACGACGGTGCCCGCCCGTGGCGTGGGGTGAAACGCGACCAATGGGAGGGTGGCCACCGCACCCCATTCATCGTCCGCTGGCCCGGTAAGATCAAAGCCCATACCACCAGCGACCAACTCACAAGTCTCACTGATGTGATGGCAACCTGTGCGAAGATTGTCGGTGCGAAACTTCCTGATAACTCAGCCGAGGACAGCTATGATATTCTGCCGGTGCTGCTCGGGACTCAGGGCGATATCCCGGTCCGAAAATTCATGCTCCAGCAGACCCCTACGCTGGCGATGTCCATCCGCCACGGCAAATGGAAACTGCTCGATCACCAAGGTTCCGGCGGAAATGATTACAATCGAGCCGGTGCAAATAGTATGAAAATCTATACGATCAAAGACACCGCCCCCGATGCCGCTGGCCAGCTCTACGACCTCGATACCGACCCCGGGGAAACCACCAATTTATACTACAAGCATCCCGAAATAGTGAAGCAGCTCAAGATCCAGTTGGACAGATTCAAGACAAGCGGACGTAGTGCTCCATTGTCTCAATGATTACAGACTACCCGATAAGGAAATATACTAAGAATATGAAAACACTAACCCTGATCATTTGTTTAAGCTCAGCCGTCATGCAAGCGATGGCCAAACCCAACGTTGTTCTCTTCTTCACCGATGACCAAGGGACGCTCGACGTCAACTGTTATGGATCGCACGACCTATACACGCCGACCATGGACAAACTGGCGGCGACAGGTGTGCGGTTCACCCAGGCCTACTCTCACACTGTCTGTTGCCCGGCCCGTGCCATGCTGATGACCGGTCGCCACCCGCAACGTGGCAACGTCATTCAGTGGACGCAGGCGAATGCCAAGGGGAAAAAAGGCCGCAACATGTTCCGTGAGGAAATCACCATTGCCGAGGTGCTTAAGGGAGCTGGTTACAAGACAGGGCTTTTTGGCAAGTGGCACCTAGGAGCCGATTTCGATCATGGTCCTACCGAACAGGGGTTCGACGAATTCTTTGGCCTGCGCGGCGGGTTTATCGATAACTTTAACCACCATGCGCTTCACGGCCATGGATTTCACGATCTCTACGAGGGGAAAAAGGAGGTTCACGCCAAGGGGGAATATTTTCCAGATCTGATCACCCAGCGAGCAGTCCGGTTTATCGATCAGCATAAGAAGGCTCCTTTTTTTATGTATGTAGCCTTCAACGTGCCACACTACCCAGAACAGGCGGATAAAAAATTCGACGTCCGTTATAAAGACATGAAAATGCCGCGGCGGTCGTATGCAAAAATGATTTCAACCACCGATGACAGAATGAGTGTGATCATGGATCGCCTTGCCCACCACGGTCTGCGTGACAACACCATCGTTATCTTCATGAGCGACAATGGACACTCCGCAGAAGACTATGCGATCAAGGTAACAGAACACACAAGCGGCCTGGCCAAAGGAACTAACTACGGTGCCCATGGTGGTGGCGGCAATACCGGAAAATGGCTCGGCCATAAAAACACCTTTCTCGAAGGCGGTCTACGCGTGCCGGCTGTCATCAGCTACCCAAAAAAACTCCCTCAAGGCGTCGTCCGCAACCAGGTGATCACCGCCATGGACTGGATGCCCACCATCCTTGAACTTTGTGATGTGCCAGTACCCAAGGTGAAGCTCGACGGTAGCAGCCTGCTTCCCGTTATCAAATCCGCCACAGCCAAATCATTCTACAAGGCTCTTCACTGGGGATGGCGCAATAACTGGGCGGTGCGAGAAGGGGAGTGGAAATTGATAGGATCGAAAGGTCAGGAAAAATCACTACACAACCTGAACGATCCACAGCCAGAAAAAAAAGATTACCTTAAGGATAATCCCGAAATGGTGGCTCACCTACTAGCCCTCCACAACGCCTGGGTGAAAGACGTGAAAGCCGATCACCGAGAAAAATAACAGGACTCGTTTATTTGGGCTTTGCGATCTCCAGTTTTTTACTGGAATCGATTTCCCCCATGATGAGAGCGGCGCGTTCCGTGAGTTCCTTGACCTTTTCTGGAAAATCAAGGCTGACATCCTTGGATTCCTCAGGGTCATCGCGGAGGTTGAATAGCATTGGGGTGTCTGCTTTACCTGCAGCCTTCATCGCCTTTGTTTTTGCAACTTTTTGCTTGATGCTGCCTTTGACGCCCAGTCCTACAAGTGCATTGTTGCGGTCGAAGAAAATTTTCCAATCACCACTGGTGAATGCCTGGGGCTTGGACTCCATGCCGTGCCAATGAAGAAGTTCTGTACGCGGATTTTTTTTTCCTTTTCCGGTTAGTATTTCCCAAATATCCAAGCCATCAACGTGCGGTATACCCTTGGTATGACTCTTCCAGTCGATGCCAGCGGCGCGGCTGAGTGTAGGAAGCAGATCGATTGCCCCCATGAGTTCATCACTAGTTTGTCCTGCAGCAATTTTTCCGGGCCATGAGATAATCCCAGGAACACGGGTTCCGCCTTCTAACGCACTCCATTTCTTGCCACGAAATGGTAGCGCACTGGCCTTCTGACCTTTCTGCGGTCCGTTGTCCGAAATGAAGACCACAATCGTGTTGTCGGCAATTTTTAGCTCATCGACGAGTTTCAGAACCTCACCGATGCGGGCGTCGAGTTCCTCGACGACGTCACCGTATTCGCCAAAGTTTGAATGGCCTTTCCAATCAGGATGAGCAATGACCGGAAAATGCGGTGCGGTGTGCGAGAGATAGAGGAAAAAAGGTTTCTTATGATTCTTACGGATGAAGCGCTTGGCCTCAGTGGTGAACATCTCGGTCAGCATACGGTTTTCCGTCGGTTTGACTTCGATTTCGCTCCCGCGCCAAATTTCATCGATTTGGTTGTTGCTCATGGGGATGTAATAGGAGCTGTCGAAACCTTGATCACTGGGACGGCTGCCGGGTAGACGGCCGATGTGCCATTTTCCGGATATACCTGTAGCATAGCCTTCAGAACGGAAAATTTCCGCGATAGTCAGCGCCTCTGATGCCATGCCGTCTTTTGGTCCCATCAGATATCCAGCTACACCCTTAGTCCAGCCAAGTCGCACCGGATAGGCACCGGTAAGCAGTGCCATACGCGAAGGGGTGCAGACCGAGGCTCCTGCGTGAAAGTTTGTCAGGCGTATGCCCCCGGTAGCAAGCTTGTCGAGAACTGGTGTCTTGATGGATGGGTGGCCGTAACTGCTGAGGTCCCGGTATCCGAGATCATCGGCCATAATGAGAATTACGTTAGGTTTGTCGCTCGGCTTGGACTCTGCATGAGCGAGCGAGCCAAGGCCGAGGGATAAAAGAATAGTGCAAGTAAAACGAGAAATCATAGTGGGATAAATGTTGAATGTTATTAAATTTTAAGAAAGGTGAATCAGTTCAGGAATCTTTGCCCCAGATCTTTTTCATTAGGGCGAAAACCTTGGGGTCGTGGGCTTTAAGTTCTCCGGAAACAAATGGATAGAAATCGTTCCGGTAGAGGAATGCCTCCGTCGCTTCGGCAAAATATTCTTTATGATTACTTGCCGCATAATGTTTTACCTGACGACCGTCATAAAGCATCACTTTCTCGTAATTTCCCTTCTTCATCGCCGCCTTGTAGGCTGCTAGGATTTCCGGATGATCGAAGCTGAGGAACTGGTCGTGATAGGCATGTGAAAGCTCATGGAGAATGACGGCAGGATGCTTCAGCATCTGTTGTCTGGAGAAAAGATTTTTCGCCACCGGGATGTGGACCTTCTTGACCAAGCTTGGATCGTAGCCGTGTTTCACTAGCCAGTCCTTTCCTGGATGATACTGCATGTTGTCCAACTCAGGATGCGATTGCTCGATCTGGATTCCGACTTTTCTCAGTTCTGCCAGTTGCTTTTTGGGAACGAGGATCACGATCCTTTCGAGATGGTTCTCCAGCATTTTAAGAGCGAGCGTTCCTTCCTCTTTGTGCTTGCCTGAGAGCAGGGCAGGATCGATAGAAACCGTCCAACCTTCGATCTGCTTTTCAACTGTATCAAGCCAGCCGATCTTTTTAGTCTTGGCTTTGCTGTCCGTGGTTTCGGCGTGAGCGGTGAACGTGACCGCCAATGCAGCGAGTACGTGAATTGCCAATATGGTTAGTTTTTTCATAATATGATTAATTTGCTGAAAAGATAGTGTAGATCAAACCGATGTAAAGATCGCGTTGCGAATATAAAGGACTACTTTCCGGCCTTTTTCGCTTCTTCCAGGCTGATGAGTTTTTTTGGCGATGTGTCCTTTTCGATGGCTTTAACCATGGCGTTGTAGGCACCGGTAAGTCGACCGTAGTCTGAACGGTTTTTCTTTCGCTCCTTGTATGTCTTCAAGGCTCCCTTGGCGTTGGCACCGTACTTGGCGAGGGTCGCCCAAGTGGCTTTCATCTTAAAGCTCCCCTTGCCGGACGGGTTCTTTTCAATATCTAGGGCGAGGGCGATTCCCTCCTTTATATTGAGGTCCGCTAGGATACCGATTCCAGCTGTTACCGCAGCTCCTGGGTTGTGATAGGCATGATAGGTTTCGTCTTTGTCATTGATCACGTGGAGCACTTTATCCGCCACTAGGTGGAAGTCTGTCACTGGCATCTCGGCTAACATGGAGAGGCCACCGGCACGTGCCCCTTGGCGTTTGTTGTCGGCTAGTTTGAGGGCCACTTTATAAAAAATGACCTTGTCTGTCACCAGACCCGAGGGCAGGGGTTTTTTGCAGAGCGTGTTGGCGCTCTTACCTAGTGCTCCATCGATCAGGCCAAAGATATCGTCGGGTTTTTCTATGGCAATGAGCTTGATGATATCCATGTAATATTTTTGGGCGGTCTCACCCATATAAGCGACTGACCCAGCTGCGGCCACACGGACGTCGAGAGGGGCTTTGGTGTCGCGAAGAATGGCACCGATGTTTTCGAGTTGTGGCAGTCGCAACTCGA
>CAXMOB010000338.1:0-19516 GCA_964194815.1 Vicinamibacteria bacterium | reverse complement strand
GCCTTTACCTCTCTTGCCACCTTTATGGCCGTGCTTTCTGCGTCCACCCATCGCTTCACGTGCGGCTTTCTTCTCCTCATCAGAGAGTTCGCCGTCACCGTCTTTGTCGAACTTTTCCATGAATTTAGCTTTGCGAGCTTCGCGTGCTGCCTTTTTCTCATCATCAGAGAGTTCACCATCACCGTCGGTGTCATGTTTCTCCATGAATTCAGCTTTATGTGCAGCGCGTGCAGCTTTTCGCTCTTCTTCAGAAAGCTTACCGTCACCGTCTTTGTCGAACTTGGCGACGAGCTCAGCTCTTTTTTCTTCTGAAATTTTGTGTCCACCCTTACGCTTGTCGCACTTTTTGCCTTCAGCGAATGATGTTGCAAGAAGCCCGAGAGTAGCTAAGGCCGCGATAGTTAATGTTTTTGTTTTCATAACTAATGTAACCAAGGCCTGTGTGAATAGTTGCAATATATTTTCAATGGGGGTTAATAAGCACAAAAAAGGAGCCTCATGATGAGGCCCCTTTTTAAATTTGTCTCTAGCTGGATTGATTATAATGCCCCAGCGCCATCTTTTTTGTCTCCTTTTTTGCATTTACCACCTTTGTGATGGCCGTGACCGTGACCTTTACGTCCGCCCATCGCTTTACGTGCTGCCTTCTTCTCATCATCAGAGAGTTCGCCGTCACCGTCTTTGTCGAACTTCTCCATGAATTTAGCTTTGCGTGCATCGTGAGCAGCCTTCTTTTCTTCGTCTGAGAGTTCACCGTCACCGTTGGTGTCATACTTTTCCATCATTTCAGCTTTGTGAGCTTCATGGGCAGCTTTGCGTTCTTCTTCAGAAAGTTTGCCGTCGCCATCTTTGTCAAACTTAGCGATAAGCTCCGCTTTCTTTTCCTCTGAAATTTTGTGTCCGCCCTTTCTCTTGTCACACTTTTCGCCATCAGCGAATGATGTTGCAAGAAGTCCAAGAGTTGCGAATGCTGCAATAGTAAATGTTTTAACTGTCATGAATCATTTAACTCGCCATCTAAACAATGGTTGCAAAAAAACTTTCATTTTTTTGAACTATTTTTTCTGGCCCCAGTTCCAGTGCTTGAGGAATCGTTCTTTTGCGATGCTGCTATCATCCCCAGCCTTCAGGTTTTGGTAGAGCAGCCGAATCGCTTGAATATCCATGGAACCGAGTGTTGGAGCATCTCCATGATCGTCACCCCTAGAAAAAGTTACGCTTTCTGGGAAGACGCTATTATCTCCAGGTAATCCTAATGACTGGGTGATTTCTTCGAGGAAGACATGGGGGAGCAGACTTGCGTCAGAGCGATCGGTTGCTATCAGAATGGTTGATTCGGTAATTTCTTTTGTTTTGGTAACCCAGCGGATAGAGGCATAGCCTGCGTAGTCATCTGGCGGGCTTAGTTCTTCTTCTTGGCAAACATTTTTAAGTTTATTAAAGGTGCCTATATACACTCTGATTTCTTTTTTTGCGGGCTCGGTGACCCGTTTGATGACGACATTTGCTGGAGCGAGAGCCTTGTTGAGCCTGATGATGTTTTGATCGATTTGTTTAGCATGAAGGTCTGAGCCTCCAATGATACGAAGTGGGATGGTTGTTTCATTCCATCGTATGATGATACCTTGGCCTCCACCAAATTCCTTATCGATGACAGTTTCTTTGAAGTATTGCCAATGGATTGATTTCAGTGATTCTAGCGGTTGCCATTGAAGCTGGGCGAGTTGTGGCCAGTGATCTGAAATGGGTGTGCCATTGACTATTTTCTTAATGATGGAATAACTCTGGACCTTTAATTGAGGACTGTGAAAAATGTAATCAATTTTAGCCTCACCATTGTGTTGAGCGTTCCAGCGGTTGAAGGTCGCAGGGTTTTTCTGCTCGGGGTCTGTGGCTAAATAGCTGTCGATGAGGCTCAGTTCGCGAATATTTTTGGTTTCTTTCAGTGGTTTCAATGCTCCAGATCCGTGGGTTGTATTGAAGTCGCCAAGTAAAACCACAGGTTCGTCGATATACTTACGTTGATGGATTTTTTTAGTGAGTAGCTCAATAGAGAGTTTTCTAGAATTTACGGAAGCATGATCGAGATGGGCATTAAAGACATAGAGGCCAGCTCCATTTGTATCTACTAGTCTGGCCCACGTGCAGCAACGAGGGAGTGTGTTCCCCCAACTTTTACTACCCGCTAGTGTTGGGGTGCTGGAGAACCAAAATGTGCCAGTGGTGTTTAGCTTCCAGATGTCCTTTCGGTAAAAGATGGGGACAAACTCGCCTGCCTTTTTGCCGTCATTTCTGCCGACTCCTACCCAGTCAAATTCAGGACTTCGCTCTTTCAGGTCATTGAGCTGATGTGAGAGAGCTTCTTGGATGCCAATGATACTAGCTGAGCTCAATTGATCAGCGACAGCATCGCGACGGTGCTTCCAGTCTCTAGCTCCCGTGTCAGATCTTGCATCGTAACGAATGTTGAAGCTCATTACTTTTAGAGCTTCGGCAGTGAGAGCTGAATTGGACGCGACGATGACAGCTAGTAGAAAAACAGAACGTTGAAATAATGAATTTGTCATACTTTATAAAATTCATACTGACCAATTGGGGGAGTAGCTATCAATTTATTATGTCACATATGTGAGGTAATGTTATTTAATGATACAAAAAAGCCTCAATTCCAATAGGAACTGAGGCTGTATAAAAATTTCAGATTTAAAATCCTAGAATGGGATGTCGTCTTCGTCTTCGAAGTTTACCTTAGCTGCAGGAGATCCACCAGTTGGCTGCTGAGGAGCAGCCGCTTGTTGTGTCTGTTGTTGCTGTTGTTGAGGTGCTTGAGAACCGCCAGATTGCTGTCCTCCACCTTGTTGTCCTGCTCCGCCGATAAACTGCATTGTTTCTCCGACGACGCGAAGCTTGCTGCGGTTTTGACCAGATGTTTTATCCTGCCATGTGTCGAGCTGAAGGCGACCTTCGATGTAGACTTCACGTCCTTTGCTGAGGTATTGGTTTGCGAGCTCTGCTTGCTTACCCCAGAGAGTGACATCCACGAATGTGGTTTCCTCTATACGTTGTCCTGAATCATCGGTGCGGCTGCGATTAGTCGCCATTCCAAGCTCCGCTACTGCGGTGCCTTTCGGCGTATACTTGAGTTCGATGTCGCGAGTGATGCGACCGATGATGATTACTTTATTTACGTTTGCCATAGTATTTGTGTTAGTTGTGTTAGTGTTGTGTTAGTTGATGGCTGTAGCGAGAGTCTCTGCGACGCGAATTACGCGCGGCGGAGGTAACGCTGCATATAAACTGACTCGTTAAGAGCTAGTTTTTCTTGGATCTTGTCAAGAGTGTCAGGGCATGCTTCGAAAGTGATGTTAACATACTGACCAGCAGCAAGTTTACGTGCGTTGTAGGCGAACTGCTTACGGCCAAGGTCTTCAACTGAATCAAGCTTTGCTCCTTCAGTTTCCATTTCCTTAGAAACTGCTGAAACGAGATCTTGAACTGAACCTTCGTTACCACTTGTGTTGAGAACGATCATGCCTTCGTATTTTCTGCTCATAATGATGTATTTTTAGTGTTTGTTTGAGAATCTTCTTTGACGCTTTTGGAAGCGTTATAGGTATTAGCGGCTTGCACTATGCCTTGAGAGCACGCAACCTGTATTGATTCGGTCGCAGTTGCAAGCCTGTTTTCAAGAACTTTTCGTTCTTCAGTGTCAAATTTGCCTAAAACATGGCCAACCATGCCTCCGGGCTTACTGCCCCCAATGCCAAACTTGAGACGAGGGAAATTTTGGCCGCCTAGGTGGTTGATTAATGACTTCATGCCATTGTGTCCAGCGGCAGAGCCTTTTGTTCGGTAGCGTAGGTCACCAAAGGGGATGGCTACATCATCATAGACGACGAGAATGTTTTCTGGCTGCCATTTGTAGAATCGTAATGCAGCTCCGACGGAAATGCCACTTTCGTTCATGAACGTGTGTGGTTTCATTAAGATACCAAGTGGGTGTTTACAGACGTAAGCACGCCACTTTAAGTGCTTGGTAAAATCTGCACCAGCTTGCTTTGCCATGAGGTCGACTACATCAAAGCCCACATTGTGACGTGTGCCTTCGTATTTTTGCCCAGGATTACCCAAGCCTACGATTAATTTGATGTCATGTTCCATGCGGGCGGGAGAGTAGCATAGGGGACGGGGAAGTCGAGTGGATTCCCCGTAAGACGATTGGACTGTACTATTGCTGCAGAGCTTACCTTAAAACCCATGCAGGTTGATGTCGTCACTCTGTTGCATAGGGACGCGTTTTTTCATCTTCTTTTGAATGACTTTGAAGTGGTGGAGCTCGTCTTCGGTGACAAGTGATATGGCGTCGCCCATTGCACCAGCACGTCCAGTTCTGCCGATTCTGTGAATATAGTCTTTTGGTGAGCGCGGGAGTTCGTAGTTGATGACGACAGGGAGTTGGTTGATGTCGATACCACGAGCTAAGAGGTCGGTGGTGACAAGGACACGCAGTCCACCAGCTTTGAATTGTTGCAGTGACACCTGTCGTGTGGATTGGCTTTTTTTGCCATGTAGAGCAGACGCGTTGATACGGTTCTTGGTTAACTTATCAACGATTGCATCCACCTTGTGTGCTGAGGAAGCAAACACGAGCACTTGTGTGAGATTGTTGTGCTTGATGAGGTAGCGTAGGAGTGGGCCTTTGCGTTCCTCTGTGACGTGGTAGCCGAGTTGGTTGATTTCCTCAAGTTCGTCAGATGTGTCATCGTCACTTGCTTCTGCTTGGTCGCTGGAGACATTGATGATGACTGGGGCATTCAAGAGTGATTGTTGAATTGGGGTGAGCTTTTCATTAAGGGTAGCCGAGAAAAGGAGGTTTTGTCGATTTTCAGGCAGTTGAGAAAGGATGCTTTCGACTTCTTCGCGGAAGCCGAGGTTGAGCATTTTGTCCGCTTCATCCAGAACGAAGGTTGAGACAGATTTTAGGCTGAGAGCATTGCGGCTTAGGAGGTCGAGTAGGCGACCTGGAGTGGCAATCACGAAGTCGACTTTACCGAGTGATTGCATCTGTGGGTTGATCGACACTCCACCAAAGATGGCGATGGAAGTGATCTTTTCAGAAAGTTTGGCTGTGAAGTCTGCAACAACTTGATGTACTTGTTGTGCTAGTTCACGTGTTGGAACAACGATTAGGACACTGGGTTCGCGGTGTTTCGTGGTTTTGCCATCAATGCGATTGTTTAGAATTTCTTGTAAACAAGGTAAAACAAATGCAGCAGTTTTACCCGATCCTGTTTTAGCTATAGCCAGAATATCCTTGCCCTTTAGAGCTGGTGGGATGGCTTCAAGTTGGATAGCCGTCGGCTCTTTGTAGTTTTGTGCTGCGATGGATGATTGCAGTGGTTCAGAGAGCCCTAGTTTTGAAAATGG
Source organism: Vicinamibacteria bacterium (assembly GCA_964194815.1). GTDB lineage: Bacteria > Verrucomicrobiota > Verrucomicrobiia > Verrucomicrobiales > Akkermansiaceae > Rubritalea. The sequence goes on along the minus strand of CAXMOB010000338.1, from coordinate 14,089 downwards.
CATGTGCTTGAAGGTCAGATATGATATGAGATCGAAAAAAGCGGCAGGGGATTCCTGCCGCTTTTAATTAAAGTTTGAGCTTAGTTGCTCGAAATTACTTTGAAAGGTAGCCGCTTACACCAGCGTGATCAGCAGTCATGGCATCATCGCCTTTTGTCCAGTCCATTGGGCAAACTTCACCATGTGCTTCGAAATGCTGAAGTGCATCGATGAGGCGAACGCATTCGTTGATTGAGCGACCGAGTGGCATATTGTTGACAACTTGATGTTGAACGATGCCTTCTTTGTCGATGAGGAAAAGTCCGCGGTAAGCTACAAGTTCGCCGTCGACAACAAGTTCGCCATCTTCGTCGATGTATTCGTCACCAGCAAGAACGTCGTAATCAAATGAGATCGACTTATTGATGTCAGCTACGATTGGGTAGGTAACGCCTTCGATACCACCTTTAGCGCGTGGTGTCTGGAGCCATGCCCAGTGAGAGAACTCAGAATCAGTTGAACAACCAACAACTTGAACGTTACGTTCTTCAAATTGAGCGATTTCCTCTTGGAAGCGGTGAAGTTCAGTTGGGCACACGAAGGTGAAATCTTTTGGATAAAAGAAGAAAACGACGTATTTTTTTCCGAGGAATTGTTCCAATGAGAAGTCTTCGATGATGTTTTCTCCTTGCACTGCTTTAGCAATGAAGGACGGTGCTTTTCTGCCTACGAGAACTGACATGATAGTATGATTAGATTAAATAAGGTTAATGTGTGATGGGGCTGGATTGCATGACCCGTACCTCATCAGCACGTCAGTCCATACGTCTCATGAGTGGTATTTGCAACTTGAAATTAGAATATTTCTAAGAAAAATGTGGTGGTCGGCATCATACCTGTAGAGGTTTAGGATTGCACTAAGATAGTGGTTGAATGAGATGAATGTTTTAATTGGTTTGTAACCATTGCTCAGGGCTTACTTAATACTAGGTATGAACATTAGCCATCTAATCTGTATTGGGGCTGCACTGAGTGTGGGTCAAGGGACTCTTATAGCTCAGGACGCCCCTGATTTAAATTGGGGAACGTATGAAAAAGTACGCGATTATGCCGATCGTAAAGCTAGCGATAAGCATTATCTTAAGGTGCCGTGGAAGGACACTGTGTTGGATGGATTGATTGCAGGTCAACAAGAAGATAAGCCGATTTTGTTGTGGCTCTACTTTGGTGATGGCAGGGGCAATTGCTGACAAAATGGCGTAAAAACAAGACAGTTGGTCTTTAATAATGAAGCGAATGCTAAGTTTGCAAGTGAGAACTTTGTTTGTGTGTCTGCTAGTGATGTGACCTACAATCACTTACCTGATGCAATGAAGCAGAAAAATGAATTCAAGTTGCTTCGCAAGGCCTTGGCCGATGCTCCTAATGGAATCCACCAAGGGATTTATGTAGTGACTCCTAGAGGGAAGTATTTAGGCAAGGTTGACCAGGGCTGGCCAACTTACGATACTGCGGCAGCTCTGCGTAATATGCAAACAATGGTGGCGAGCTACAAAGAGATGGTGAAGGGAGAGCGTTTGGCACCTCGTCAACTCAATGAAAAAGACCGTTCTTTTCATCGTAAAGGTTATGGCAAGGCACCTGAGGGAACTGTCAAATTGATGTCACTGTCCCGTGGTTATGCCTTCGGGGATATGCAATTATTTGACCTGCGTCACCCAAGTTATTTCAAGATCGATAGGCTTTGGTATACTGAAAATGAAATGGCTAGTTTTGTGCCAACTGACCCGAGGGTTGGGGTAGTCACGAAGCCAGATGCAGCGGTGATGCAACGGATTCTACGTTATGCTCATTTCCATGTCGGAGGTCTGCCTTGGAATGATGAATCGGTGACGTCGATGTCATTGGAAAGCAAAGTGGTAGCAGTCAAGAAAGGCAATGTCTACCTGACCTTAGAAGGAGGGATGGAGCTTAAATCGACAACCAAATGGAATAACACAGCCTTCACTGGTAAATGGTTGGGGAGGATGATTGTGGATGGTAAATCAAGAGGTGTTAAGAAATTTGAGTTAGTGTGTTTGGGGAAACACAATCTTCGCAAACTCGCTTCGAATGTTCATCGTGGCAATACCACGGAAACGGCTGTAGCCACGGTGATAAAGCTTAACGAGCAAGGCCCACACGAGGTGGAGATCATTCCTGCGGGGATCCAAAATTACCCGAGAGGGCTAAAACCTGAGAAATTTCAGGATGTGAAGTGGTAGGCTCAATGGTGATTGGGTGTGCGGGTCTGGTCTGTAATTGCTTCATCTGTAAGGGGTAGTAGACTGGTATTAAGTTAGTTTGTGTGAACTGGTGCTTTGCTGCGTTAAAGGTCGCTACTTCAGCTGTAAAAAACCATTGCACCGATCGTCGATTAGATGTTAGCTTCGCACCGTGCATAAGCAAGATTCAGACTCATTAATCGCCTCACTCGACTCAGAGCATGCTCGAAAGGTATTTCGTGCGATGCTTCGCTCGAGAACGCTTGAGGGAAAACTGAGTAGTTTATACAAGGCCGGACAGATTGTTGGCGGTGTGTATATAGGGAAGGGTCAAGAAGCTGTTTCAGCCTCTGTTGGTGCTTGTTTAGAAATGAAGAAAGACGTTTTTGCCCCGCTTATTCGAGATCAAGCTGGAAGAACAGCTTTTGGCGAGGATATGCTAGATGTGACACGTACCTATTTAGGTTCGGAACTAGGGCCAATGAAGGGGAGAGATGGTAATATTCACCGAGGGCGTCCTGCTGATGGCATGCTGGCAATGATTTCACATTTAGGCGCAGCGGTATCTGTGGTCGCAGGTGTTTTGATGGCTCGCCGCATGAAAGGGCAATTAGACGGCGTCGTTGGTGCTACTTGTATTGGTGACGGTGCAACCTCTACTGGTTCATTTCATGAGGGCTTGAATCTTGTAGCGGTCGAAAAACTTCCGATGGTGGTGGTGATTGCCAACAACCAATTTGCGTATTCAACACCGAATACAAGCCAGTTTGCTTGTGAGAATCTGATCGATCGAGCGGTCGGCTATGGTATGCAGGGGCATTCTGTAGATGGCACAAACTTTATGGAATGCGCTGCGACAATTGGCGATGCTATAGCACGTGCCCGTGCAGGAGATGGACCACAATTGATCGAAGCTAAATTATTACGTTTGTCAGGACATGGCGAGCACGATGATGGTAATTATGTTCCGAAAGCTTTACGAGAAGGCTGTTATGGAAACGACTGTATGGAATCTGCGAAAGAGCAGCTATTACAACGCGGTTGGACCACGGCTGAGCAAATTGCAGAGTGGAGCCAGTTGGCTAAAGACGAAGTGCAAGCAGCTGTGGCAGTTGCTCAAAAGGAAGCAAAGCCGAATCCATTTAATGAGCAATGGACAGCCCTGTCTACTCCAGCGTTAAGAGAACTTTAATTTATTATATCAAGCATGCCAGTTACCTACATTGATGCGATCCGAGACGCACAGTATGAACTCCTTAGGGACCATCCTGAGGTGTTCATTTACGGTCAAGATATCGGCAATTTTGGTGGAGCTTTTAAGGCGACAAAGGGCTTGCAGGAAGATTTTCCTACGCGTGTTTTGGACGCTCCGATTTCTGAAGATGCCATGATTGGGATGGCTGTAGGTGCAGCGATTGACGGGATGAAGCCAATTGTAGAAATGCAATTTGCTGACTTTTCCTCTGTTGCCTTTAACCAGATTGTGAATCAAGCTGCGACTCATTGGTATCGAACTGGAGTGCATGTGCCTCTTACGGTTCGATTGCCATCAGGTGGTACCCCGGGATCTGGTCCTTTCCACTCACAGAGCATGGAGGGGATTTATGCTCAATATCCCGGCTTAGTTGTGGTCACCCCCGCAACTGTTCACGATGCCTACTCAATGCTGAAGCAGGCCACTCTAGCTAACGATCCAGTCATTTATTGCGAACACAAGTTTTTGTATCGTTGGTTGAAGGCCGAGAACTATGAAGGCGATGACTTACCGATTGGCACAGCTAGAATCACACGTTCTGGCAAGCATGCAACGGTGGTCACTTACAGTGCGATGGTGCACGAGGCTGTCAAAGCTGCAGAAATTTTACGTAAAGAAGGTGGCTGGGAAATCGAGGTCGTTGACTTACGCACGATCAAGCCGATTGATACCAACACGGTGCTAGCCTCGCTAGCACGCACTGGGCGAATTCTAGCGTTAGGTGAAGCATTCCCTTGGGGGGGAGTCACCGCGGAAGTGATAGCTCGCGTTACTGCAGATGGTTTCCACTTGCTTGATGCCCCACCAATGCGTCTCAATTCTAAAGATACTCCAGTTCCTTATTCTCCAAAACTTTGGGCGTCTCATCGCCCTACGCCTGAGTCGATTTGCGTCGCTCTGCGCAACCTTTTAGCCTATTAATTACGATGCCTGAAATTCCAATTCTCATGCCTCAGCTTGGCGAGTCAATCGCTGAAGCTACTATCATCACATTGAATATTGCTGTCGGCGATACAGTTGAAGTCGACCAAGAAATTATCGAAGTTGAAACTAATAAGGCGACGATGGGTGTGACAACTCTGTGCGGTGGTATAATTACAAAAATTCTAGCAACAGAAGGCGTTAGTTACGCAGTAGGGACAGTCTTAGGAGTGGTTGAGGCCACTGAGGAAGAGATTGAACGCACGGGTGTGACTACTGTTGAAGCTCAGCAAGAGGAGGATCGTGATGAGTTAGAGAGTCGTAATGCTCAGCAGGGAGAAGAAAATTTACATTTCAAGGTTGAAGGTGATGCTTATTATGAACCAAAGGCTGTAGAGCCGAACGTTCGAGGCCTACCGGTTCCTGCCGGTAAGCGTGGAGCAAGTTACATTTCACCCCGTATGAGAGCTCGTATGAATGAGCTTGGGCTTCAGGATGCAGATATCTCTGCAATTCCTGGAAGTGGTGCGGGTGGTCGTGTGACTGTCGCTGATTTGGAAAAGTTTTTAGAGTATATTGCCGAATGGCCAAGTTCGCCGGCCTCGCCAATGCGTTTGGCTGTGGCTGACGCAATGCGTCGGAGCTGGTCACGTCCATTGGCTACTGTGGGACATCCCGTGGTGATGGATAAGTTATTAGCTCACCGTAAGACTGTGACACCAAAGCCAGGCTTAACACTTTATGTGTTGCGAGCATTTGCGATGGCATTGTCAGAGCAACCAGAAGCCGCAGGCTTTTTGATGGGCACAAATGTTGTGCATCCTAGAGCGTTTGATATCGGTTGTGCTGTCCAGGTTGAAGACGGCGTGATGGTTCCTATTGTTAGAAATTGCGAGACCAAGACTGTAGCTGATTTGACACAGGAATACGCCGATTTGGTGGATAAATCTAGAAGCCGTAGACTCACTGAGGCTGACACTAAAGGTGGCATTGCAACAGTGACTAACTTTGGCACGTTTGGACTGACATGGGCTACACCATTACCATTGCCATCTGAGACTCTCATTTTAGGCATTAGTGCTGGTGTGAAACGCCCTGTATGGAGTGATCAAGTTGCCGCGTTTTTACCAGTGACTGAAGCTGAGCTTTGTTTGACCTTTGATCACCGAGTGATTGATGGTGGCGACGCTGGTAGACTACTCAAGCGTGTTGCGGAATTACTATCAACTCCTGAAAAGTTGTAGCATTATTAGACAGGCTTACTTTATATTTTTGGAAGACCACAACCTTGAGTTGTTGTTAACGAAGTGCACGACATGAATCAAATTGATAAAACTTGGGGGCCACAATCGTGGAGGAGTAAGCCCATTCTACAGCAGCCAAATTATCCGTGTAAGGAAAGTTTAGTAAAAGTCTGTGAGGAGCTGTCTTCGATGCCACCATTAGTGACTGCACGCGAGGTGCTTCAACTTCGCGAAGAGTTAGCCAATGTTGCGGCAGGTAAGGGGTTTCTTTTACAAGGGGGAGATTGTGCTGAAAGTTTTTCTGAGTTCTCAGATGAACACATTCGCAGTGTTGTCCAAGTGCTATTACAGATGGCTGTGACTCTGACTTATTCTGGCAAGTGTCCAGTCGTGAAGATTGGCCGTTTGGCTGGGCAGTTTGCTAAGCCTCGTTCAGCTGATTTAGAGTCGGTCGATGGTGTCGAATTACCTAGTTACCGTGGTGATAGTGTCAACGGTTCGGATTTTGATGAAGCATCACGTGTGCCGGATCCACAGCGTTTACTGTCGTCCTATAACCAATCGGCTATAACATTAAATTTGTTGAGAGCTTTAACTGGTGGTGGCTACGCAGGCCTCCGCAATGTTAAGGAATGGAATCGTGCAGCTATGCTGAATCCTGAGTTGGCAAAAACCTATGGAGCCATGGCGGAACGTATTCATGAAAGTTTAGACTTCATGGAAGCTTGTGGTCTACCACTTGAATCATTTTCAAGCATGAACTCAACGGCATTGTATACTTCGCATGAGGCCTTGCTTCTTGATTATGAAGAAACGATGCTACGTAAGAACGGTGCTGAATGGTTTAACCTTTCAGCACACATGCTTTGGATTGGTGAACGCACGCGTCAGTTAGATCACGCCCACGTTGAATTTTTTCGCGGTATTGAAAATCCTGTTGGCGTCAAAGTAGGTCCTACAGCTACCGCTGCTGATGTGGCTGGCCTTTGTGATCTACTGGACCCGGAGTGTATTCCTGGGAAGTTAATTCTCATTACAAGAATTGGTGCTGAAGGATCGTTTGAAAAGCTTAGGGAGCTATTCACGATGGTGAAAGAGTCTGGCCGCGAAGTCATTTGGATCTGTGATCCGATGCATGGCAATACCGTGAAATCTACATCTGGCTATAAGACGCGTAAGTTTGATGCTATCTTTACAGAAGTGCAAAACTTCTTTAGAGCTCATAAAGCTGCGGGAACATGGCCTGGGGGTCTCCATCTAGAGATGACGGGCAAGGATGTGACAGAGTGCACAGGTGGTGCAATTAACGTTCAAGATGAAGACTTAAATCAACGTTATGAAACGCCTTGCGACCCTCGTCTTAATGCAGCTCAGTCACTTGAATTGGCTTACCTCGTTGCGAGTGAATTGAAGAATTTCTAGGAGTTTTTCACCGACTGGACACTCTTGCGTTTGTGGTGTGCCATGTCGATTAATTTTTGTTCACCATCTGAGATACCTATAGCGACTTTTTTTGCTTCAGAACAAGCCTGTTGGATCAATTTTCTCTCGTCAAATTCGAAGGTGTCGATTCCTGGTAAAATGTGCTCTAGTTCTGGATGTTTCTGATTGATGATGATTGAAATATCTTCGCCAATACGTAGACGCATAAAGTTCATGTATGAGAGCAAGGGCATCAGTTCTGAATAGCTCCCAAGAATGAAGGCTGTTGGACGAGTGACTTTGAATTGCTCCGCTAACATTTCACAGTAGGACTTCGTCTCACCTGACCAATAAGGAGCGTGGTATTGTTGAGACCACTGCGTTTTATGTTCATCGAAAGCTTTTTTCATTGCTTCTTGCATATGATTTAGCCCAGCGGAAGGGTGGCGATCCTGTCTGAACGGCGCCACGATTCTAGAGTGGCCAGCGGCGAGTAAAATTTTGGTACCTTCATAGATAGCTTTTGTTCTGTTATCTACAATTGATGGTACATTTAGTCCGATGATGTCGCCGCCCAAGCAGAAGACTGGAATTTTATGTTTTAGAGTGTATTCTACCACCGCACGTGCTGGACGTAGTAGGATCCAGGCATCGACTTTGCTATTGTTAAAAAATGCACCGATTGCTACATCTGTGAGATCTGCATGAGAGAGTTCATTGTGTGCTGGAGTCACCACATGCATACCGGAATGAATAATCACTGAGGTGATCTCTTTGACTGTGAGCATACTCGATAAATCGTTGTCGAGAGAGTAGGGCATGAAGTAGACTGCGACACTGATGCTTTGGTGGCGGTCTGGGATAGTTAATATAGAGCGACGTTTACCACGCACCGGAGCTGAAATGATGCCAGATTTTTCAAGGATTAGTAATGACTCTCGGGTGACACGACGGGAAATTTGTAAGACGTCTGCAAGGCCATGCTCATTCGGCAGAGTTGTCGACCACTCACCATTGGCAATACGATCTTGAACTTCCTCTGCGGCGAGTTCTGATAGCTTCTTCTTTTTGGAGTTCATCTACTTGATATCCTGTTGTTACCCCTTGAGAAGTCTGCTAATTCTATCTTCGATCTGTTGAATTTTCTCAGGATCCTCCACTTTGTCACCATTTGGGTAGGTGACATAAATAGTATTAATTGCCGCTCCATTTTCGGTGCTGATTCTGGCATGCACTGTGGCTAGTTCCAAATTGCCGATGGCTAAGAAGAGGTCGTGAAGGAGTCCGATCCTGTCTAGAGCTTGAACGACAATGGCCGAGAATGATTCACTCAGTCTGTTGCTAACATAAACTCTAGTTGGGAAGGGAATCCCTCCCTCCTCCTTATTTTTACGTAGTAGATTTTTCTTCCGCTTGAGGTATTTTTGTGGGTCGTAGCTTTTTTGCTGACAAAGATTAGAGAAGGTTTCTAAAATCCGCTTTTTCTTGTTTGTATTGGAAATTGCTTCCCAGTCTAGTGTGGATACACGGAATATATCACAAACGACATTGTCTGAGCGTGTGAAGACATCCGCACTGATAATGTTAATCTCTTGTGATGCAAGGGCACAACAGGTTTTTTCAAGTAGGAGTAGTCTATTCCAACTGGTGATAACTAATTCAGTATAGCCGCGACTTTCGTGGTCAATCCATCGCATATCCGCTATATATGAATCAGATTGAGCATCTGTTTTTAGGAAGCGACGTGCTGCTCGCACATGAATGGCGATGTTGCTTGCATCACGGTATTGGAAATACTTTTTCGGCATGCGATCGAAATGCTGATCGAGTTGCTCGTGGTATTTAGGGCCTAAAATTTTTGCAACCTGAGTGTGAAGCTCTTGCTTCTGTTGAAGTAGGTGCTCCTTGTAGACTTCCTTACCATCGTTCATGAAGGACAGTGTGGTCTGGTAAAGCTGAATCATCAGGGTCTCTTTCCAAGCTGACCATGCTTCTTCGTTGGTGCCATTTGAATCAACGTAAGTGAAGAGGAAGAGGCCCGACAGTAGATTCTTTTGCTTCATTGCCCCTGCGAACTCTTCAATGACATCAAGCTCTTCGATGTTTTGTGTGGTGGCACAACGCCAGAACGTGAGGTGGTGGTCGACTAAGAACATGATTCTTTTACGACGGCTACCTTTGATTTGGAGGCGTGAGCAAACACGGGCAGCTAACATTGCTGAACCATCAATGTGTTCTCTGACGTTTTCGGCACGGCCTGAATCGTGTAAGATGAGAGCTATATAAAGGGCGTAAGGGTCCTCAACGTCTGTGAATAATCGTCTGTAGAGTGCTTTTTCACGAGAGTCATCAGTGAGTAGTTCGTCCAGCTTGTCGATACAGCGAAGGGTGTGTTCATCTGCAGTGTAGCGGTGGAAGAACTCATGTTGGACGAGGCAGTCCATGGCTCCAAACTCAGGAAGGTAGGCACCTAGGAAACCTACGCGGTGCATTTGACGTAGGATTCGTGCTACTTGTCCTTTTGCTTCTAAGATAGCACGGAACGTTTCTCTATTGTCTTTGGAACAGCGGAAATCTTTATCTACCAATGGGAGGAATTGCTTCACCAACTTCCGCATTTGGGGTGAGAGTTTTAAATCCCGTTTTTGGCAGTGAAGGAACATGGCCATCATTTGGTGTGGGTGTTCCTTGAAAATATCATTGTGTGCCGGATAGATACGATCATTACGAGAAATGAAGACATCAAACTCTTCACGTTTTTTACGACGCTTAGTTAGCCATGAATGCCAATTGGCACTCTCGTTGTCTTCGATTTCAATTTGAAAAATCTCTAAGAGTGAGGTTGTGTGCTGATAGAGTGCTTTGGTGTGGCGATAGTAGTCGCGCATGAATTCCTCACAGCGACGCAAGATTGATTTTTGTGGGTATTTAAAGTTTGTGGCAACGACACCCTGGAGCTGAAGCGTTAAGATGTCGGTGTTTGATCCGGTGTGGAAATGCAGTTCATTACGAACTCGGTGGACGAAGTCGTATGCTTCACGCATCGCTTTACATGCTGGGCGCGTGAGGAGGTGCTCTTTAACAAGGTCATCGAGAGAGAAATAGCCCTTTTTAACACGTGCAAGCCACTTGATGTTTTGATAATCTCGCAGACCTCCACAACTTTCTTTCACGTGTGGTTCCTGAAGGAATACTGTGTGCGAGTATTTTTTATGACGTGAGCGGATGTCTTCCCGACGCATTTCGAAGAAGGGGATTTGACCTTTTTCGATGCATTCTTTTTGGAAACGTTGGGAGAATTCTTCGAGCGGTTCTTCGGTGCCTACAATCCTCCGACCGTCCATTAGAGCGGTTTTCGTTTGTTGATCAGCTTTCCCCTCAGCGATACATTCGTTAATGCTGCGGGTGGAATGGCCTAATTTGAGTCCTAAGTCCCACAGCTCATAGAGTATGCTTTGGGTGAAGTCACTGATGTCTTTTGAAATAGACACTGATGCTTCCGGTAGTAGGAAAAGGAGATCGATGTCAGAGCTTGGATTGAGGTGGCCGCGTCCATAGCCGCCCACTGCAAGTAGGGCCACTTGGTGATCAGAAGTTGTCATGCCAGCTTTGATTTCACAATTTTTAAAAATGGCCGTGATGATGGTGTCCATTAATGCAGAGCGATAAGAGGCAATTTCTAATCCACTTTCGCTGGTGCTGTGGATCTTTTTGATCAGATCCATTTCTGTCTGCATGAAAGCTTTGTAGTTGGCGGTGCTTGTTTCATTCAATTCGCCCGCACGATCTTGCATGTCATTGATATAACTCATACCCCGCGAGTAAGCGGTGTAATGTCAGTTATATCAAGATCTTTGTATCAAAATGAAACAAAAAAAGAGCAGCCGTAAAAACAGCTGCTCAAATACACCTGGCGGAGCGGACGGGAATCGAACCCGCAACCTCCGGCGTGACAGGCCGGTGCTCTAACCAATTGAGCTACCGCTCCGCATTAGGTGTTGTGTCTTGCGACGGCGGGAAGCTGAACGAAAATGCGTGATAACGCAAGAAGTATTTGAAAATAAACATATTTATAATGCGAGTTAGATTTTAGTATGGCGACGGAGTTGACCCAGAAGGTCAGAGAATCGAAAAAAATGCTGGTAGGTATGTGAATTCACTTGACCATTGGCCGACTCTGCCCAAAGTTTCCGTTCGTCTAGACGCTCTAGGCACCCTATAATAGGTGGATTGTATCTAAAAATATTTTCCTCCGAAATGTCGATTCGAACATTATGGCAAAAAAGAAAGTAGCAAAGAAAACTGCAGCAACCAAAAAGGTCGCTAAAAAGGCTCCGGCCAAAAAGGCAGCGGCCAAAAAGGCAGCGGTGAAAGCCCCTGTGAAGAAGGCTCCAGCCAAAAAAGCTGCAACTAAGAAAGCCCCAGCTAAAAAAGCTGCGGCTAAGAAGGCTCCAGCCAAAAAAGCTGCAACTAAGAAAGCCCCAGCCAAAAAAGCTGCGGCTAAGAAGGCTCCTGCCAAAAAAGCTACGGCTAAGAAGGTTCCAGCCAAAAAAGCTACGGCTAAGAAGGCTCCAGCCAAAAAAGCTGTGACTAAGAAAGCCCCAGCCAAAAAAGCAGCAACTAAGAAGGCTCCAGCCAAAAAAGCTGCGACTAAGAAAGCTGCTACAACAAAGGCAGCTAAGGCTCCGAAGAAAAAGCTTTCGAAGCTTGAAGTACTTTTACAGAAGGAGAAAGAGGAGAAAGAGAAGCGTGCCGCGGCTAGAAAGCCGAAGAGCCGTATCGATACTCCAGAAATTCAAGAGAAAATCCGTGAGCTTATCAAGCTTGCAAAGGAGCAAGACTATCTCACATACGACGATATTAACGAGACACTTCCTAAGAATCTTGTAAATCATGAGGATGTTGATGCTATCTTGGAGCGTCTTCGTAACATGGAGTTCGATATTATCGACGCTTCTGAAGTAGACCGCTATCGTGATAAGAAGAAAGATTCTGCGGATGAGGCTGACTCAAAGACTGAAGCTAAGCTCGATATCCTTGACGATCCAGTCAGAATGTATCTCAAGCAGATGGGGCAAGTGCCACTTCTGACTCGTGAGCAGGAAGTTGAAATCTCAAAGCGTATTGAAGATGCTGAAGTTACCGTTCAAAAGTATCTCCACAAATTCGGTTTCATTACTGAGTGTTACCTTGAGCTGGCTGAGAAGTTGACCAAAGGTAAGGAACGTTTCGACCGTGTGATTCTCGACAAGAAGATCGAGTCACGTGAGCGCTACATGAAGATCCTACCTAAGCTATGCCAACAGCTTCGTGATTCACATGAAGAATGTGATGATATCTTCCGTAAGCTTAATGCGAAGAACCCTCGTGGTGTTGCAAAGCTTCGCGAAGAATTCGAAGTGACACTAGCTACACTTGCAAAACTTTACACACGTTTCTACTACAAGCAGAAGGTGATTGAAGATTTCTGTGACAAGGCAGAAGAAGTTCAAAAAAAGGTTTGTAGATACCAGCGTAAGACGCAGGCAAATCCTAGTGATAAGGAATTTGAAACTAAGATCCGCGAGGCTCAGCAAGTTTCATGGTTCACTATCGATGACTTCCAGGAGAACTATGAAGATCTTCGTAAGTGGATGAAGGCAGCCTATGCAGCGAAGACTGAAATGGTTGAAGCTAACCTCCGTCTTGTGATCTCGATTGCTAAGAAATACACGAACCGTGGACTTTCTTTCTTGGATCTTATTCAAGAGGGTAATATGGGCCTCATGAAGGCAGTTGAGAAATTTGAATACCGCCGTGGTTATAAGTTCTCAACTTATGCGACTTGGTGGATTCGTCAGGCGATCACGCGTTCTATCGCAGACCAAGCGAGAACTATCCGTATCCCAGTGCATATGATCGAAACGATCAACAAGCTAATGCGCGTGCAGAAGCAACTTGTACAGGAATATGGACGTGAACCAACTCCAGATGAGATCGCAGATGAGATTCACCTTCCAGTGGAGCGTGTACGTGCAGTTCTTAAGATGGCTCAACAGCCAATCTCACTTCAAGCACCAGTAGGTGATTCAGAAGATACTTCATTCGGTGACTTCATCGAAGATAAAGCTGCAGAGAATCCAATGGAAGAAGCTGGCTTCGCAATGCTCAAGGAAAAGATTATCGATGTTCTCGATACACTTACCGAACGTGAGCGTGAAGTGCTAGAGCAGCGTTTCGGCCTTAAGGATGGTTACAGTCGCACACTTGAAGAAGTGGGGCGTCAGTTCCAGGTGACACGTGAACGTATTCGTCAGATCGAAGCTAAAGCGCTTCGTAAGATGCGTCACCCTACCCGTATCCGTAAGCTCGAAGGATTCATTGAGCTTCCAAATATGTAAGGATTTAATACTTACTATCAATTTTAAAGGCGTTCCAATTGGAGCGCCTTTTTTGTTAATGTTACTGCTAGTTGAAGGGTGATGTCAGTGGAGCAAGGAGTTCGTTCGGCTTACATGCAAATTTCTCAGTTATGTGCCCTTGGCCGCCATTTCTGATGACCCCGTGCATTGTAAGCTAGCCGAGTGTTGCCGTCCCACACCTACGCAGTCTCTGATTTTAAGATGATAGACATTGGGACCAGTGTGAGTTACTTCCATACGACTTAATTACATGGCACAAGAGGTAATTAGAAATAGCCCAACCATCACCGATCATATGAATGTCACTGTTACACAGACCTCAATGGGTTACCTTGAGGACGCTTATATCAATTCGCGGTATTTCAAATAGTAAATGAGAAGAATTGCTGAGGGCTCTTATTATAAGTAAAGGCTTAGACAAGGTTGGAACCAAGTAGAACAGCCAGGATACAAACGACAAGGGTAAGGATACCGATTGCTATGAAAAGAGATTTGGCAGGTGATTTGGATTGATCGTATTTACTTGAAGGCTCAGCATACAGAGCTTCGTTGGGCTCTACTTGTCTTTGTTCGGCCAGTTGCTTTGCATGAGCTACATCATAT
>CAXMOB010000337.1:0-7491 GCA_964194815.1 Vicinamibacteria bacterium | reverse complement strand
CACATCGGGGAAGTAGTCTAAGCTCTACTTTCCCTGTTGTCCTTTTTGGCTTTCTTTACGAAGCATCCGGATGGTATCGAGTATGGTGTCACGGAGATGGTATATTTCATCTCGTATTTGCTCATATTCATCGTCTTCAAGCATCAATGTGTTGCAATTGGCAACCGAGTTGTTGCAAGCAAGTAAGGTTCTTTTCATGACGGCGAGGCGGTATCCTCTTTCGATGCCGAGTCCTTTATCTGGCCAGGCGTCATCGACTGAGGTGTAGACGTAGCTCATCGCAGCAGCGAGGGCACCACGAGGTCCGTTATCTAGGATGGATTCAGCTAGTTTTTTCATGATGCCGTCGTGCGTATGGTGCGCGAGTTGCACTAAAAAGTGACGTTTTTCAATGGGAGCGGCTTCGTCCTCGTCTTGACCATCAGAGTCGCCAGGTAAAGTCTCTTCTAATAGCCATTGAGCTTCTTCCAGCTGGTCTTTGACGCGTAGTCGTTTTTCCCATTCGTATTCATCTACCTCTTCACGGGTTTCAAAATTAATTTCTGCTTCTGCTTCTGCCATATCAATCGCTAGCTGCATGAATTGATTCATGGCTTGCGAGTTTTCAATACGTTGTTGACGTTCTTGGGTCTCGGTTAGAGTCCATTTGTGCTCAGAGAGAGTGATTTCGAAATCAGTAGACTCGATCACTACACGGCCATTAGCGATACTGAACCACTCTAGGTAGAGGCAATTCTTCCATTCGTAGGGGATTTCTTTTTTCGCTTCGAAATAGTCTTCGAGCTGAGTCATCGGGATGGTTGGGGCTTTGCGCTTGAGAGAACATGTCATGTCACCGACAACGCCTTTTTGAAGTTGTAGGAGGGTGGCGTAGGTTTCGTCATCTAACACAGGATTTGTGTTACTAAACATCATTCTGGTTCCTGCTATATCTCGCCAGCAATTCCCTTTAAGGTAGATCTTAATGGGTTCAGTCTGGCCAAGGATATACAACTCGCCCTTGGTGATCCTAGGGCTAGTGTTATCGATCCATCCATGCTGGACGATGTCTGCAATACGAAGTGGCATGACTTGCATATTGACCTAGGATGAGGCTAGGCGTCAACCATGGAATTGAAGTTCGGGGTGGTGGAGCTGAGATATCCTTAATAATAGGTGTTCACAAGTCCGGCTATCCCCTAAAATAAATTTTAGTAAAACGGAAGGAGGCTCTACGGGGGCGTAACCCTGCTGAATCAAACCTTTTCAGTCCTGCTAAGCCTGTCTAAGGGTTTTGCTACAACTCATTGACGCCAATGACCATGACTGACGACGCCTTTATGGCCACTTTGCCAACAGGGACGAACAGAACTCTAGCTCTCAAGGTCAGGTCAATTGTTTCAGAGCAATGAATAATTCCTTACGAATGTGTTCGACCTGAGACATATCTTGAGCAGTGTTAGTGGTATGAATTACGTAGCAGAAAATGAGCGATATGATGGCCGAATGGAATACCGTCGGTGTGGGCGTAGTGGCTTGAAGCTGCCAGAAATTTCACTAGGTTTTTGGCATAATTTTGGAGATGTTGATGATTTGACTGTGAGCAGAGCTATCATGCGTAAAGCTTTTGATGAGGGAATTACCCATTTTGATTTTGCTAATAATTATGGACCACCTCCGGGGGCGGCGGAGCGAAACTGTGGGGAGATTTTGAAGAAAGATTTTGCGGGTTATCGTGATGAGTTGATTTTGGCGAGTAAAGCGGGCTACTTGATGTGGGACGGTCCCTATGGGGATTGGGGCTCAAGGAAGTATATTTTGTCATCCTTAGACCAATCATTGAAACGTCTGCAGGTGGACTATGTCGACATTTTTTACCATCATCGTCCAGATCCTGAAACGCCCTTAGAGGAGTCAATGGGAGCGTTGGCTACTGCGGTGCAGCAGGGTAAGGCCCTCTACGTTGGAGTGTCGAACTATCCGGCAGAAGAGGCTCGAAAGGCCTTAGATATCCTGAAGGGTATGGGAGTTCCTTGCTTGATTCATCAAGCACGTTATTCGTTACTGGGTCGCTGGATTGAGGATGGACTTACGGATGTGTTGGATGAGCAAGGCGTGGGGTGCATCACATTTTCTCCATTGGCTCAGGGACAACTGACGCAAAGGTACCTAGATGGGATTCCATCTGACTCCAGAGCTGCCAAGCCACACGGGTTTCTGCAAGAAGACCAAGTGCTTCGTCATTTAGAAAAGGTCAGATCCTTGAACGCGATCGCTCAGGAGAGAGGGGATACACTCGCTGCGATGGCATTGGCATGGACCTTGCAGAACCCGACGGTGACATCGACTTTGGTTGGTGTGAGTAGTGTGGCACAGTTGGAGCAAAACCTTGCGGCTTTGAAGGTGTCGGCGTTTTCGGATGCTGAGATCACTCAAATAAATAAGATCACCAGGGCTGGGACTCATTCATGAGCTGTGGGTACTGGTGGCAATGGGCAAGGGATGTTATTTATTCAAATGATTCGACGTTGTATTTTACTCGCTTGTTTTAATCTGCTATGGGTAGCTCGCTGTGGATCACATTACCATTACTCAACTGAAACAAGAAGCTGGCGAGCGCGTCATGACAGCTTCACTCGATGCCCAAGTGCAGGCTGTAAGCACCAGGAAAACCAAAGGAGGGGCTCCCTATCTGGAGGTGACCTTTACGGATGCACTGAAGCAATTTGCCATTAAAATTTGGGAAAATAAGCCACAGTTTCAGTTGATGCGTGATATTCCTGAGGGTGCATTTGTGCGTCTCTCTGGTGATTGGACGCAGAATCAATATGGCATCGAAGGTGTGCGTTGGGATGCACGGATGTTGACCGACGAGGAAATTGAGCTATTTTTATCAGGTGATCCTGAATTATGTGCCCGGCAAAATCATGACTGGGAGAGCATTACATTTTTATTGAACCGCGTGACAGATCCCCGTCTCTACCATTTGGGGCAATTGTTTATCGGCAAGTATGCAGAACGTTTTAGAAGGACTGCGGCGGCGAGAAAGAACCACCATGCTCGTCGAGGTGGGCTGGTTGAGCACGTGGCTCAAATGATGAGAAGTGCAGTGGCTATCTGTGGGGTGTATCCGAAGTTGAATATGGACTTACTCGTTGTCGGTGTGTTATTTCACGATTGTGGTAAGATGTGGGAGAATACCTACCCGAAGGCAGGATTTACCCAGCCATTTGATCTGGAAGGAGAGATGTTGGGCCATATTCCAAAGGGCATGGAAGTGTGCTCTGAGCAGTGGTCGGAGTTGATGTGTTCTGAAGTAGCGGATGAATGGGATGGGCTTTATCCACTAACGGATCACGTGCGCATTCATTTGTTGCATTTGATCGCAAGCCATCACGGCACCCATGAGTTTGGCTCACCTACTTTACCAAGAACGCCTGAGGCAAGTGCGCTTCATTACATTGATAACCTCGATGCGAAGTATGAGATGTTGACCCAGGCTTACGAGACTGCTCGGGAGATTGGCCCAGGGATTTATGAGAAACAATTTCCATTGCCTGCCCATTTAGTGGAACCTCTTGCAACTTTCCCCAAGGATGAGTCCATGACTCCTGCTGCTGTGAGAGTGAATGAAGAGGAACTGGTCGAGCCAGAGGATGAGCTGGCACTAAAGCCGTTTAATGGCGAACTGTTTTAATACCAACTTAAAAAACTTTCTGGTAAATTTATTTTGATTGGGGTTATGAAATTTGGCTTCGCATGAGGTAGATGGTGTTTCGGCATCTTTAATTCAAATTCGGCGTTCATCATCGGTTGAGGAGCACGCTCCACGCCCTCTTCAGGCATGGAAGTTGAATTAAATCTGCTCGAAAATTCTACCAGTTACTTTTCCTCATTGGTATAAGGTGTTGGATCGAGTATGGGAGCAGATGTCTTGCCGCTCCATGGGAAGTATTCTTCTGGGATTGGAGCTCTAAACTCCAAGCGCTCGTTGGTTATAGGGTGGGTGATACAGAGGCTTCTGGCGTGTAGCATGAGGCGGCCTGGTTGTGGTTTTTGACGCGGAATTTTGGCATAAATAACGTCGCCAAGGATAGGACAGCCAATGTGATGCATGTGCACTCGAATTTGGTGTGTGCGTCCGGTGTGAAGAATACAATGCACGAGCGTGCTTTCGTTTTCTTCATCGTGGTAGAGCACCCGGTAGTCGGTGATCGCTTCCTTGCCAGATCCTGGATTGACCACGGCCATTTTCATACGATTGACCGGATGTCGGCCGATGTTGGTGAATATGGTGTCTTTAGATTTTGGGGGGCAGCCTTGAACCACAGCGAGGTATTCTTTTCCGGTGGATCTCTCAGCAAATTGTTCAACTAAGCGCTGGTGGGTGATGTCGGCTTTGGCGACAATGATACAGCCTGAGGTGTCTTTATCGAGTCGGTGGACGATGCCAGGGCGTTCGACTCCCCCAATGCCCGCTAATTTGCCATTGCAATGGTGTAGTAGAGCGTTGACGAGAGTGCCATCTTGGTTACCAGCAGCGGGGTGGACGACCATACCACTTACTTTGTTGATGACGATAAGGTGTTCATCTTCAAAGAGAACACTGAGCGGAAGATCTTGCGGTTGAGCTTTGTCAGGCACAGCGTCTGGGATATCTACAGTGATGATATCTCCCGATTTAACTGACGCTTTTGGTTTGGCGGGGCCGTCATTAAGAAGAATGTTACTCGTTTTGAGCAAGGATTGGATACGTGATCGCGATAGCTCAGGCAGCTGTTTCGTGAGGTAGAGGTCTAGACGTTCATTTTTAACGCAATCGACGTGGATTTTCATGTGTAGTGTGTATCGTATTTCAAGAAATCTGCCAAGGGATTCATGAGTGTTCAGAATCGGATTGGTCAGGTCTGTTATAAAAATAGAAAAAATCTACTTTTTATGTTTTCACCTCGAAAAGATAGCTCTAGTCTAAACGAAATTTATGAGTGGGGAAAATGATCAGATAGCAATCTGTAGTGCATGCTCGTGTCAAATGGATGTTTCCGTTTTGGCACCATTCACGAATGTCCAGTGTCCTGAATGTGGGGCTCAGACACGTGTGAAATGTGAGCTAGATCAATACATCCTGCGCCGCCGTCAAGGAGTTGGCGGGATGAGTTTAGTTTTCGCAGCGAAGGATAAAAACCTTGGACGTGAGGTGGCGATTAAGATTCTCAATGAAGACTATTCGTCTGACGCCACTCGTATTACACAGTTTGAGCAGGAAGCGATGATTACAGCTGGGATATCGCACCCACACGTGGTGAGGGTGTATACAGTTGGAAAGGCGTTTAACCGTTACTATATTGCCATGGAGCTCGTCTCTGGGCAGAGCATGGAGCAGATTATGGGGGAGCGAGGAGCTTTGCCAGAAGCTGAGGTGATGCCGAAGATGCTGCAAGTTACGGAAGGTCTAAATGCAGCGTACAAAGTGGGGCTGATTCACCGAGATATTAAGCCTGGAAACATTTTAATTGATAGCCTTAATATGGCCAAGATTGTGGATTTTGGTTTGGCTTTGGTGACTCAAGGCGGTGTGGCGACAGCGGAAGAAGTTTGGGCAACTCCGTATTACGTGCCACCTGAGGCATTGGATGGACAGCCAGAGGATTTTCGCAGTGATGTGTATGCACTCTCTGCAACGATGTATCATGCTCTTGCAGGTAAGCCTCCCTTTACCGTGGAGACACGTAGCACGCGTGAACTTTCAGAGATTAAAAAGACATTGCCGCCATTAAAGTCGGTTGCCCCTTGGTTAAGCGATGCCACTTGTGCGGTGATTGATAAGGGAATGAAGTATGATCCTAAAGATCGTTTTGGATCTTATGATGAATTACTTAATGCGATTCAGTTTGCTGATGACAGTATCGGAGTTCAAGGGGCAGCACTGCCAATTCATGGAGCCAACAGGGCTAATCGTGGTGTCGGCATTCCAGTAAAATATAAGTTGGCAATCCCGTTGGCGATTGGGGGTATAGCGTTAGTTATCGGTGCTATATTCGTGATCAGTTCTATTATTAGTTCGCACTCTGTAAATTCAGGTCCAAGTGATGGTGAGGATGGTGGCAATGGCACAAATCCTAAGGATGGCGGAACTGTAGAAGTGGACGGGAGATTGAAGGCGAATATAGCAAGGGGCTATGGCAGTATCGCAAACCATGTGAAAGCGAGGAACTATTTCAAAGCGAATGATGCCGCCATAGAATTGTTCAGTTTGAAGAAACACCCTGAGCCTAGTGCCACTATGGTAGGGCTACACTGGATAGTTATTAAATATTTAGACGGCCAGCCTGAGCGAGCTCGAAAAGCAGCAAGAGATGTGGTGGAGCATGTCAAAAAGGCAGATTATAAGAAGCCAGGGTTAGATAAGCGAGAAGTTCAATGGATGTTGGATACTCTTAGTGCTATGGAACCGACGGCGAAGGATGGGTATCACTTTAAGAAGCAGGTAGGCGCAACAGGGCTGGCTTTGTTTTTAGCTGCGATTAAGCATGCAGAGTTGGGGGTGTGGGACCTTGCGGAACAGCAATTGAATGGGTTTATTGCAATGGAATTTAGGCGAGGGCGTGAGGCAGATTTATTTCGTGAGTATCAAGCAATTGCAAAAGATTATTTGTCTGATGTAGCCTCACTCAAATCACTCCAAGCGGAAGAGTTTGAGAACATGAGTAAGGAGCAACTTGCTGTTTATCGTAGTCAGGTTGAGAGTGTCAAATTAAAGACAAAGCTTCAACGTGGCGCATGGTTGCAAGGGATGTTGGTGGCACAGTGTGACCGCAAGGTGGAGCAATTTGACAAGCCAGTTCAGCCTGTTGATCCAGTGAAGGACCCTGAGCCAAAGAGATTCGCAGATTTGTTGAAGGATATGCAACCGGTCTTGAAGAAACATGACTTTGCGACTGCGGTGGCACTATTGGAAGCCAAGTCCTTTAAGGACAATGTAGATGACGAGAAACGGTTACAGTTTTTATATGTCTGCAAAAATGCTCAGAGTTACTATAAGAACTTTTCCGTTAATTTGGTGGATAAGAAATTGAGCAAGTCTGTAAGTGATGGAGCAGGGGTGGTTTACTCTATTGATAAAGTCGTTGCCGACGGTATCCAGGCGTCAAACCATGGCCAAAAGAAGATGTTAAAATGGAGCGAGGTTGATCCAATGTCGCTATTGAAGCTTCACGGGGATCTGACGGATGGCTTGATGGAGTTCCAGCAAAATAGAATTTTGGAAAATGCTGCGTGTTTTGCCTATGTGAATAAGCTAGGTAAATTAGCAGATTCAGCAGCTATAAAATTGGCTGCTCGTGACGCTGTTTTCAAGAATCGCTGGGAGGCTGCAATGCATGCCTTGAATTACTAATACCATTTTTACAGTTAAACCCACGGAATGGATTTCTTTTGAAACTCTAAATGGTATGACTTCGCATATTTCCACGTTTCTCGTCAGTTACAGTGCCCGCACTGTGCTTTCCTCGT
>CAXMOB010000336.1:0-1999 GCA_964194815.1 Vicinamibacteria bacterium | reverse complement strand
GCATCTTTCCATGCACCAGGCTTGGCGAAACCACCTCGGCGCCCGGCCCAGTTGAAATCTAGGCAATAGGATTTGATGTCTTTGATGACGGGGGCTGCAATTTGAGCTTTCGATTCTGCAGCGTTTGCAGAGGCTGATAACAGCAATGTAGCTGATGACGTGACAGCGAGGGTGGTGTTTAAAAAGATTTTTTTATACATGATGTGCTTACAGTCTATTGATTTATTTTATGTTTTATAATGAAGCAGAGCCTCCTTAGTATTGATTACCTATGCGGAATTAATGTTTACCATTTCTATTTACTCTACAAAATTTCATTCCTTACACTTTTTAACAATGAGCATCTAATACCTTTTTTAGCTTAGATATCAAATTGAAATAACGAGCCTTTAGTTGAAGTGAGAAACGTTAGTCGTAAGGTCCAGTGATGCGGGCGTAGAGTGAGATTAAAACTCTGGCGGTCCGTTCAGGTGCTGACATTTCTCTGGTTCTCCTGGGATAAAATCGATCACTTGTTTTTGGACACGGAGTTTTTTCTGCAGAGCGGATATGTTTACCTTCTGTACATTGGTACCAGTCGTGACTGCCTGTGCAGCGGCGAGTCCAGCGGCATGACCAGTGATCATCCAGACGCTCTCGAGCCTGAGCGTGCAGTAAGCGACGTGAGTGTAACTGGCAGCTCCGGGGACGAGTAGGTTGGTGCATTCAGCGGACTTTGGAGTGATAGAGCGATAGGGGATTTGATAGGCGTAACCGATCCGCCAGATCCGTCCTTCGTTGATGAACTCATTTTCATTGATGGCTAAACGCTGAACGTGGTGACAATCGATGAAGTGACTGCTGATACCGATGCTATCGTTCTTACGGCGATCAATTTGCACGTCCTGCTGTCTGACAACATACTCGCCTCTCATGCGGCGGGCTTCACGAACGTAGAGCTGGTAGGGTAGGTGGGCATTGTCAGCAAACTCATCCTTATGTAGACCCACTGCCTTCATTTCTTCCTGCACCTTGGTAGGCACAGAGGTGTCGTTGGCAAGAAAATGGAACAGACCGAGTGTGTACTCCATGTGGTCTTCATAAATCTTTTCGCGCTCTTTGTAGCTGGCATCTGACCAATCGAATTGACCACCGAAATGTCCTAGGGAGAAGATGGCGGACTGCTTGTTGTTCAGCTCGAACTTGCCGTTCCTACGCCCATAAAAGTCGAGGATGTGATTGAGCTTTACCGGCTTCTTCTCTGCTGCCTGACCACGCAGCCATTTTGCGAGTAGGGAAAAGCGTTTAGCATCGTAGTGCTTCGGAGCAGGAAAGGGAATCCGTAAGTCAGGATCTCTTGTGACGGTGAGGCGGAAGTTGTAGTTCATGGGGCCCGGGTGGCTGTCACCTTCCTTGAGGTCTTTGGCCCAAGCACTGATGCCTGGAAGTAGCTTGCCGTTGGCATCTACTGTCCTTGCCTTGCGTGAAATTTTATCAAAACGGATACCTGCAGCCTCCTCACCGAACTCGGCTTTGGATTCGCGGCCTACCACATATTTTACTCCTGCACGCGCCATGAGGTCGCCCTCGTAGCTGGCATCCACAAAGATTTTTGCCGCGAGCTTAGTGCCATCGGTCAGGGTGATCTCTGTAATCTTCGTCCCATCTTTACTGACGGAGTCCACGCTTGCACCGTATCGCACTGTCACACCCGCTCCCTTGAGCATAGCGAGATACACCTTCTCTGCGACGCTGGATTCGAAGTTATAAGCAGGTCTCTCTCTGCCATAGTGTTTTCCAAGACGAGCGTAGAACTCATCAGCGAACCCTCCAACAGTCCATTTTAGCATGTGCTCCATCTCGGCGGTATTGAGGCCGCTCGTACTG
Source organism: Vicinamibacteria bacterium (assembly GCA_964194815.1). Taxonomy (GTDB): domain Bacteria; phylum Verrucomicrobiota; class Verrucomicrobiia; order Verrucomicrobiales; family Akkermansiaceae; genus Rubritalea. The sequence goes on along the minus strand of CAXMOB010000336.1, from coordinate 133 downwards.
AGCCCTCCGATGTGTTTGGTCGGCTCAATGAGTATGACTTTAGCACCTTCACGTGCAGCAGTGATGGACGCCGCAATGCCACACGGCATGCCGGAATAAACGATGACATCGGCTTTATGGGTTTCTGCAACAA
>CAXMOB010000335.1:0-2843 GCA_964194815.1 Vicinamibacteria bacterium | reverse complement strand
TTTATTTTAACTTGAAACCATAGACTTTTTCAGCGTTTTGGTAGTAGAGCTTTTCAAGGGCTCTTCGACCTTGGGGCGCGAAGTAATCGTTAATGACTTTAAAGTGGTCGGAGAATTCTCCTTGTTTTATGATACAAGGCCAGTTGCTACCATAAATAAGACGATCTTCGCCAAAGAGGTCTAAAACTTTTGTTAATTCACCTTTAAAATAAGCCATGTCTTTTTCTGCTCGCACTTTGGTGCATGAATTAATGAGGCTGGTCACTTTACAATAGACGTTGGGAAATGAGGCCGCTTTTTTTATTTTACTAAGTTCTGAAGGCAGATCTTTTCCTTTTAAAATAACGCTATCAATGTTGTTGATGACAATTTTTAATTTTGGGTACCGCTCTGCCATAAAAATAACGTCATCGAAAACTAAGCTGACTAGCAAAACGTCGAGGGCTTTACCAGCATCACTTAAGTGTTGAAGATTTGTCAGGACGATAGGGTCTTTCATATAACCTTTTTTAGCAGGTTCACCTAAATACTGTGTACCTATTCGCAGCCCTAAAAAACGTTCATTTTCACAAAGACGATTAAGGTCATCTTTGAAGGTTTGCTTATCAAATTCCAGGGCACCTATTAAACCGACATATTTATCCTTGTATTCTTGAGTATGATAGAGCACCCAATCGTTATCACTGACGCGAGGACTCGCTTCCACGACGATAACTCCAGCCAGTTTATTTTTAGCGATGACTTTATTGTATTCATCTGCAAAGACAGATCGGTATAAAACCTTATCTTTCTTTTCCGGCCATGGTAGGCCAGGGAGTCGGTTTAAGTCATAAAGGTGAATGTGAGTATCAACCACTGGAATCGGACTGTTATCGATCATCTCTGCGGTATTACAAGCCGCAAGTACTAACATAAACATGGATAATAAAATGAATTTCAGGTTTTTTAACCAATTATATTCTTTGTGCATATTCTTATTATTTCCTTTTTGATTTTTGATTTAAAGCACAAAGGCCTTACCCGCGATGACTTGAAGAACGGTCATCCAAGGCTCGACGACGCGAAGGGCTTATAAAAACGAGGATGATTATTCGTCTAGTGAAGGTTCTGGCAGGATTTGTTCCAATGCCTCCGTAGCAGTGTTAAGATCAATGCCTTCCAGTGTGTCTTTGCCTTTGCCCTCGGCCCACGCCTTGGCGGCGGTTGGAGAGCTGCTGTGCCAGCTTTGGTAGATAGTTTGTTTTGTCTTTTTGAGGGTGTCGGCATCTTGCAAGCGTTCGGCCCAGATGAATGCTTTCTGATATTGTTGCGAGTAGCCCAGTGTGGTGGCGGTTGACTCGATGGCGGTGTCACTCTTGAGGTGGTCTGGTTGCTTGTCATACCATTGGCCGGCAGCATCGTCATCCTGACTCGCCCATGTGTGTAGGTGGCTGGTGATGATTTCTTTCCTATCCTCATCATTGTTGGATTGTTTCATTCCCCAGTCGATGGCGGCCTCTGGGTCCATGTAGCTCCAGCTTTGCATGAGGCTAGTGGTGAGTTGCTTTTTTTGCTCGGGGTCATCGATGTTGTTGATCAAGGCTTTGGCACTATCCGGATCTTGCATGGCCATAGAGCTGATGACAGTGCCCATGACCTCTTGTTTGTCCGGCGCATTGTCATCGGTATCCAGAAACTCGAGGAATTTTTTCAGCTGGGCAGGGTTGTTCACCACGGCTTGGCCTATGCTTGATAGAGCGGTTTTTTTCTGTCTTCCGTTCTCCATTTTTTCCACTTGAGTCATGGCTCGGGAGAGGTCGTGTTTCGCCAAGGACTGATAAATCATACCGCTATACATACCGCCGTAGATACCGCCGCCGCTTTTTAGCTTCTCTTGATTGTTTTCATACCAGTCGAATGCTGCCTCAGGGTTCTCCTTGGTCCAGCTCATGAACACACCCATGGTTCCAGTCATCTTTAATTGTTGATTTTTTGCTTGTAGTGCGTGCTCGATAGCGGCCTCGCCATTGATTTTCCCCCAGCGATTCATCAGCATCATCTGCACAGACATGCGCAGTTGGGTCGTTTTGATGTCTTCCACCGATGACAAGGCGTTGAGGACATCGTTTTCTGAAAAATCACGCATGGTTTCCCAGACTTCAAACATGCCATCGAAGTCCATGCTTGCCATCGGGCTTCTCTCCAGTCGGGAGAGGAGCGTTTTCATAGTGAGGCTGATGTCCCGCTCTTTCTTGTCCTGGCTGCGATCTCGGTTTGAGATTGAGATACTTCGGCGAGACGACGATCGCGCTTGGGCGTTGTCATAACTGCGGCGAGACGACGATCGCACCTTGGCGTTGTCATTTTGAGTGAGTTCCGTGTGGTTTCTCTCTGAATCGGCTGGGTCATCTTGAGTCATCTTGCCTGCAGTAAAGCCGAGGGCGACGGCTACAATCAGAGCCGTAATGTACCAAATATTGGGGGATAGTTTCATGGAAGTTAGTCTAGCGATGCATTTAAAACTGGCAATTATAATTCATGAGTCATTCTCTAGACCTTGTAGAGTTTACTGCACCGTCGGTTCCGAATAGTTGTGAGTATATATAGGGACGGCCTATAATAGATCAATTTAATCCGATAGGTCAGGCGTAGCGTAGTTTTGGGTATTTAAGGGATGTAAGTCTAAGAAGTATAGGCGCAAAAAATGTGCTTATAGAGATTTTTAAAACCAACACCTCCCCTCAACACCCTTTTCCCCTTGTCAAACTGAAGATGAATCGTCAGTCTCGTATTAGTTAAAAAAGCAAATTCCTAGCAGTTCACCAACGATGAACCGACTGATAAATCACTCCTCAAAGTCACCC
>CAXMOB010000334.1:0-6199 GCA_964194815.1 Vicinamibacteria bacterium | reverse complement strand
CTCTTTTGTTTCTCTAAGTGGTATTAGCAGTTAGAAATCCAAACGCTGGCGTATGGAGCAAGAGTGATCTCGGCTGAGAGATCTGGGTAGTCTGTGTCGCTGAGCAGATCTCTCCAGTTCTCAGAGTCGATTAGGTTGAGCTCGACCAATGGGATGGTTTGGGTCTCATTGGAGATGTTATGAATGGCGAAAATCGACTGGTCGCGCTCGATACTTTCCCTCCAGAAGGCAAATATTTGCTTGCCTAAGTGGAAGGTGTATTGGGTAGCGTTGGGGTGGAATGCTGGTTGTTGTGTGCGGATATTGATGATGCGCTTCAGTTCGGCTAGAATGTGCTTTTGGTGATGGCTATCATCTTGGAGGTTGGCGGCTAGTTCATCTGCATTGTATTTGTAGCGGTTGATGGTGCGAGCTTGACCTGTTTCTGCCATGCCATGGCGATTGTTTTCTGTGCCAAGGAGGCTGTGAATATAGAATGCTGGGATGCCTTCTAGTGCTAGCATGATAGTGTGTGCACTGATGAAGCGCTGGCTTTGGAGATCATCTTTTCCTCCCGTTGTGGTGCCAGCAAGAGCACTGAACAGTGAAATATTTGCCTCGTAAGGTTTGAGATCTCCCTCGGGCGTGCGCCGCATTGAGATTTCTCCGCCGAAATCTGCTAAGGTGTGAATCATGTCAGAAAGTTCATTTTCTGAGAGTAAGCCTTCCGCGGGACGCAGTCCAATGCCGTCGTGCGATGCTATAAAGTTAAAGTAGGCTCGGCCACGACGTGCCGGAGGCATTGACATGATCCATGTGATCATGTGACGCGAGTCACCACTGAGCAGTGTGTGGATAAGCAATGGAGGAAGTGAGAAGTTGTAGATCAGATGTGCTTCGTTATCATTTCCAAAGTAGGATAAGTTCTCTTTGTTAGGCACGTTGGTTTCCGTGATGATGATAGCATTAGGATCAATGTGCTCAACGATGAGGCGGAGTAGCTTGATAATCTCGTGTGTCTGTGGAAGGTGAACGCATCCAGTGCCAGATTTTTTCCAGAGGAAGGCGACAGCATCGAGGCGGAATACGCGGATGCCAGAGTCGAGGTAGAAACGAACGATGTCGATCATTTCTAACAATACCTGTGGGTTGGCGAAGTCGAGGTCGACTTGATCAGGTCCGAAGGTGCACCACACTTGCTCGGTGCCATCGACGGTTTTTACTTCGGTGAGCAGTGGGGACGAGCGCGGGCGGACGACTTTGGTGATGTCGTCATAGTTGGTGCCGGTGGCGAAGTATCCTTTTCCTGGTGACTTCCCTTGTTTGAAATTTTTGAACCACTCTGATTGCACGGAGCAATGGTTGATGACGAGGTCTGCCATTACCGTGTAGTCTTCTTTGAGGGCTTTGATGTCATTCCAAGTTCCATGTTCTTGTTTCACCGCCTTGTAATCGATGACTGAGAAACCATCATCAGAGCTATAAGGGTAGAATGGAAGAACGTGCACAGCGCTGATGGTGTTTTTAAGTTCCGTATTGAGAAAGCGGTGTAAGGTTTTTAATGGGGCTTCGTCTTCACGCTGGATGGTGTCGGCATAAGTGATGACATAGGTGTCTTGTTCACTCCATTTATTTTCGATAGGAACCTGGGCGACTTTTTCGGTATCCAGTTTACTTACTTTGAGGATGTTGTCGGTGAGTTCAGCAGAGTTATCTTCACCGTAGATTTCAGTTACGTGTTGTTGAATGCGTTGGTGGAGTCGAACTTTTGACGGATGCAGTGATGGCACGTTGACTGAATCGGATCCGAGCTCGATTCTATCAGCCTCGACGGCTGCAACGAGTTGTTCGAGCACATCAGGCATGGCAGAGATCACACGTTTCCAACTTGGCATGAACGGTGTTTCCATCGACTTCTCTGGGTCGAGAAATTCTTGTCCAGCCTGCATGATATTTTCCGCAAAAAGTTCAACGGTTTGACCTTCCTTATGACAATCGTATTTGAGTCCGTTGATGGTGGCGTCATTGCCGTAGCTTTCGATGAGGTCGAGAGCAATGCGGTAGTATGAGGCTTTAATGGTGCGAATTTTTTCATGAGAAAAGACTTCACCTTGAGTGGCCATTTTACGGAATAGTGACTTTGCGATGTCACCACTCATTTTTGAGAGTCCTCGTGATTTATCTTCTAAGGATAAGTCCTGGTGCTTGTGGTCATAGCGTTCGGCTATATCGACCTGGCAAATTTGATTGGTGGCGTAGTTACGGTGCATTTCCGAGAGGGTGCCCATTTCAAGTCCCCAATCAGATGGAATACGGATGTCTTCTATGACGTCACGATTCAGTGAAAACTCGCCAGCGAGGGCGTAGCGGAAGCTGTCTAGATACTCTAAGTACTCATCGGAGTCGCATACGCGTTTTAGTGCACGAATGAGAGGGGTGACGAGAAGGCGGCAAACACGGCCATTCATGGTGTTGTTAGCAATGCGTGCGTAGTAGCCTTTACAGAATTTATAGCTGAATGCGGGATTCGCGATAGGGTAAATAAGGCGCGCTAGCATATCACGCTTGTAGGTGGTGATGTCACAATCGTGGAGGGCGATGGCTTCTGCTTTTCCTGAGGCGAGGACGTAGCCAAACATATACCAGACGTTACGACCTTTACCGAGTTCCTCGGGGGCTAAGCCGCGAGCTTTGAGCTTTTGATCAATCGCCTGGAGGCGTGGGCCGTCGTTCCACAGGATATCGGGCTGGATTGGGAGTCGGTTAAAGAATTCGAGAGCATGTTGGAATTCTTGTTTGTTAGCACGGTCGATACCGACCACGATTTGTTCAAGATAGGGGACGTTACAAAGTTCGTCGACGATGTTCGATAATGCGGGTTGTTGAAGTTCCGAGTATAGAGAGGGGAGAACGAGACCCATTGGGCGTTTGTTCTTAAACCCGAGAAGGTCTTCTTCAAGTTGTGCTAATGGTTTGTTACGGAGTTGGTGAAGTGTGGTAACGATGCCGTGTTGATGGAAGTCTCCCATGATTGTAAATTTGGTTAAGATTGAGATTGTTGAAAGTTATGTAAAAGCTGATCCACGCATTCGGCCCAGCCTGCGCTAGCATTTTTGGTAGCAACCATCGTGTTGGGGTTGTTGGGGTGTATCCGGGTGCTGCCCTTGTGCGGGATGACGATCGCAGTGTCTGCTTGCTCGAGCATTTGTAGATCGTTCTCGCTATCGCCTATAGCTACGGTGTGCCATTGGGTGTCAGGGAATGCTGTGGAATAAAGACGGGTCGCTAATAAGGCTCCGTCGGCTTTGTTAATGTTTCCCATGAGGTGGAGAAACTTACCGCCTCGGATGACTTGAATCGAATGTTCAGCTAGTAGTTGAGTGAATCGAACAAGGCGTTGTTCGGAGTCTCTCCAGAGGATAGGTTCGGTGACGTAGCGTTGGCGTGCCCGGCCAGCAGCATCGATATTTAGACCGGTAATGACTGAGAGTTGTCGATCGGACCAATCATCAAAGCCTTCAAAGTGAAACCCTTTGTGTTGGCGAAGGCGGTGTGCTTGTTCAAGAACGAAGCCACGCGTCATGCCAGCGGGAATGACCGCGTAGTCACCATAGGTTTCGCAATTGCTCGGTTTTGGAAGTGGCGATTCTTTGTGAATACAAACAGCTCCACCATTTTCTGCCACTACTGGAGCTAGCGACTGTAGTTCTGATGCTAAGTTAGCAAGCTCGGCTATGGTTTTACTAGAATTAAGAATGAGCGGAATCTTAGCATCGCGAAGTTTTTGTAGAACCGGCTTCGCTTCCTCATAAGTGTAATCGTCCCTTAGCAGCGATGCGTCTAAGTCGGTGATGATGATGAGTTTCCGCATTCACCTTTCACTATAGCAAAAACCATGCCGACTTTAAAAAATCTTGCAGATCGTAGAATTGAGATAGACATGGACGACCACTTCCGAGTCAATGTTACAGAATCATTTAATTCAAGTATGCTGTCAGCATGTGAAGGTGGGGAAGGGCGAAAAAATAGGCTTCTGAGTCGAGCTTGTATCCATTGAGACCTAGGTTGTCGATGATCGACCCCTCGATTTTGTTGAGTAAGGTGCTCGACCACAGAGACCATGAAGGGGGGAAACTTTATAAACTAGTTGGTTTCGTCACCTTTCCAGGTTTTGCCGTAGCCTTTGTTTTCTAGGCCTCCACCAACATTGTCACCACCTTTTTTGATACCACCGCCAAGGGTATTGCCAGCTTGCTGGATATCGCGTCCCATGCCGATGATTGTGTTGCAGGAAGTGAGGCTTGTAACGATTGCTACTAGTCCAATTAGTTTGATAAGTTTCATAGTAAATCTATCTTAATTAAAAAAAACGGAAGTGCAACCCCTTAGAGTGAAGAAAATTAGCATTAAAAAGTGAACTTTATCTTGCATAGCGAACGAAAATTCACAAAATTTTCAATGACATGATGAAAGCACTCGAATGGCTCAATGGACAAGGAGGTAAGCAAGCCGCTGCAATAGGGGATGCAACGGCTCTTCTTGCACATATAGAGAAGTATCACCCTATCACTGACGAGTTAAAAGACTACGTCGCTACGAACTTGCCATTGGAATCATTGGACCTGCAGGTGCTTCGTGTCCTTTCAGTAGACGATATTATTGATGCTTCCGATGGTTTTGATGAAGCCGGCTTCTTGCTCTCTTTGGGCTATGTTGTGGTCGGTGATCACGATGCTGGAGTGATCTTGTTCAATGCGAATGACGGCAGTGTGCATGTGCTTGATGTAGACGCACTTGATCTTTCCCGTGCTGAGCAAGACGAGGAATCGGGAGAATATTTCTGGGACGGTGCGTCGATGGAAGATGTCAGTGATGATTTTGAGATGGCATTTGAAGAATGTTCTAGTCAGTTTGGCACCTTTGATGAATTTGATGTGACCTTAACTGGAGTACTACAAGGGGAGATTTCCAATGAAGAATTGGGGATCGAAGATTGATAGCCAATTAATCCTTGACCGTGAGGTGGAAATGTAGATCATCCGCAATCCAGCCGCGTCGGTCACGCGGTTAACCTTAACTCAACACGACAATGAAACAGGATCTTCATCCAGAATACACACCAGTGATCTTCCAAGATATGACTACTGGTAAGCAGTTCATTTCTCGTTCGACAGCTAAGTCTGCAAAGACTGAGGAAGTCGACGGGGTAGAACATTACGTTATCTCCATGGGCGTAACTTCAGATTCGCACCCTTTCTACACTGGTAACAACCAGTTCGTAGATACAGAAGGACGTATCGACAAGTTCCAAAAGCGTTTCGGAGCTGTTCGCCGCGTAAAGAAGCCAAAGCTTGGCTAATTCGGCATTACAGTCAAATTTTTAGAAAGCCCTTCAGCAATGAAGGGCTTTTTTTATCGAGAGAAAATAGGGGGCTTTGTGATGACGGACATGGAGTATCGTCGTTTTGGATAGATGTTATTTTCGACAGAATTAACAAAATTTGCAGAATTGACAGTATGGTAGTCTTTGGCTCGTTATTTTAAGCTGTGGAAATTGTTACTTATTATAAGGAGCTAAGGGAATGATAAATTTCAGTGATATAGATGAATAAAAAGTCAGCAACTCCAAGGAAACGTGGTCTACGTGCATTGCTGTGGCGTGGGGTGAAGTATGGGGTCTTGGTTCTGCTGGCCTATACACTTTGGGCTAGTTACAAGATCTATAGTGTGGGCCATAGCGATGATGGGAGTAATGCTGACTGTGCAGTGGTTCTGGGTGCTGCTGCCTACCATAAGAAGCCCTCACCGGTATTTGCGGCACGTCTCGACCATGCAATTGGCTTGTATCGTGAGGGGCGAGTCAAAGCCTTGGTGATTACTGGGGGGAGGGGAAGTGGTGCTTCATTTGCCGAATCTGAGGTTGGAAAGCTTTACTGTGTTGAAAATGGGGTGCCGGAGAAGGATGTCTTCATTGAAACGATTTCGCTGACCACTCATGAAAATATCACCCAGGCAAAAAATGTGATGGAGGCTCAGGGCTATGCGAATGCTTTACTGGTGAGCGATCCCTGGCACCTGCGGAGAGCTCAATTGATGGCTGAGGATATCGGAATTTCTTCCCAATGCTCCGCGACCTTGACGTCGAAGTATGAATCTTTTGGAGCCAAGGCGTCGTTCTTTTTCAAAGAGCTCTTTAATGTGCAAGTGTATCACTTGCTTG
>CAXMOB010000333.1:0-2873 GCA_964194815.1 Vicinamibacteria bacterium | reverse complement strand
AACTCAAGAAAATGCAACCGAAGCTGGCGTATTTGATAGTAGATAGGTAGGTAGTAGGAGATCTGAAGTGTTCAGATGAAGCCCCACCGCGCTCGTCAAGCCGAGCCTGCCACAGAGCTGAGTCGAGCCGCAGCAGTCCAGATCCGGGACGATGAAACGAGTTCTTACCACGAATAACACCAATCGCACGAATGGTTGTTGAGTAAGCGTTCGCTGATGGGAGTGTGGTTTGCCGTTGCAACGTCGGGTCGTAGGTGTCGTAGATACGAAGCCTACGACGAATAGGATCACACAGCTATTGCTGGAGAGGCTGATTCTTCTGCCTGCTGGCTAGCTTGATTTACTAGCCAACTTTTAGGGAGAAGACGACGGAGGTCGTCTTGGTTCGTCATCGCTGGAATTTGCTCGAAGACCCATTTGAGATAGGCGTATGGATCTTTTCCATGGCTGCGAATGTTCTCTATCATGGTGTAGAGGACGGCGCTGCGCCAGCCAGCTTCTTCTCTGCCGATGAAGAGCCAGTTCTTTGCTCCGAGTTTGAGGGGGCGCACAGCGTTTTCGACTTTGTTGTTGTCGAGATCGAAGTGTCCAGAGCTGAGGGCACGACCCAGCTTCTCTCTTTGGTTGAAGGCATAGCTGATAGCTTTACCGAGTTTGCTTTTCGGTAAATGGCGGTTCTGAATGGTTCTTAGAAGCTGATAGAGTTGCTTGGAGAGCGGTACGCTGTAGCGTTTTCTGTAGTGAATAATCGCTTCGGGAGGATGATGGGAAGCTTCTATAAAGTCACTGAACCGATGCTCATTTCTGTAGAGTTGGGAAATGTATTTGAAGGCTTTGATCGCATCGGGGTGTTGGTCTTTTGCCTCGAAAAACTTTCGCCGCGCGTGCACCCAGCAGCCGAGTAGTTTGACGTTTACCTGTTTGTTAGCCCAGGTGTGATAGGCGCTGTAGCCGTCGCATTGAAGCTGACCAGAGAAGGTTTCGTCACCTTTCTTTAGCACTGCATCGAGCGATTGATGGTGGCGTGAGGATTTCCAGTCGTAAAGGATTCCTGCGTCGGTGTTACTGTAGACCCAGAAGTAGCCTTGCTGTTTGGCTCCAGCCTTATCCAAGTAGTTGACAGGTGTTTCATCAACTTGGATGTGCTGACTGGTGCGAATGCCTTGAGCTATAATTTTCCAGAGCGGCTCTAACCAGTTCGCTCCTACCTCTACCCACTCACAGAGTGTGCTGCGGCTGAAGTGAACGTTGTGCCGACGAGCCAGTATTTGCTGCTGACGATAGAGAGGAAGATGGTCACAGTATTTGGAGCAAATGATGTGGCTGAGTAGCGATGGGCTGAGCAGGCTTTTCTCTAGTAAAGAGGCTGGTAGTGGAGCTATCTCGAACTTGGCAATGTCGGCACCTTTCTTGGTGTAAACGTAGCGAATGGTGCGCTGAAGGTGGAAGCTCGCCTGTTGCATATCGAGCTTGTCGGTGATCTTTTCGCCAACTTTGACGTAGTTCTCTGGGTTTGCTCTAACCTCTGAAGGAATGAGGACAGTCTCGTGCACGGGGAGGTCCTCGGGTAGCTTGGGTTCCTTGCGTGGTGAACGTTTAGGCTTTGCCACCAGCGTGAGTTGCGCATCACTTGCGTCTTCCTCGCTGGCGGCTTCGAGCTTTTTTGAGAACTCCTCCTCAAAGGCTAGGTGGAGCTGATCGGGCTCTAACTTTTCACTGCTAGATCCGTAAATCTTACGCACAAGGAAGTCTACTTTTTGCTCAAGTAGAGTCACCTTTTTCTCTAATCGATCAATGATCTTTGCTTGCCGCTCAACCAGCTCTGAAAGTTGTTTTTCCCGTTCTGTCACTTACGTGTTAGACTATACGAGATGACGGGTTTGTCTACAAAAAGACAACATTTATGGTGCTTCAAACCAAGCTCTAGTCATCCCATCCTTCAGCTCCACTCCTTGCACTAACAACTGGTATGCTTCGGGCGTGATACTGATCTTTTCACTCTTAGATTTTGCTGATCTAGGAACACTGAAAGTGCCTTTCTCTAAGCGTTTGGCGAGAACCCAGAGACCCGTTCCATCCCAGTAGAGAGTCTTCATCAGTGTTGCCTTTTTATTGAAAAATACGAAGAGAGCACCGCTCTGGGGTGAGGCTTCGAACTTCCCTTGCACGATGGTCAAGAGCCCATCAAAGCTCTTTCTCATGTCACAAGGTTGGGTGGCAACGTAGACCTTGAGATTGGCACTAGAGTGAAACATCAGCACGTAATTGGTTGATGAGTTTAGCGACGAGTCCAAGATCGGTTTTCCCTTGGATAGTGAGGCTCACGCCTCCTCCAAGATCTACTTGCAGAGCTGAAGATTGAGGAGGGCTGGTAGATGTTACGTTTTGAACAATCACCTCAGAGAGCGAATCTATCAGCTCATGTGGGGATGCGGCTTTCACCTCTGGTGATTGATTGAGCTTAACGCGTCGCTGCTGTCTCCAGTTTGCAAAGGTTGTGTATTTGATGCCGTGGAGTTCGGTGAATCGCTGACCACTCATTCCACTTTGTTCGAATTTATCCAGCAATGCTTCTCGGTGTTGAGGCGTCACGCTGATGCGCCCGAGTCTGTCAGTTTTGATGAGGGCTCCTTGATTTCCCTCTCTTGGAGAATCAACATTCGTAGCCTCTATGGTAAGTGTCGTAGATGTCATAGCTACGTAATCTACGACCAACCGTTGCAAAACGAAAGTCAGCACCACACTCCCGTTAGCGATCGCTTACGTCGCAAACATCATTGAGTCCGATGGAATGTGTGAGCTGCGAGACGATTAAGCTGACGACATGACTCCATGCAGTAAATGTCCGAGCTTGTTTATCTATGCCATGTTTG
>CAXMOB010000332.1:0-2130 GCA_964194815.1 Vicinamibacteria bacterium | reverse complement strand
GTGAATGTTTCGCTCATGACATCCACACCATTGGAAGAATATTACTCAAAAAGAAGTATTTTTATCTTAGTTGGGCTTATCGAATATTTCTTTTGGAGTTGATGCTTACACCAATCAGCTTACTTATCGAAGGGGGAGGGTAATGCCGGGCTAGACGGGCATCGTGACTGAAGAAAAACACTGATTGTATAAGAATACAGCGAGTGCCTTCGCCCAATGCGTAGCCTAGGATCTTCATCATTACAAAAAAAATTCATGAGTCTCTTTTTAAACTCTAAATGGTATTACTAGTCGGTATTCAGAGGACTATTGTTGTCTAACATACGCGAGTATGGATCTGTGCGTAAGCATTATCACAGGTCTCTATTGAAAATAGCTTGCCCCGCCTCACATATGCTTCATAGTGTATGATAGTTATTAAATAGTTATGGATATCATTGATAAAAAAGTACAATTGTTTGAGAACGCGTCGAAGATAGCGCGTCAGAGTTTTCGATTTTTGTGGAGGGAACAGTTTTGGAACTTTCGGAGGTCGGAAGCTAAGTGTGATTATGTGGCTGTTATGTGTGCGGTCAGTGACGAGGTCGATGGGGTCAAGCAAAGCGAACAATTTTGGTTGGTCGATCCCATTTTTGACGGAGTCTATGTCTATGGCACCGTTGCTGTTATTCCAAGTGTGATCAAGAACTTGGAGAAGGGAGCTGTGTGCACCGTGCCGGTGGATCGGATCGAAGACTGGATGTATGTCAAAGAGGGTAAAGTGTATGGTGGGTATACTGTAAATCTCCGACGTTCATTTTTAAAGGGCGGCGAGCTTGCGATGTTTGATCAGGGTTGGGGCTATGATTTTGGTTCGCCATTGACTGTAGATAGATATCCAAAGGCAGTGGTAGCTAAGGTTGAAGAGGTAGTAAAAAAGAAACCTCCGACCAAACTTTTTGGTATAACGCTAGGGAAGACTCAGGCGCCGATGAGTGCTGCGGCGGCTGAAGAGCTTGAGGAGGATGAAGTGCCTCACATTGATTACGAATTAGACCATCCTGACGCTTTGGCACGGTTTGAAAATTACAGTAACTTGTTTAGAGCTCATCCCGAAAAAGTGAACGAGCTCGATGAGAATGGGTTTTCTCCGTTGCACAACCATGCCTTGGCTGGCAATTGGCATGTTGTGGAGGTGTTGTTAGCCTGTGGTGCTAATACTAGCTTGAAGACAGCTCATGGGCACACAGCGAGGGACTTGGCTATGATTACCGGCTGGGTGAAGGTGGTTGAGCTGCTACCTGTGTAGAGAATTGCCCAAAATCACGTGTTGTATTTAGCTAGAGAACACGTATTCTTTTTGTAGTTGCTAGAGCGTGACTAACCTTTAGGCATTCAATTTTACAAAAACTATATCATTACTATGAGCTGCTACCATTCTGCTATTTTAAATGCTCCTGTTGAGACCGTATGGACTACGATTTCAAATTTTCATGACATGAACTGGGCTCCTGAGGTGATCACTTCGCTGGAGGTGAAGGGCGATGTCGCCGGGGATGAAGTTGGAGCTGTGCGCCTCCTTAATGGATTGTTTTTGGAGACTTTGAGAGAAGTAGATGAGCCCAACTATAGTTTCACTTATTCTATTGATGATGGACCTGACGTCATTGCTAAAGAAGTCGTGGCTAATTACTTGGGGACAGTTGTGTTGACACCTGTGACGATAGGAGACCAGACCTTGATCGAGTGGTCTTCCGTGTATGATAGTGATGACGAAAACGCAGTTGCTGAGTTCTGCAATCCTATCTACGTGGCCTTACTCACAGCGATGCAGCAACACTTTGCCTAAATTGACTGATGCACGGAGTTATTAAACAATTGATTGCAGCGATGCAACAAGGTAAAGCTGGGGAGTTTCTTATACACGACGGCAGTCGTGTGGCATTCTCCTCGATCAGCTCTATTGGAGGTGAGGACAATGTGATCGATTTTAAAAATGATCAGGGCGAATCACAACAGACCCAACTAGGCTTACTGGTAGGGGTCGAGGTTTCAGATAATACCACTTAGAGAAACAAAAGAGACTAATGATTTTTTTTTAAGGATGAAGAGACTAGGCTACGCGTTGGGCGAAGCTTACTCGCTGTATTC
>CAXMOB010000331.1:0-12041 GCA_964194815.1 Vicinamibacteria bacterium | reverse complement strand
TAAAACTTAGACATCGATTGATTCCGCAGTTGATGAATGGGCCAAGTTAAGCTAGGTTGCCGCCGAAATGAGCACTCAATTACCTGACGCTACTGGTCACTTTGGCACTTATGGAGGAATGTTTGTCCCTGAGACACTCATGGCTCCCTTACAGGATCTTGCTAAGATCTATGAGGAGACAAAGAACGATCCGGCCTTCCAAGCTGAATTGGATGACCTTCTGAAAAACTACTGTGGACGTCCGACTCCCTTGTATTTTGCCGAGCGATGGACTGAAAAATTGGGTGGAGCAAAGATTTATTTAAAGCGTGAAGACCTTCTTCACACTGGTGCCCATAAGATAAACAATGCGATTGGGCAGATCCTTTTGGCGAAGAGAATCGGCAAGTCTCGTATCATTGCTGAAACGGGTGCAGGTCAACACGGTGTTGCAACAGCGACTGTGTGTGCTCGATTTGGCATGGAATGCATCGTTTACATGGGCACTGTGGATATGGAGCGTCAGGCGCTCAATGTGGCTCGTATGCGTCTGCTCGGTGCTGAGGTTCGTCCTGTGACAGCTGGGCAAGCGACTCTTAAAGATGCGGTGAACGAAGCGATGCGTGACTGGGTAGGCACTGTGGACCATACCCACTACATTCTTGGCTCGGCATTAGGTTCTCATCCATTTCCAATGATGGTGCGTGATTTTCATAGGGTGATCGGCTTAGAGGCACGCGATCAAATTCTCAAAGCGGAGGGTCGTCTTCCTGATATCTGTGTGGCCTGTGTTGGTGGTGGATCGAATGCGATTGGCTTGTTCCATCCGTTCTTGGACGCAGAAGAAGTGCGCCTTGTTGGTGTTGAAGCTGGCGGTGACGGTATCGTGCCTGAGCGTCATGCAGCTCGCTTCCAAGGTGGTAAGCTCGGTGTGCTACAGGGAACCAAGACATGGTTGTTGGCGGATGATGATGGTCAGATCGAGTTGACTCACTCCGTTTCTGCCGGTTTAGACTACGCAGCAGTAGGGCCAGAGCATGCTTACCTTAAGGATATTGGCCGTGCGGAATATGATTATGCTACCGATGATGAAGCACTCGCCGCCTTTAGTGAACTGTGTTCAACGGAAGGCATTATTCCAGCTCTTGAAAGTTCACACGCGATGGCGTGGGTGAGCAAAATGGCCCCGACTTTGTCTAAGGATACAATCATTATCGCGAACATGTCTGGACGTGGTGATAAAGATGTTGAGCAAGCGGCTAAGTATTTGTTAAAGGACTAAGTGATGGCAAAAAATATCGTTTATTTCGACTTGGAGACCCAAAAAAGCTTTAGTGCTGTTGGCGGGAAAAAGAATGCAGCTAAAATGGGAATTTCCGTTGGGGTGGCGTATTCTACCGAAACCGAGAAGTATTACATTTTTGATGAGTCAAATATCAATGACTTAGGGGATATGCTATTGCGTGCCGATTTAGTGGTCGGCTACAACCACGTAGAATTCGATTACCCTGTGCTGCAGGGCTATGTGCTCAATGACATGGTCAGCCAGACCATTAATTTGGACATGTTACTTGATATCGAGAAACGTCTCGGGCATCGCCTTAAGTTGGACAGTATTGCCACCAAGAGCCTTGGTGAGGGGAAGTCTGCAAATGGCCTCGACGCGCTGAAGTGGTGGCAAGAGTACAAAAAGACGGGCAGCATCGAACCGATGATGAAGATCGCTGAGTATTGCTGTTACGATGTCAAGGTGACCAAGTGTATTCACGAGTATGGGATCAAGCATGGTTTCGTGAAATACGAGGATAGATCTGGAAATGTATCCCAGGTTGAAGTGGAGTGGTAGGAGCGCTTCGCTGAGGAAAAAGGGGGGCCCTGCGGGAGTTTTCAGTGCTCAGTTGACAGTTTTCAGTTGCTCCATTCTTTGCTACTCTCTACTTTACTACTCCCTACTTTACTACTCGCTACTTTGCTCCTCCCTACTTTCTACTTTCTTCTTTTCCATTCTTCTGTAAACCCTATTTTAATGAAACCGAACACCTACGTTTTGATTCTTGCTGGCGGGAGTGGCACACGCTTTTGGCCGCTTTCTCGTGATTCTAAGCCGAAGCAATTGTTGACTCTGTTTGATGATGAGACATTGATGAACAAGACGGTGAATCGTTTGGCGGATTTGGTGTCTGTGGAGAATATTTATGTTCTCACCAATGTGCTCCAACGTGACGCAGTGCTAGAAGTGCTTCCTCAGTTGAACCCTGAGAATGTGATCGCTGAGCCAGCCAAGCGTGATACAGCTCCAGCGGTGGCACTCGGTGTGGGGATTATGGCGGCGAGAGACCCTGAGGCCACCATGGTGGTGTTGCCAGCGGATCAATTGATCAATGATGTGGATGCCTATGTTGAGGTGATGCAGGATGCTATTACTGCAGCAGCTACAACAGATGGATTAGTGACTGTGGGGATCAAACCGACTTGGCCGAGTTCGTCCTTTGGTTATATCGAGCGTGGTGAGTCGGTGCCAATCGAAGGTGTGAAGCATGAGGTGAAGTCAGTGGTGCGGTTTAGAGAAAAGCCGAGCACCGAGTTGGCAGAACAATTTATTGCGAAGGGGAACTTTAGTTGGAATGCCGGCATGTTTATTTGGTCGATCCCGACGGTGCGTGCCGAGCTAGAGGCTCAATGCCCAGAGTTGGCAAACTTCGTGACTGAGATCGCTGCAGCGGAGGACTTTACCACTGTGGTGGATGAAAAGTTTAAGAGCCTAGAGGCGACGTCGATCGATTATGCCTTGATGGAAGGGGCGAAGAAGATTTTAAATATCGAGGCGACTTTCGACTGGGATGATGTCGGTTCTTGGGTTTCCGTTTCTAAATATTTGAAGGAAAAGGAGTCGAACAAAACCAATAGTCCATTAGTGTGTCACGAAAGCACCGGGAATATTGTGTTCACGCAGTCAGGTAAAAAGCAGGTGGCACTCTTGGGAGTGGATGATTTGATTGTGGTGGAAACCGAGGATGCAATCTTGGTAGCGAACAAGCATGACGCAGATTACATCAAGAAAATCGTGCAAATGCTACCTCGCGGATTGACATAAGAGTGTAATGCAGATTATCACTTATTGAATGAATTTGACACTACTTGTATTGGCTGCCGGTATGGGAAGCCGATACGGCGGCCTGAAACAAATGGATCCGATGGGCCCATCGGGCGAGACTGTGCTCGATTATTCGGTATTCGATGCCATCCGTGCGGGCTTTACCAAGGTCGTGTTCATCATCCGCGAAGATTTTGCGGAGGCCTTCAAGGCTGAAGTGGGCAGCCGCTTTGCTGACCAGATTGAGGTCGAGTATGTGTTCCAAGATTTACGTGATTTACCTGAGGGCTTTACATTTCCTGATGGCCGAGAAAGGCCATGGGGGACATCGCACGCTGTGCTGGCTGCTCGGGATGTGATCGATGAGCCATTTGCGGTGATCAATGCGGATGATTTTTATGGTCGCGATGGATTACAGCAAGCTGCTGATGCATTGTCTGCGATGACGCAGGATGGTGGTAAAAACATTTATGCATTGATTGCGTATAGCTTGGAGAACACCTTGTCAGAGCATGGGGCGGTGAATAGAGGGATTTGTAAGGTCGAGTCTGGGGTATTGCAACATGTGGAAGAGCACACTGGAATCACACGTGACGAGGACGGCAGTTGTTCTGGTGACAACTTAGTGGGTGAGCGTGTGGGGATCGAGTTAGACACTTTGGTGTCGATGAATCTCTGGTGCTTTGGCGCTGACCTGCTCACGTATTTACAGCAGTACTTTATAAATTTTTTGCAAGAGTATGGCATGGAGATGAAGTCTGAGTGCTATATCCCAACGGTGGTCGATTCATTGATTTCAAGCGGCGTGATTGAGTGCCGTGTGACACCGAGCCACAGCCAATGGTTTGGTGTGACCTATCCGGAAGATAAAGCGAAAGTGGTGGCAAGTATCCAACGATTGGTGGATGCGGAGGAGTATCCACCGGCCTTGTGTGGGAGCTTGGCATCGGTCAATGGTCAATAGGGGGCGCTGCGGGAGTTTTCAGTGCTCAGTTGGCAGTTTTCAGTGGCTCCATTCTTTGCTACTCACTCCTTAATTCTTACTACTGCTCGAAGAGCTCGGGATGATCATTTTTGACAGAATTTATAGAATTTGCAGAATTGACAGAATTTTATGGGTTGGGATGGGCTCGGGTTGATATGGGGGGCCTCCTGCGGGAGTTTTCAGGGTTCAGTTGACAGTTTTCAGTTGCTCCATTCTTTGCTGCCCACTCCATGAGAGTATTTGTGGTTTGTTCTTGCATCATTGGGAGCCTTTATCCTTTATCCTTTATCCTTTCATCTTTCCCCTCAGCGAAGCGCTCACCTTTTTCCTTTCATCTTTCCCCTCAGCGAAGTGCTAATAGCCGCGGTGCTCGGAGATCCCCGCCTACCTAGAGGGGAATGGACTAGACTTTGCTACTCACTACTTAATTCTTACTACTCTCGAAGAGTGGTATTACGCTTTGGCTGTCATTTTTTTACGAATCAGGAAGATGGCTCCAATGATGACGAGGAGGAGAACTCCACTGAGCAGTGGGCGATGGAAGAGCCATGCGACAGCTATCACACCGGAAGAAATGATGACTGAGAGAAGGATCGCAATGAGTCCGGTTCCGGTTCCTGCAATGCTTCCAAGGAATGGGATCACGTCCATCACGACTGATAGTGGCTTGAGGATCATGCCGAAACCGATTGCCATTGCGATGGCTCCACCGGCACGGAGGAACCATGACAGGTTGGAGTTCGCATCTTCTGCTTGAGCGAACATGGCTTCCGAAGAGTGGATGCCAGACTTGAGCATGTCGAGGGCGTCGTTTGTGGACTGGTAGGCAACGAAGCTATTGTTATTTTGTTGAGCGATGATGCTGGTGTCGCCCACCGGTGCGGTTTTGAAGCTGATGCGGACGTCGCCAATGGAGGGAGCGTTTGGCTTGGCACCGTGGTAGAAATAGTTACCACTGATTTGGTAGGGAGCCTTCTTGGCGGTATCGGTAGGATCCGCTTCAGTGCTTGGCACGGGATCGAGTTCGGAGCCATTGAGTGTTAATGGAGTGGTAGCAGAGATGCTGCCAATTTGCTTGGCAGAAAGAGCGAATGCACCGAGGCTGACAGCTTTACTAGAGAAGCTTTGGTCTGAGACTTGATGGCTCACTGTGTTCTTCGACTGGTAGGCGGTGTCTTTGAACTGGGAAGAATCGATCGGGCTGCCGACCCATGCTTTACTATAGGTGTAAGTTTTTTTGGTTTCTTTACTGCCCCCGAGTTTTTTCTTCGAAGTGGTTTCAACATTCTCTTTGAATTGGTAGAATTCAACCAAGCGCTGTAACTTGACCACATTTTTCTGAGTGACCTTGTAGGTTGGGTCGGTCAGGGTTTCCTCGGTGGCAGTTTGGCCAGTGACGTGGACGAGTTTGCCTTCGTTGGCTGCCACGACCGATGCGGCATCGATTTTGACGATCTTGCTGGCGCCGTCGTCGAGGTCCTCAGATCTTTTAACGGCACGGCCTTCATTCCAAAAGAGGACGATGATGGCGATTGGAATAAGGACGATCCCGACGATGATCCCTTTGATGGAAGAGCCGATTCTGGAGAACCAAGACTCACTGGTGATTTCTGTAAAACTCATGATATATTTGTTGGGTTGTTGTTCTTATTTGGGAAAAATGAGGCCTTAGTACTAAATGTAAGAGGCGTGAGAGGCAATTATAAAGCTGGTTGAAATGTATACACACAGGCTGGCGTCATTTTTTTCTAGTAACTATCGGGCTAGTTTTGCTTAATACACGGTAGTAAGCGAGAATCCCGAGATGACTGAAGAGCAAAAAGCGAAGCAAATGCTGCAATGGGCATTACAGCCAGATCCGACCATGGATGCTGACCAGGATGCTGGCGAGAGTGGCGAAATTCCAGGTTATGAAATCGAGAAGATTCTTGGCCAAGGTGGGATGGGTGCTGTCTATAAGGCACGGCATCGGGAGCTGGGGCGCGTGGTAGCGATCAAGGTGTTTTCTTCGACCAGTGAAGACGCTGGCATGTTTGTCGAGCGCTTGAAGAAAGAAGGGCGCATGATGGCACAGCTGGAGCACCCGAATGTGTTGGGGATTCACGATGCTGCTGTGACAGCGGAAGGGGTGCCGTATTTGATTTTAGAGTATATTGATGGCATGGATTTGTTCGTGCGCATGCAAAATGCGGAGACCCTTTCAGAAAAGGAAGCGATCCGTGTGGCGACATCCGTGAGCAAGGGTCTGCAAGCAGTGCATGGCTTAGGCATTGTGCATCGCGATATCAAACCAGCGAATATTTTGTTGGGCAATGATGGCAGTATCAAGGTCAGTGATTTTGGTATCTCGAAGGATGTGGATGACACCGCAGGAACACAGCTAACATTAACAGGGACAACGGTGGGGACGGTCGACTACATGTCGCCTGAGCACTCTGCTGGGGAGGAACTCGATGCACGAGCTGACATTTATAGTGTTGGGGTGATGCTTTATGAGATGATTGCAGGGGTGACACCACGCGGAGCATTCGAGCCCTTATCGAAGTTTGGGGCTAGTAAGAAAATGGAGAAATTGGTAATGCGTTGTCTGCAACGTGATCGCAACCAACGGATAGGTTCGGCTGAGGAATTGGTGGAAGAGTTGGCCAAGGTGCGTGCTGGCTTGAGTAAGAGAGGTTTACCGGTGTGGCAGCAGGTGGGCATCGGTGTGCTGGCTGGCATGGCAGCGGTTGCAGCGTTGATGGCAGTGATAGGGGAGGAAGATCCTAGTGCTGGAGATGGCACTGCTGAGACAGAAGTCGGTGAAGATGGCAAGCCGGAGGCCATGACTTTATCGCCTAATGCACAAGAAGATTTACTAGACAAATCGAATTGGCAGGACATGCGCCCAATAGAGGGGAAGTTTCCCTCCAGTGAGAATTTTAGGGTTGAGGGTAATTCCCTAGTGAGTGATGGAAAGGGAGTGAATACCTTGTTTTCAAAATTGCAGCCAGGTGATTCTTACGCGTTAGAATTTAAGTGGAAACGCTATACTGGTGATCACTCGATTGCGTTGTTTTTACCGACACCTCAAGGCTCGGTGGTGTTTGAGATGGGAGCTTGGAAAAAAAATCTGATGGGGATTCAGGGGTATAAGAAAGGGGATAGATTGGTGACGATGAAGGAACAAGCGGCGACGGATGCATTCCGGCCGAACTTACCGATGACCTACGCGTTGAAAAATGGCCATTACCACTATATACGATTGGTGGTGAAGCATGGTCACCTAGCTGTGATGATGCGGCCGATTGATGAGCATCAATATTCTCAGGTGGCCTTGTATGACCTTCGAGGCAAGCAATGGCAGATCCCGGCATTGTGGGGCAAGCCGAAGGTGAAGACGATTGGCTTTGGCTCGTATCACTCGGCGATGTATGTGTCTGAATTAAAGTATCGCAAATTTTAGTGGAGATCCCCTTGCTTTCTTGTGGATCTGTCGTTAACACCATTTCAACACACCTTTTACCTATATGTTGCTTGTCATTGATAACTACGATTCGTTTACCTATAACTTAGTCCAATATTTTGGAGAGTTGGGTGCTGAAATGAAGGTGGTGCGCAACGACAAGATCACGCTGGAGGAAATCGAGGAGATGGCCCCTAGCCACATTTGTATTTCTCCTGGTCCATGCACACCAAATGAAGCGGGTATTAGTCTTGCTGTAGTGGAGCACTTTGCTGGCAAGATTCCGATCTTAGGTGTGTGCCTTGGCCACCAAAGTATTGGGCAAGTGTATGGTGGTGATGTGGTGCGCGCTGAGAAGCTGATGCACGGTAAGACATCGCCAGTACATCACACGGGCAAGAGCCTGTTTAAGGGTATCCCTAGCCCTGTCACTACGACGCGCTACCATTCGTTAGTGGTCAAACGTGAGACACTGCCAGAGTGCCTAGAGATCACTGCCGAGACGGAAGACGGTGTGATTATGGGACTCCAGCATCGCGAGCATTGTGTTCATGGGGTGCAGTTCCATCCGGAGTCGATTCTCACACAACATGGTAAAACCATGTTGAAAAACTTTTTAGACATAGCGGTTTAGTTGCTTCCTGTCAAAGCATTAGGGTTTTATTATTAGAACGACTGTTGTAGAGTGGTGCATTCTTAATACAATATTTCTCTTTCTATTAAGAGAAATGTTTGCTAGTTTGATAGGTGCTTTAAACCCTTAAAGAACCCTATATCTATGTGTGCACTTAAGCTCAAAGAACCTCGCTTGGCTGGTTACTCAGTCGAAAGCCTTGGATCACTGTTCCCAGAATACGTCTTCATTGACGAAACGGAACGATCCTCCGAAACGTATTTAGAATATTCTGTTCTGGTGACCGAAAAGGCCCAGCATGGTAATATTCAGATCATTGACCTCACCCACTTCCCCAAGAAAAAGATTGGTGTCTATTTACAAAAAATGGCAGACAGTCGGCTGTTGCGTCACCCGAACCTCATCCAGACCAAAGATTTTTGGCAACAGGACAATGACTTGTTTGTTTTAACCAACGAGATTCCTGGGGCGAGATTGGACCATGTCATTCGGGAAGGGCGTCTTTCATTGAAGCGAACCTTGGAAATCACTATTCAAATTTGTGGCTTATTGGAATACCTCCATGAGCAAAAGATTTACCACACTGGCATTTCCCCTGAAGCGATCTATGTAGATGAGAACTATTTCGTCAGTGTGAACCCCGTCTATTTCAACCGCTTGTTGATGGATATAGATCCAATGGAATATGCTGGATCGTCAGCGGCAAGTTTCGCACCTTATAAGGTAGAGGAAAATGGTGGTTGTGGCCGATCTTTCGATATCCGTTCTATTGGTGCATTGGTTTGTTTCATGTCTACTGGTTACACCCCGGACATGATGTCATATAGCCGCTGGGAGCACTATGGACTGGATAAGCTGATGCTTCATGTGGTGGGCAGTGCCGTAGGTGATGAGCATTATCATTTATTCACCAAGATCGGTGAAATCATTGATGAATTAGAAGAGGTACAAAATTCACACTTCACTTCATCAAGTATAGGCGCGGATGCTCTTAAGACGAAGATGCACCGCATGAAAGTGACGCAAGAATGGTCACTCGAGACCGGCAAGATTTTACAGGCTGAGATACAGCGAGATGAGGAAGAGCACGAGATGCGGCTAGTGCGAGGTGATGCCAACATGCTGAACAACCGTTACCAGATCAGTGACTGTATTGAGTTTGATGCTATGACGAGTGTGTTCAATGCCTTTGATTCAAAATTGGCGAACAAGCTAGTATGGGTTCACGTATTCGATTACAATGGCGATGCCGAATGGTCCTATAACTTCCGAAAGTTGGCGTATCAGTTGTTTAGTTTACAACACCCGCATATTTGTCAGGTCTACGATTTTGCCCTACTCGATGAGGTTGGTTATATTTCAAGTCAACGAGAGACTGGTGAGTGTTTGACACACTTTGCACGTCGACACACCTACAGTATTGATGAGGTGAAGCAATTTGTGGAGCAAGTGGGTGGTGCGTTAGCGACTGCCAACCTTCAAGGATTCCAAGACTACCTGTTGTCTCCTGACACGATAGCTGTGTATGGTGATAGTTCTGGAGGTTATTTTTATCGTTTACTCAGCGTCGGAGAGGCTCAGTTACTTGAGCTCAATGGAGATCATAAAGAATTCTTAAATGCGGTGAAACATCCTGAACGCGTTGCTCCGGAACTTTACCAAGATCAAACCTTAGGTTTTAAAACGACACAGTATATCTTGGGGAATATTTTGCTACGCTTGATTGCCCGCACCCATCCTTGTGAGGGTGCAGACTTGCAGACCGCGAAGGGATTTCACACTCAAGATAAGCATCAAATCCTGAAGGACTATTGCCAAGCGTTGCCACAGCCATTGCGTAGCTGGTTAGCTAAATTGCTTGAACAGGATCCTGAACGTCGTTTTGAGTCACCTCAGTTGATGTTGTCCTCGTTTGCTTCAGCAGTCGCGTAGGGGGGTGAATATCCTCATATTCGCTCTTGTGAGATGGAGCATCACTCCTTAATGTGTCGTTCTTAACCACAGCACGCTGAAGTATTGTCATGCCTATCCGTCCAAGAAGAAACCGTAAATCTGCCGCCATCCGCGACCTCGTCCGTGAAATTACAATTAGTCCAGCCGACCTCATCTACCCACTTTTCGTGCATGATGGCGATGTAGACGAGCCAATTGCCTCGATGACAGGCTGTTCGCGTTGGACGATTGAAGGCCTAGTGAAAGAAGCTGGTGAAGCTCATGCATTGGGCGTTCCTGCCGTAGTGATTTTTCCAGCAGTGGCTGATTCGCTCAAGACCTCGGACGCAGCCGAGTGCTACAATGATGAGGGTCTTATCCCACGAGCGATCAAGGCCTTGAAATTGGCTCATCCGAGCCTTTGTGTGATCACGGATGTCGCTTTGGACCCGTATAACTCTGATGGTCATGACGGCTTGGTGCGAGAAGACGCTCAAGGCGAAGTGGAAATCCTCAATGACGAAACGGTAGATATTTTGTGTAAACAAGCACTTTGCCATGCCAAAGCGGGAGCCGATGTGGTGTCGCCTAGCGACATGATGGATGGTCGGATCGGAGCATTACGTGAGGCCTTGAATGCTCATGGCTACACTCAAGTGACTCTCCTGTCTTATTCGGTGAAATATGCTTCTGCTTTTTATGGGCCATTCCGTGGTGCTTTGGAGAGTGCTCCTAAGGCAGGGGACAAGAAAACCTACCAAATGGACTACGCCAATGTGCGAGAAGCCATTCGCGAGGTGCTTTTGGATGAGGAAGAAGGGGCGGACATGGTGATGGTGAAGCCAGCTGGTGCTTATTTGGATATTATTGCGAAGGTTAAGGAGGCTACCTTACTTCCGGTGGCTGCATACCAGGTCAGTGGTGAATATTTGATGATCAAATCTGCTGCTGAAGCAGGCTGGCTCAATGAGCAACAGGTTGTGCTAGAGTCACTCGTAGCCATTAAGCGTGCTGGGGCAGACATCATTTTAAGCTACTTTGCCAAGGATGTGGCTGGCTGGATGAAGTAAAATAATAGTTAACTTTTGTTGATTGATCTGAAATTTAAGATGTCAAATCTCAGTTTTTCACAAAAATTTATAGAAAATGGCACAGTTTCGCTTGACGTAACCTCTTAATTCGTTAGCTTCCGCGTCCCGAAATAAATCTATTTCAAAATTATGGCTCGCGATATCATCATCCTCGAATGCACAGAAGCAAGAGCGTTAGGAAAATCTCCTTCACGCTACGTTTCTACTAGAAACAAGAAGTCTCTCAACACGCCTGGTCGTCTTGAGAAGAAGAAATATAATCCGGCTCTCAAGCGCCGCACTCTTCACCGCGAGCTTCGTTAATCACCTTTATCACTTTAACTTATTCCGACTATGTCAGAACCAAAAACAATTGAACGCCGTATTGCTTTTCGTAAAGCAAACAAGTCTATGCCACGTCGTCGTATCGATCTTCCTATGGAAAAGATCGACTACAAGGCAACTGAGATCCTTGCTAAGTTCACTTCAGAAACAGGAAAGATCCTTCCTCGTCGTGTGACTGGAGTA
The DNA here is from genome assembly GCA_964194815.1 of Vicinamibacteria bacterium. GTDB lineage: Bacteria > Verrucomicrobiota > Verrucomicrobiia > Verrucomicrobiales > Akkermansiaceae > Rubritalea. The sequence continues at coordinate 374 of CAXMOB010000331.1, read as the reverse complement.
TCTGCTAAGATGCATCGCAAGGTAACACGCGAAATCAAGCGTGCTCGCTCTTGTAACCTTCTCCCGTAGCCGGGAAGGGTTAATCATTTCGGGACTCTGAGAATAATTTCGAAAAGGCTCTTCTAGTTTTCTAGAAGAGCCTTTTCTTGTGCTCACTTGTTTTCTTGAGTCTTTGGAAACTCTCAAAGGTATTATACCACTTAGAGAAACAAAAGAGACTAATGATTTTTTTGTAAGGATGAAGAGACTAGGCTACGCATTGGGCGAAGGTTACTCGCTGTATTCATCTACAATCAGTGTTTTTCTTCAGTCACGCTGCCCGCATCGCTCCTTTATCAAGCCTCGATTCTAAAAGAATACAGCTTCGCATAAGT
>CAXMOB010000330.1:0-4209 GCA_964194815.1 Vicinamibacteria bacterium | reverse complement strand
TAAGGATGAAGAGACTAGGCTACGCATTGGGCGAAGCTTACTCGCTGTATTCTTATACAATCAGTGTTTTTCTTCAGTCACGATGCCCGCATCGCTCCTTTATCAAGCCTCGATTCTAAAAGAATATAGCTTCGCATAAGTCTCTTTTGAAACTCTAAATGGTATTAGACGGCGGTAGCAGAACTTTAGATTGTGGATTAATCTATTTACATAGCATTTACACACAGCAGTGAAATCAGTGCCATAATGATGGCATCATGAAAACAAGTTCAAGACGTACATTTTTACTCCTCGGTGGTGGCACCGTGCTCAGTTGCCTCTCGGCAAAAGGGCATGATTTCACATCTCCTCCACACCAGCATTTCTTCCTTCCCCATGTTAGACGTTTGCCACATGCTGGCTCGGTTTCGGTAAAATCGATCGAGGTTAATGCAAGCATCGACCGTCAGGCATCGTTGACGACGATGGTCATTGAAATGCAGAATACGGATTCTCGTCAGCAGGAAGGCCAGGCTTTACTTCCAGTCCCAAAGGGTGCCGTTCTGCGTAAGTACACGCTGGATGGCGTGGAGGGTAAGTTTTCGGCTAAATTGATGGCACGTGAAGAAGCTCGCCGTATTTATGATTCGATTGTGAGCCAGTTGAAGGATCCTGCCTTACTTGAGTTCGCTGGTGACGGCGTGGTGAAGTCCAGTGTGTTCCCGATTCCTGCCGGTGGAACTGTAAAGTTAGAAATTCAGTATGAATGTCTGCTTGAGCAAGATGGAGGTCGTATTGATTATTACATTCCTCGTAGCCAATCACTAGATTACAAGGTTCCTTGGAAAGTTAAAGTGAGTTGGAAGTCTAGCCGAGGGATTGCTTCAATCTATTCTCCTAGTCATCCGATTCAGTTAAAGCACAAATCCCCTCATGAGGCACAGATTACAGCGGTTGGTCCGTTGCAACCAGGGAGTTTTAGATTGTCGTTGCTGACGAAGGAAAATAAAGATGCGAATGCAACTTTTTACGGTTTTCCTGACCCACAGGGAAAGGGGGGGCACTTCTTGATGTTGATGACGCCTCCTGCACCAGACGAGAATGCGAAGAAGTGGAAGCGTGAGCTGACACTGGTGATTGATAAGTCAGGCAGTATGGCGGGTGAAAAAATGGACCAAGTGAAAGCGGCCGCATTGCAAGTGATCGAGGGCTTAGAGGACGGCGAAGCATTCAATGTCATTGTTTACAACGAAGCTGTGGAGTCGATGGCCCAAGCCCCAGTTGTGAAGTCGAGGAGATCGTTGTTAGTGGCGAGAGAGTATCTGAAGAACATTCGTGTGAGTGGTGGTACGAATATTCATGGAGCTTTACATAAGTCCTTGGGGCAAGCTTCTATTCGTGGCTATTTACCTCTGGTGATGTTCTTAACTGACGGCGTGCCGACCATTGGGGAGACCAATGAAAAATCGATCCGTCAAATGGTTCAGAAAAACAATCCACACAAGCGGAGAATCTTTAGTTTTGGCGTAGGTGTTGACGTAAATACACCTTTATTGAGTGGCATATCTACTGTGACCCGTGCTGTAGCATCGTATGTTCTACCAAAGGAAAACGTAGAGCTTAAGGTGGCGCAGGTATTCCGTCGCTTAGCTGGTCCAGTGCTGCAGTATCCTAAAGTGACAGTGATAGGTGCCGATGGGGCAGAGCGTCCAGGTATAGTGAATGACATTATTCCAAATGCCTTACCCGATATGTATCATCAAGATCAAGTTATCTTGTTAGGCCGTTATGAAAGTGCTGAAAAAATTCAATTTCAAATGCAAGGCAAGGCGATTAATGGCGAGCAGAAGTATCGATTCATCTTTGATGCTAGAAAGGCAGATGTACGTCATGGATTTGTTCCTAGATTATGGGCGACCCGTAAAATATCTGTGTTGGTTGAAGCCTTGCGTGATATCGGAGCTCAGCATGCAGCGGGAGGTAACACACTCAACCGCAATGACCCGAAAGTGAAAGAACTGATCGATGAAGTCGTTCGTCTCTCCCTACGCTACGGAGTGCTGTCAGAATACACCGCGTTTCTAGCCAAAGAGGGAGCTCCATTAGCAGGAGGCGACCAAATTCGTAACTTTAAAATGGCCGCGGACAACATCGAAATGCGAGCACTGAATGATCGAGTCGGTTACTCATCGGTAAACCAAGAATTTAACCTAAAACGTGATAAAGATGCAGCTTGTCTGAACGTCCATAACTCGCACTGGAACGCAAAAATGAAGAAGTCTCAGGTCGCAGAAGTGCAGCAGATTGGCAACAAGACGTATTACCGCAGAAATGGAAACTGGGATGATGTCGAAAAAGATACCGTGCCAGCGAATACAACAATTGTCGAACTCGGCTCAAAAGGATTTTCAACACTGGTCGATGAGTTGTTGAAACAAAATGAACAAGGATGCCTTTCCTTACCAGGAAATATCCAAGTCTCTCTCAATGGTAAGAACTACCTGATTAAAAAATAATTAAATACTAACCCAAAAGAAAAAATGAAAAAACAAATATATACATGTGTCGCTGCCCTATCCGTTATTGGATTTGCCAATGCTCAACAAGAAGTGGCTATCGAAAAAGTGACTAAAATAGAAGCGAAGGAAGTGAAGAAAAAAGAACAACAAGCTAAGGTGCAAATTGCAATCATTCTAGATAGTAGCACGAGTATGAATGGCTTGATCAATCAAGCGAGAGCTCAGCTCTGGGATGTGGTGAATACCTTTATCGACGCGAAGGTCGATGGCAAAGTTCCGTTCGTTGAAGTGGCTCTGTACACGCATGGCCAAGGGCCGTCTGGCGACTTAGGTGACTTCACCCGTAAAATTCAGCCCTTGACGCGCGATTTAGACCAAATTTCAAAAGAGCTTTTCGCGCTGCATACCACAGGAGGCACAGAATACTGTGGAGCAGTGGTGACACGGGCGACCAAGGAACTGGAGTGGGACCCGAACCCGAAGACGTATAAGGCAATCTTCATTGCAGGTAACGAATCGTTCAAGCAAGGTGATGTAGATGCAGAGGTCGCTTGTAAGGCAGCTATCGCGAAGGGGATCATTGTAAATACGATTTACTGTGGTAGCGAGGCCGAAGGAATCAGTGGTGGCTGGAAGGCGTGTGCTATGCTCGCTGACGGGACGTATACAGTGATTAACCAGCACCGTGCAATTGCGCATGTTGAAGCACCTCAGGATGCTAAGATTCTAGAGCTCAATAAAAAGTTGAATAAAACCTATGTAACCTACAATGATATTGGCCGCGATAAAGTAAAACTGCAGAAAGAAGCGGATGTGCAAAATGCGGCATTGAGCTCTAACACAGCAGTGAATCGCGCTTGTTCAAAAGCATCTGGGAACTACTGGAATAGTAGTTGGGATTTGGTCGATGCTAGTTCGGTTAAAGACTTTGACTGGTCGACCATCAAAGACGAACGACTACCAGCAGAACTTAAAAAGCTCAATATCGATGAGCGTAAAAAATGGGTGGCTGAAAAGCGTCAGGAACGAAAGAAGGTTCAGGATGAAATCACCAAACTAGCCTCAGATCGTCAGAAGTTTGTTTCTAACAAGCAAAAGGAACTAGCTGAGAAAGATGGCGTTGCATTGGATTCAGCGATTCGTAGTACGGTGATCACACAAGCAAAGAAGAAGGGCTACGTTTTTGAGAAAAAGTAGTCAGTTGGATTAAGTGTTAAGGATAGGCCCCGTTCTTTTTGAAGGAACGGGGCCTTTTTATGTTTGTGTTCGATGGCATGCTGAAAGTACTTGGCGGCAGAATGCCACCGCCGCCGGTTATTGAGAGAGAGTTGCTCTTTGGGCCTTGGTGAGTTTTGACACGACGAGTTGGTAGGAATGGTCGATTAACTCAGCGAGGAGCGCGGGTGGTATAGTGTTGTCGAGGGCTAGCGTGTTCCAGTGTCGTTTGTTCATGTGGTAGCCTGGTTGGATTGCTGGGTAGGCTTCCCTAAGTTCAATGCTGCGATCTGGATCACACTTGAGATTGACGCGGTTTGGAACGTCATCTGGGTTGGTTGCGGCAAACATCTTACCGCCAACCTTATACACTAGGACCTCGGGGCCAAAGGGTGTGCTTTCTTCGCAAGCTGGGAGTTCTGTTAAGTAGAGGATGACGTCGTCTAGGAACATAAACTGAATATTGCATGGATGGTGTGGGAGGGGAAGAAAGAAG
>CAXMOB010000329.1:0-15578 GCA_964194815.1 Vicinamibacteria bacterium | reverse complement strand
TAGATTGTCGGAATGACGTCGAATGTTTGGATGGTAGCAAGGCACAAGGAAGGAGCATAGCGGGCTATGTGACTGACGCTCAACGCCGCTAGCATTCAATCATTCGACGTCCTTTCTCTCGCTCAGCTCCGCTGACTATTTTACCCCAACGTTAAAAATTATCATTACGCTAAGATAACTGTTCAATTGGTATAAGACCAATTAGGGGTTTCAACAGCGATTAGTTCCTGAGTCATTTCATAAGAAATCAAGACAGATAATGGCGTGATGCAGGTATCGAAACGGAGAAATAACGTTGATTCCTTATGGCAAATAATGCATCATCCTCAGTAAGAATGATCAAGACAAATTAGCTCTATAGCGCTGACCAAAAAGAGCCTCCCGGTTCACTCGATAGGCTCTTTTTTATTTGAAAAATTACTGATTTAGAGAACTACATCTTCGTTCTCATAAGTACCTGAAGCGATCCACTTAGTCTCACCTGAGTCATTCTTAAAAGATACATTTCCTTTGATCACAACGTCATCAGTAAAACGCACTGGCCCATCAATACTCAACTTTACACAATCTTTAAGTGATGGATGCCCCAGTCCCTCTAATGAGTCGACTAGCTTATACTCATCACTCAAAACAATAACTGGTGGTTGACCATTGCGTCCAGTGATTAAAGCCACACACCCTTCCCCTGTAATTCTATAGGCATCAGAGCGTAAAGCCATTAAGTCCGCACTTGTTTTGACTGGAGCGAAGCGTGAACGTGGCACACAAATTGCATCAGCTCCTTCAAAACACTCCACCGCAGCACCCATAGCAACTTCTAGCTGATACACCTTTGTGGAAGCCTTATCACGAGGATCCACAGTTTTTGTATTCTTGATCATCGGCAAGGGTAAAACCCCACCACAAGCAGCTAAAGTCTCTTTCAGCTTATCAAGGCGGATCCAAAGGCTATTGGTATTAAAATAGCGATGCTTATAAATATTCTGAAAGGCTTCCAAATCTTCAGCTGCTGTCTGAGCAACCTCTCTAAGTAACATTTGCTTATCAGCATCACGAATCGCTAAGTGACCACCTTTTTTATCAGCCTCAGTGCGTCTTGTCACCTCCATCAAGAACGGTTTTTTTGACTCCGCAAAATAACTCAACAATGCAGGGTCAAGAACAGCACCAAGATTGTCTGAATTAGAGACGAAAGCATACTTTACGCCTTCACTCAAAAGCTTATCTAACATCCCGCCGCCAGACAAGGCGGCATAGAGATCTCCATGACCAGGCGGACACCACTCGAGAGATGGATTTGATTCACAAACGACAGGTTCCATCGTCGCAGCATCAATCTTAGGTATTTGGTTCTGCATCAACTCAACTTCATCCGGATCAGCTAATCCGTTCTCAGCATAATCTTCGAGATGTTTCAATGTGTCCTCACTTGTGCTAAATGAATTCATTAACAAAAAGCGCACTTTGGCCCCTGAACTCTCTCGGAGGTAAATGACTTGCTCAGCAATCACATCCAAAAATGTCTTGCCATCACGAATGTTCAACAGGCTCTTCGCTTTCTGAAGCCCCATACTAGTTCCCAATCCTCCATTCAGCTTAATGACAACAGTCTGCGCTAATAGCTCAGGAGTATATTCACCGCCAGTTTTTGAAATCGACCCAAGCTCAACCAGTTCAGGAACTGGCGTAATCGTGCCTTCTGCAATATTACAAGACACCTCGTCACACAAGGCTTGGTAATTACGCTCAAAAGACAATATCGCGGGAACGCTAACCTTAGCGGCCTCCATTTTTTCTCTAAAAGGAGTAAAATCACTCATAAGTCTGATACTTGGAGGAGGATGACTATATTGTCACGAATAATTTCCTCACAGATTCGATACTCATGCCACAACGAGTACAAAAAAGAGGGCACTAGTTTCCTAGTGCCCTCCAAATAAACTATTTAGACATTACCATAAGGTCTATTAGAATGAAACGGAAAGCACAACGCCACCGAAAAATTCGTCATCAACGAGGCTATCCGCTTTTGAATAGCTAACATATGGGCTCAGTGATGCACTTTCAGTAAGCTCATATCCTGTTGAAAGAGTTGCCTGATAATGTGTGAATTTCTCACTATCGACATCAAAACCTGCAACGACATCCAATGTTGGTGCGAAGCTTCCAAAGAAATCAAGATCTCTAGAAAGACCTAGCTCTATATAGCCGTCACTGTCATCATTTGCATCAATATCTTTGTAGTAAGTCAATGAACCGCTGATATCTGCAAAGAGATCACGTGATGCTGAGAGGAAAAGTTCAGTTGTCTGACCACTGCTATCGTCTGGGAAACCATAGTAAATGGCACCGAAAGCAAGCGTTGCGAATCCGAAATCTTTTTCAACGGCAAGCGTGACGTCAACTTCATCAAGACCACCGTTTCCAGTAGATGCATACCAAATATTTGCTGAAACAGTATAACCGTTCAACTCTTTGCTAGCTGTCAGTGATGTGTCTACAAGCTGCCCGCCGCCCTGGTCTTGGCCACGCCACACATAGTGAGAGTGAACACCTGCTGTAAGTTCATATTCAATCCCTGATTGAGTTGAAACTGGAGCACCTGCTTCAGCTGCAGCACCTGCTTGAGCTGAAGTTGCAAGAACTGCAGCACCGATTACCATTATTGCTGTTTGTTTAATCATAACATGATCTTCACAGCACTATGTGCGCCAACTATGAGTTTTAGCATTTCGTAGTGTAATAATCTCTTCATTTTTTAATCTACCATTGCCATTCAGCAATCAACAGCTACATAAAATTCATCATGAAATTCCCCTATCTACAAGCCATTGTCGAGAATTGCCCATCCGTATCGTTACGGAACTATGAAAGTGATTACCCTTTCCTAGAGGTGGTCAATCATTCAGCCTCTGCAACCATAGCACTTCACGGAGCACACCTCACCAGTTTTACTCCCAAAGGCGCTGCCCCCGTCATTTTCACCAGTGACAAGGCCATTTTCAAGGAGGGCAAAGCTATCCGAGGTGGCATACCAATATGTTGGCCATGGTTCAGCGGACACCCAGATAACCCATCCTTACCAGCTCATGGCATTGCCCGCAATCGGTTCTGGACTCTCATTTCCATCAGCGAATCTGACAACTCCACCATCATCGAACTGACCCTCCCACTTTCTGAGGATGACCATATTATGATTGGCGGTAAGGTCACGCTCATGGCACGCATCACTATAGCCAGCTCACTTAGTATAGAACTCACCACAAGCAACGAGTCTAGTAACAACATCCACATCGGTGGAGCTCTGCACAGCTACTTTTTCATCTCAGACATTAGCTCGATAAAAGTGGAGGGTCTTAACAACACAACTCAATACAACTCCTTAACAGCTGAAACATCCATCAACCCAAATGTTCTCACCTTCGACTCTGAATTTGACTCCGTCTTTCTAAAAACATCTGCAACAACAATCATCGAAGACCTTAAACTGAATAGATCCATTGTCATCGAAAAAAGTAATAGTGAAGCAACCTGTGTCTGGAATCCGTGGATCGATAAGTCCGCAGGCATGGCAGATCTCGAACCAAACGACTACTACAGCTTCATCTGCATCGAAGCTCTTAATTGGCGAGACGACCTACGCCAATTAAAACCAGGGGAAAGCCATACACTCAGTCAGCATATTTCTCTAAAGTAGCCATATCTTGTTCTTACTTCTACGCTCAGCTCAATATCTCCTTGATTCCCACTCTCTACTAGGTCAACTTTTCCACATGCAACGACGCCTCGTCACATTCATACTCATCCTTTTAACAGCCACAGTGATGGCCGAGGAAAAGGTACACTTCATTTTAACTGGCGGACCAGCATTACGTAAATGGGAAAACCTGCGGATAGAATCACACCGTCACGACAGATGGTGGGCAAATTTCATCAGAGCCTCCACTCTCCGTATGGTAGAAATCCGAACCGTCTACGGCAAGGATGCTAAAATTGTCTGGGCTGTCTATAAAAACGGCTACTCACGACGCTCAACAGAGGACAACAAACCTTTCACGACTTGGATCCAGAACTTAGCCAAAAGGCGTAAGGTTAAACTCGTTTGGTTTAGTAAAGGTGATCAAGCTATTGCTGCAATCAATAAACAACCACGTAAGTCAATCGTTACCTTTGACTACTTTGGCCACTCAAATCGCTTTTGTTTCCTGTTCGACTATTCATCAGCGATCAGTGGGGCTAGTAAAAGTTGGCTCCACGAAAAAGAACTCTACCGCATCAAGTCTAGCGTTTTTGCCAAGCACCCCATCAGCCAAAGCTGGGGATGCTACACTGGTGAATCAATGAGCAAGTATTGGAAATACCATGTTGGTCATACTCTCATTGGAGCCGAAGGCAAAACCAACTACGAAAAAGTAGGTCGCGGCGAAATGCCAGCCATTAACGGTCGCTGGATTAGCAGATAGTTCCCGTAAGAAACGGCACATTTTAATAATTCCACTTGACCGATCACCTTTCCACCTTATCTACCCATTCAAATTATGCGTTTCGAAGAACTACAGAAAATTCACGACCAGCCACTCTTCACACTTCTCAAGCAAGCGAGAGAAGTACACGATGCAAACTGGAATGACAATGAAATCCAACTCTGCACCCTGCTCTCTATCAAGACTGGTGGTTGTTCAGAAGATTGCTCTTATTGTTCACAGTCTGCTCGCCACAGCTCTGGCATCCAAGTGGAACGACTCATGGAGAAAGAGGCAGTCATGGAACGTGCTCGACAAGCATCAGCAACTGGCTCAACGCGCTTCTGCATGGGTGCAGCTTGGCGGGGAGTAAGAGGCGGCACAAAGCGCTTCGAACAAGTTCTCGATATCATCCGTGGCGTTTCTGAACTCGACATGGAAGTCTGTGTTACTCTCGGTGAACTAGGCCCAGAAGAAGCTAAACAACTCAAGGAAGCCGGTGTTACTGCCTACAACCACAATCTCGACACCTCTCGCGAACACTATCCAAAGATCGTCACAACTCACACTTATGACGACCGTCTCGAAACAATTCGCAATGTGCAAGATGCTGGAATGAGCGTCTGTTGTGGAGGGATTCTTGGACTTGGTGAAACCACTGAGGATCGACTCAAAATGATTGAGACAGTTTCAGAGTTCAACCCACAGCCAGAAAGTGTTCCGATCAACTCATTGATGCCAATGCCAGGAACACCACTCGGAGAAAATAGTAACCCTGTTGATATTTTTGACGTGGTTCGCATGATCGCAGTCACTCGAATTTCCATCCCTAACGCTAAAGTGCGCCTTTCAGCTGGCCGCACACTCATGTCAGAAGAAGCTCAAGCAATGTGCTTCTTTGCAGGTGCAAACTCAATTTTCTATGGAGATAAACTCCTCACTGCTAAGAACCCAGCGGTAGAAAAGGATCTGGCACTCATTGAAAAGCTCGGACTCTCTGCAAAAAAGCCAAACCCAGCAATGACAGCACCTAGTACTAGTGGTGACAAACCACTTAGCCCAAGCTCAGCTCCTTGCTGCGAGAAAACTTCATGTGGTACTGCTTAATTGCTGTCCACAACGTCGCTAAACGCAAGTGAACGTTTCCATCATTGGTATCAGCTCTCTGAGTGGACTCGGCAACACGCTAGAGGACCATGAAAAAGCTATCAATTCGGGCAGCACTGCACTCAGGCCTCTTTCCGAACTTGGTGAGCTGGATATCGAAACTGGTGAGTTAAAAGGTGCTTGGATCACTCCTCGAGCTCTCACCTTATCCAGAAAGTGGGCTCCCGCCTCAACCCTCGCCGTTCATGCCGCCAAAGTGGCAATCAAAGACGCAGGTTTACAAGGAGACGACCTTCGTCACGCCGCCGTCATCGCTGGCAGTTCCAGAGGCAATGCATGGCTTCAAAACTGGCCCAATCGCAGACCCTTTAAACTGATGGCAGCATCCAATTCGATGCATGGGGAAATTGCCTCCGCAGTAACTATCGAGTTAGGCATCAGAGGTCCTTGGCAAGTGCTCTCCAGCGGCTGCGCAGCATCTCTAGACGCTCTAGGAACAGCCTGGATGATGCTCAAGTCAGGAGTCGTAAAACACGCCATTGTCATTGGAGTTGAACTCCCCATTGTCAATTCAGTCGTCCAATCCTATCTCGACACCGGCGTGCTTTCGCACAACGCGATGAATGACCCCTACTCACCAAACACCTCAGGCTTTCACCCTGGGGAAAGTGCATCCGCAATTGTCCTTCAAGCATCAGATGATCATTTAGGCCCAGAACTAATGGGCTATTGGTGTAACTCAGACGCAGACTCACCTATCGGTATGCCAGACGACGGCAATGGATTAAGAGATTGCCTCCGCATGGCAAAAAATGCTCTAAAAGATGCACCGCCTATCACCGCCGTTTGCCCACACGCCAGTGGTACATGGCTCCACGCAAAGGCGGAACAGCAAGCCTTGTTAGATGGGCTCGAGCCGTCCTCACCTATTTCACTCCACCTCATGAAGCCATTCACCGGCCACACCGTTGGAGCCAGTGGACTACTCGATACGGCTGTGCTCGCACATTATTTAAGAAAAGGGCAAACTCCGCCAAATTTACCGGGCCTCACCGCCCCGCCTTCACCATTTACGCTGCCTACCCAACAAACAACAATTGGCGCCAATTGCCTTTTGAAAATTGCAGTAGGAATGGGTGGCCACAATTCCATCGTTGCTCTGCGTGCTCAACCCTATTCAGCCCTCCAATGAAGCACATCCACATTTCAATCGAGCAACAAACGCTACAGCTCAATGACGACCACACCCTCATCAATGAATATATCATTTCCTCTGCTAAAAATGGCATCGGCTCCACCGAAGGCTCCTACTGCACACCTATAGGCAGATTCTTCGTCGATGAAAAACACGGCTATAACGCCCCTCCCTACACCATCTTTAAATCCCGCCAACCTCAAGAAATCTGGGACAAAACTCAAAACGACGGCGACCTCATCCTAAGCCGAATCCTTTGGCTCCAAGGCTCCTCCGCTCACAATGCCAACACCAAACAGCGCTATATCTATATTCATGGCACCAACCACGAAGACTTGCTGGGCACCCCACATTCCTGCGGATGCATCCGTATGGCAAACAAAGATGTCATTGAGCTCTACGAGCAAGTGTCAATTGGCACCTCGGTAACGATCGAATAAGCCAAGTTCTATCTGTCCCAGCAGGAACAGCACACATCAAGATTATCTCACTTTGACCCCAAGCCAGTATGCCGAAACCCCTCAAAGGTTAAATAATTTAGCACATTTAGATGGTTTAAGTTGTCACTACCATACGATTCTGTTTGGTTGAGACATATGAAACAGATTGCGCTCACCCGTCACGAAGCTCTGAATACGTGGATTTCAAAAATGGTGGACCTTTGCCAACCTAAAGACATCTACCTTTGTAATGGATCTGAACAAGAATGGTCACAACTCACCTCGGAGCTCGTAGCATCTGGCACCTTCATTCAGCTCAATCCTGAACTCCGCCCAAATAGTTTTCTTGCTCGCTCAGCACCATCAGATGTTGCCCGTGTTGAAGAACGCACATTCATTTGTTCGAAACGTGAAGACCAAGCTGGCCCAACCAATAACTGGATGGAAGATTCAGAAATGCGTGAACTTCTCACTGCTAAGTTTTCAGGCTCAATGAAGGGCCGCACAATGTATATCGTGCCATTCTGCATGGGACCTATGGACTCACCACTTGCTAAAATTGGCGTCCAAGTAACGGACTCAGCCTACGCAGTAGTTAATATGCGCATCATGGCACACATGGGTTCACATGTGCTCGAACGCCTCGAACAAGAAGCACATGGAGAATATGAATCACGCCGCACTAAGCCTGGATTTTTCATCCCATGTCTCCACTCTGTAGGTGCACCATTAGAAGAAGGTCAACAAGACGTGCCTTGGCCATGTAATGATGACAAATACATCGTTCACTTCACTCGCTCACGTGAAATTTGGTCCTACGGCTCTGGTTATGGTGGCAATGCTCTGCTCGGCAAGAAGTGCCTAGCCCTACGCATCGCATCGAACATCGCTCGCGAACATGACTGGATGGCTGAGCACATGCTCATTTTAGGCATCGAAGACCCAGAGGGTAATAAAACCTACCTGACAGGTGCATTCCCATCAGCATGTGGCAAAACTAACCTTTCAATGATTGTTCCGCCAGAGCAATACAAAAAAGCAGGCTGGAAAACAACCGTCGTAGGTGACGACATCGCATGGCTCTGGCCACATGAAGACGGAAAACTTCACGCTATCAACCCAGAAACTGGATATTTCGGCGTAGCACCAGGAACATCATGGGACTCAAACCCTTCTGCCATGGAATCAATGAAGGCTAATTGCATCTTTACCAACGTAGCTCTCACCGATGAGGGTGACATCTGGTGGGAAGGGCTTTCAAAAGAAGCACCAGCTCACCTTATCGACTGGAAAGGCAACGACTGGACACCTAAGTCTGGAGAAAAGGCAGCCCATCCAAACGCTCGCTTTACCGCTCCTGCACACCAATGTCCAACGATCGATCCGGATTGGCAAAATCCTGACGGTGTCCCAATCGACGCCATTATCTTCGGTGGTCGCCGCAAGACCACTATGCCACTCGTCTACCAAGCATACAACTGGTCACACGGCGTTTATGTAGGTGCTACAATGGGCTCAGAAATGACTGCTGCTGCTGCTGGAACTATCGGCCAAGTGCGGCGTGACCCGTTCGCCATGCTTCCATTCGCCGGATACAACATGGGCGACTACTTCAAACATTGGTTAAAGATGCGTAAAAAGGTGAAGCACCTTCCACGCTTCTTCCACGTCAACTGGTTCCGCCTTGATGAAGAACAAAACTTCCTATGGCCTGGATTTGGCGAGAACATGCGCGTCCTCGAGTGGATCGTTAACCGCTGTGCCGGTGATGCTGCTGGACATGAAGCAGACATCGGTTGGATTCCAAAATACGAAGACTTCAACTTCAAAGGTCTCGAGTTCAGTAAGGCAGACTTCGATAAAGTGATGGCCTTCAATCCTGATGAATGGAAACGCGAAGTCATCTCACAAGGTGAACTTTTCCTCAAGCTGTTTAACAGTATTCCTAAAGAATTAGTTTACGAAAGAGAGTTATTAGCAGCACGACTTTCCTAATATTGGCTCTCAATAGATCTTTAAAGGGGCTACATCGTGTAGCTCCTTTTAATTGGACTTGACCAATATTCACAGTGTGCTGAGATTCAGTGTCTTTTTCAACAGAGCATAACACCACCTGCAAACATATTTATGAAGCTACCTCAATTCGCCGTTCTGACTGCCATTGCTGCCACCTGCAGCATCGCACAACTCCATGCTCAGGACTTCTCAGGAAAGAAAATCACCGACGTCGAAATCAAATACCTTGGGGCTAAAACTGTCGATGCTCAGCGTATCCGCAACTTTATGTCATCTAACGTCGGCTCACGCTACAATGCTGACAAGTTAGACAATGACATCAGAACACTCTATAAGACAGGTCTCGTCGATAATGTAAGCATCAAAGGATCAAACCACAAAGGTGGTGTCAAGTTAGTGGCAGAAGTCACTACTCGCCCAATCCTCGCAAGTATCGGCTTCGTTGGAAACGTGAAATTCTCTGACAAGACCCTAGCTCGTAAATCAAAGTTAGAGTCTGGTAAGATCCTCGGTGCCACAGATGTTGTAGAAGCTCGTAAGCTACTAAAAAAATACTACAACGGCTACAACTTCCCAGATATCAATATCACTCAGCGTCTTCAAAAGACAACGAAGCCTGGGCACGCTGACCTCATTTTCACCATCGACGAAGGTATTAAAAATACTATCAGAAAGGTGCAGTTCGAAGGCAACACAGCATTCGACCACAACCAACTCAAAAAAGAAATCAAGACACGTAAAAAGGGACTCTTCTCATTCGTCACTAACTCAGGGACTATCGATAATGATAAACTCGCTGAAGATGTAGAGAGCATCATCGATTTCTATAAAGATAACGGCTACCTCAAAGCGTTCTCACCAGGTGCTCGTATCGTTCCTGTAAAAAACGGTAAGGTGAATGTCATCATCCCTATTAGTGAAGGCCAAAAATACAGCATCAATAAGGTGAGCTTTGGCAAAATGACTCAGTTCACTGCAGCTCAACTCCTTCCTACACTTTTGCTTGATCCAGGTGATGCTTATTCACAAACCCAACTTCGTGAAGACATCACAACTATCCGTGCTTACTATGGGTCTAAAGGCTTCGCTGACGTTCGTGTATCACCACAAATCACCAACGCAGCTGCAGGTAAAATCAACATCCGCTACGACATCACCGAAGGCTCACCATCAAAGGTTGGCCGTATTAACATCACCGGCAACTCAATCACCAAGGACAAGGTCATCCGACGTGAAGTAACACTTCGCCCAGGTGAACCATTCAACTCAGTCGAACTCGACACCATCAAGCGTCGTATCAAGAGTTTGAACTACTTTGACCCAGTTTATGTCGATAACCGTCGCTCTAATCTTGGAGGCCACCGGGACATCAACATTCAGGTCCAAGAACAAAAAACTGGTAGCTTAACATTCGGTGCCGGTATCTCATCCATCGATAACGTCGTGGGTTATGTCGGGATTGAGCAACGTAACTTCGACATCACTGACTGGGGTGACTTCCGTGGCGGTGGTCAAAGATTCAGCGTTAACCTTCGTGCTGGTGCTGAAACCACTGACGCAACTATTAAACTCGTTGAACCATGGTTCATGGGTCGCAAACTTGAAGCAGGAACAGAATTCTACTACAGAGACCTACTCTATCTCAGTGACGAATACGATCTCACAAAAGGTGGTTTCGCTGTTCACCTTCGTAAAGCCATTGGTAAAAAAAGTTCGGTGAAAGCTCAACTCCGTTGGGAAAAGAACGACGTCAACATCGAAGACGAAGTCGTGGGCACTGGTTCATCATTCGAACAGTTTGAAGGCAAATTTAAACGCACAGCTCTCACTCTCAGCTACATCTACGATTCACGTAATGCCGTGATTCTTCCTAGACGTGGCCATAAGTTCGATATCGGATTCACCTACTCAGTAGGTGATGCGGACACTTACACATTCCATGCGGAAGGCTCTAAGCACTGGAACTTCAAACACGACACCATCCTCACACTTGAAGGTCGAGTCACTAATACATCTACTCATGGGGATAATAGCCTCGTACCTATTTTTGATCGTCACTTCCTAGGAGGTGCAAAGAACCTCAGAGGTTTCGAGTTCAATGACATTGGACCACGCGACGCAGTAACTAACGAAGTGTTCGGTGGTTCATCCATGGCTTACTTCACCGCCGAAATGACAATCCCACTCGTCGACAATGTTCGCGGGGCGATCTTTGCTGACGCAGGTACCGTTTCTGAAGAAAGCTGGGACTTTGGTTCTGACCTCTACATCGATGCCGGTGTAGGTCTTCGCCTCAACCTACCAATCGGCCCACTTGCTCTCGACTTCGCATTCCCGCTCCAGTCTCCTGATTCAGAAGCTGATAAAGGAGGTCAGTTCAACTTCTACCTCGATTATAGTTTCTAAAACAGAACTATAGTCCTTTCTGGGTCTAATACCATTTAGTCATTGGCTAAGTGGTATTACTAGTCCCAAACGATTTAAAACAACCCCAATCCTTATCAAACAAGGGATTGGGGTTTTCTATTATACCACTCTGAGTTTCAAAAGAGACTAATACGAGGCTGACTTCTTCTTCTCTTCTTGTGCATGAGGCCAGCGGGCACTTACTTCCTGAATCCAATGGCGAGCAATGAGCTCGTGTCCCTGCGGCAGCGGATGAATTCCATCCCAGACCCATTGTTCTGGAGTAGCAGCTTTGGCAGCGGAATCAAAAATACCCTGTGTCCTAATCTGAACTGCTTTATAGTCTTTTGCAAGTTGGTCAACAATGGTTCTAAGTTTGTCCGTAGCCGTGCGACGGGCGGCCCAGGCCTTCTCATTTTTTAGTTTTCCTGATCGTAGAACAAATGGATCAAGGAGAACAATCCTAAGATCTGGATTTGCTTTTCGGCTGCTATCAAGAATATGGCGGTAGTGAGATTCAAATGCGTCAGGCTGTACAGCACTAGCCACATCATTGGTGCCGATAAGAATGCTCAGCAGATCAGGCTTCATATCAATCGCGTCTTTTTGCCAGCGCTTACGAAGATTTGCAACCGTGTTCCCGCTGATTCCGCGATTGTAGATATCAAGGCCCATTTCGGCCATATCAACGCCAAGGCGGGCAGCAAGGAGAAACACATAGCTGTGGCCAAGATAATGATTGCGGTCCGCTTGGTTCCGACCCCACTTCATATCGGTAATAGAATCCCCCTGAAACAGCAGGCGACTGCCTTTCTTGAAGGACGGAAGTCGGTAGTTGTACGCGACCGAATGGATAGATGGTTTTTCCTGTTTGGCGGCGTTGCAAAGCGTTGCTGAGCCAATGGCTGCCATACTACTTGTAATAAAAGTGCGCCTATCTAACATAATAGTTTGATACTGGGTGGAGTGTTCGGTGTAGATGCGACATGTAAATATAGTTACAACACAATTACAGACAGAGTAAATACTTTTTCATTACCTACATCCCTTAAATTCAGACAGGAATCAGCGGTATTGTGTGTCCGTCATATAGCTCAACTCTGGGTGTTCACCTCAGCAATCCAACCTTGACATCTACCCCTATATACATGCAAATTCATTAACAATGAGCCAATTCCGTACACTTTCCGCTGTCGAGCAGGTTGTCCAGCACCTGCGAAAGGAATTATACCGAGGGGCATGGCACGGTACAATGCCCGGGGGGGACAAACTGGCCAAAGAACTCGCGATCGGCCGTAACACGGTGGAAGTTGCGCTACGACAGCTGGAAAAGGAGGGTTTACTGGTGGGCCAAGGGTCTCGCCGCCGTCGCCTCATCGTGCTACCAGAGGGAGAGCTTCAATCGACTCAGCTGCGGGTGGCCATTCTCGCCTATGAAAACTTTGACAAAAATCTGAACTACATGGTCGAGCTCCGTCACTCGCTGGTGGAGGCCGGACATGTGGCATCTTTCGTATCCAAGACCATGCTCGATCTAGGCATGGATGTGAAGCGCATCCGTCGCCTAGTCGCAGCCAACGACGCAGATGCATGGGTGGTGGTCTCCGCCCCTCGTGACCTGCTCGAGTGGTTCTCAGTGCAACCGGTACCAGCCTTCTCCCTGTTTGGACACCGCAGGGGGGTGAACATCGCGGCCATTGGGCCGGAGCACCCGCCGGCTATACGTGCCGCTGTGCAGCGTCTGATAGCACTCGGTCACGAGCGAATCGTGATGCTGCAACGCCGAGCCTCGGAGCCGGCGTCCTCCTCACGCTCCGCACTTGAAGAAATGAAGAAGCATGGATTGCCTACCGGCTCTTACAACCTGCCGCTCTGGGAGGACAGCCCCGAGGACTTGCGCCGAGTGCTCGACGAACTGTTTCGGATCACCCCGCCCACTGCCCTGATCATTGACGAGGCCTTCCTCTTCCACGCCGCCAAGGAGCACCTCGCCCACAAGGGCATTCTCGCACCTGAACATATCTCGTTGATCTGCATCGATGGAGATCTTACCTTCGAGTGGTGCGAACCATCGGTCGCCCACATCCAATGGGCCTCCCGCCCGTGGGTACGCCGCATCGTACGCTGGGCGAACAACGTGAGCCGCGGCGAAGACGACCGACGCCAGACAATCACTAACGTAAAGTTTGTCGATGGTGGGACGGTGGGGCCAGCTCCGAAGAACTGATGAGAAGGGATACCCAAGGGATTCATTTCCCCCTTTCTTTTCAGCTCGCATCACAGTTAACAAGCTGACCTTCCAGCGCTCACAGAGTATAGAAATCATACAGAGACGCCGACCATTCACCTCAATTTCCAACGGTGATCTTATGGTTTTGGAAATCTCACTGAGACCTCGAGGGTCAGACAATGTCACTTCCAGAACATACTTCCCTAGAGCACTCAGAGCCACTTTGCATATGGCAGCCTCGGCATTTCCGTTCGGTTTGAACACGGCAGCCCCAGGACCTTCAAGCTTTTTCCAAGTATACAAGTTACTTCCATTGGCGGGATCAGTGGCGACTACCTTAAGGCTTGTAGTTTTACTCGGAAGCTTGATCTGTGAAGGCGAAGCGGTCACAGAGTCAATGTGCTTGAAGGTCTTAGATGCATCGCCGACAAAGTCCATCCTAATGCTTCTGGAGTAAATAAGATGGCGGCAAAGTGGATGCATTCCCTGTTGCCCTTTCTTAAAAATAAATGATATAGACCTCGGGGGTTTTACGTATAATCTTGAATCGGCGCGCCTTTCTTCTCGACCCCGTTAAGGGGATAGTAAAGCTAGACGTTTTATTTGCACGCTTGCATAAACATCTCAAGGCTATCTCTAATTCATCCAACATTTGTAACTCGCCATGCCACAGCAGCAACCTTTTAAAACCAACCGCCGCCAATTCATCAGTATGGCAGGCTCTAGCGCCCTTGCTTTACTCACATCTCGTGCGGCAGGCTCTGCAGCCATAGAGAATGCTCAAGGGGATTTCCTCTTTTTAGAGACTGAGGCATTTGAGGACTACGGTGGCTGGGACATCGACCAACAGTCGATGGATCAAATGGGTTCCCCGTATCTACTAGCTCACGGTCTCGGAATTCCAGTTAAAGACGCAGTCACCAAAGTTCACTTCCCTTCCGCTGGCACCTACCGCGTGTGGGTGCGCACCCGTGATTGGGTCGCTCCTTGGAACGCTCCAGGAGCTCCGGGCAAGTTCCAAGTTCTCATCGACGGCAAACCGATCAAAGAAACCTTCGGCACCAAGAGCGCCAAATGGCATTGGCACGATGGCGGTAACGTCGAGGTCAAGGAAAGGACAACGATCTCACTGCATGACCTCACCGGCTTCGAAGGTCGCTGCGAGGCCATCCTTTTCTGCAAGGACCTTGGCTTCAAACCAGTCGACGACGTGAAAGCACTCGCCAAGTTCCGCCGAAAGCTAGCCGGACTGCCAGACAAACCTAAGGAAGGCGGCAACTTCGATCTAGCTGTGATCGGCGGCGGCCTCGCTGGTACCTGCACTGCGCTAGCGGCCGCTCGCCAGGGGCTCAACGTCGCCTTAGTCCAAGACCGCCCGGTTCTCGGAGGAAACGGCAGCTCGGAAGTGCGAGTCTGGCCGGAAGGTCACACCCACAAGGAACCCTACCCTCACGTCGGCGATATTGTGGCTGAAATTCTCCCACAACATGAGAAGACCGGCTACATGAACGGCCTAGGTGCGGAGCATTTCGGTGATGCCCGCAAGCTCGACATCGTGAGCAAAGAGCCACGCATCACATTATTCATCAACCACCGGGCGATGGAGGTGGAAACCATCGACAAAAAGGTCAAGTCGGTTGTGATTCAGAGCACCGTCAACGCCCACCAACAACGACTGCATGCCAAATTCTTTGCCGACTGCACCGGTGACGCCAAAATCG
>CAXMOB010000328.1:0-7349 GCA_964194815.1 Vicinamibacteria bacterium | reverse complement strand
CATTACATGACTCCCGATAGCAAATGGAAGCTCTACGACCTCAAAGCCGATTTATTTCAATCCAATGACATCGCTGCCGAGAAGCCCACAATCGTCCAAAAAATGTCTTCTCACTACGAGCAGTGGTGGGTGGAATCCTGGAAGCGCTGAGTTCGGGCACTCCTTTCCGGCAGCAAACCGAGCAACAGAAGATTACTGGACATTATCACTTAATCATCCCAATGCTCTAAAAACGCCAATACGGAACAGTGATCACAAGGGTATACGGACGTGGGTTTGCGGCAATTTACTTTACACTCGGCAGTCACGTGCCCGTTTGATGTTATGTCACTTATGCCACTTAGAGAAACAAAAGAGACTCATGAATTTTTGTAAGGATGATGAGACTAGGCTAGTTCAATCTTGAGTCTTGGGCTTGCAGGAGGTGAGGGAAGCTGGTAGCCATAGGCAGTGAACGAATTGAACCGGAAGCAGAAATCTGGAACCAGCCTTGTCTTTGGCGGCTGGTTAGGTGCTTCCGTGGGCGGGTATATCGCGTTGATTGCTTTGTTAGTGATTGCTGATGTGTGGTTTGTGCTAGCTCAGATGGGCGAATCTAGCACCATTACAAACTTGTTGAGCTCTGCAGATTTTGCTTCCTCTGTGAAGTTAACCTTCGTGAGCTGTACGGTGACAGCCATTTTGTCTATTTTCATAGCGGTGCCGATCGCTTACTTCTTGTCACGCTTCAAGTTTTGGGGTCGATCTTTAGTGGATGCGATGCTCGATATTCCAGTGGTGTTACCGCCATTGGTGATTGGTTTGAGTTTGTTGATTTTGTTTAATAAGTTTCCCGAACAAATCGATGCTTGGGGCCTAAAATCTCTCGAAGGGATGTTCAATAGCATCGGCATTGAAGTGACCAATACTAAGTTGGCCGTGGTGATTGCTCAGTTCACTGTAGCAGCGGCCTTTGCTGTACGGACGATGAAGGCGACCTTTGACCAGATTGATACACGTAGCGAGGATGTAGCGATGACATTAGGGGCGTCCCGAGGTCAGGCCTTTTTTGATGTGGTTCTGCCACAATCGTATAAAGGTATATTAGCGGCTGGTACATTATCTTGGGCGAGGGCCTTAGGTGAGTTCGGGCCGATCTTGGTGTTCGCTGGAGCCACGCGAGGTAAGACCGAGGTGTTGTCGACCTCCGTTTACTTAGAACTCAATACGGGCAATATTGAAGGAGCGGTGGTGATTTCCTTATTCATGATTGTTCTAGCGATGACAACTATTTTGACCGTGCGGTTATTCTGCGAGAAAGGAGAAAAGGATGATGGAAATCGATAATCTTTATGTGACAGCAGGGAAGTTCCATTTGGATAAGGTATGTTTAGATGTGCCTCAGGGGCAGTGTGGTTCTCTGATGGGGATGAGTGGGTCTGGAAAAACGTCATTGATGGAGGCTATTTGTGGGCTGCGTCGTGTGGTTTCTGGGTCTATTAAAATTGGTGGGCAGGATGTGACTTACCTGGCTCCAGCGGATCGTGGAATTGGCTTGGTTCCGCAGGAAAACGTGTTGTTTCCTTCGATGACAGTGGCTGAACAAATTGCCTATGGGCCGAAAGTGAAGAAGTGGGCAAATGTGGATATCCAGCAACGGGTGAATGAGGTCGCTGCTGAGTTGAAGATTTCTCACTTATTAGAGCGTTTACCGAAGTATTTATCAGGTGGCGAGGCCAAGCGGGTGGCGATTGCACGAGCGATTGCACCAAAGCCAAACTTGTTGTGCTTGGATGAAAGCTTTACTGGACTGGACGACCAGACCCACGGGGAAGTCATGCAGGTGGTGAAGGAGGCTATTGCTGTGGAAAAAATGACCACCTTGTTCATCACCCACCATTTGAGTGAGGCTCAGTTTCTGGCAGATGTGCATTTTACGATTAAGATGGGTAAGGTGTCGCGAGCTGAATAATACCACTCGTGAATCTTCAGGTGGTAGAACTGTAAATTAGCTGGCTAGCTGGTTCGGAACCCTTGACATTTAGTGAATGTGGTTCAGTTTTATCTGGATTTATCATGACTATGATTAGCGACATTTTAGCAAATAGAGGTTTGGTGCAAATTTTTCAGGACATCCTTGTGGATGGCGGCATCTTCATGTGGTTGATTATCTTCACCTCAATGGCCTTGATTGCGATCATGGTGTTCAAATCCTTAACCTTAACCAAGGGTAACGTGATTCCTACGCGTTTGATGCATCAGGTAGAGCAATTTTCAGCTAACCCTAATGAGTCCAATGCTAGTGAGCTGCAAACCGAACTCGATAGCAATGATTCCATTCTCAGTACTTTGTGTAAGAAGGCATTGGCAAAGCAGGATGAAGACCGTGAAGATATCGAAAAAGCGGTTGAAATCAAAGCCCGTCAGTCAGTCGTGCGTATTAGCTCAGGGATGTCGATGATTGATGTGATCATCACCATTGCACCATTGCTCGGACTATTGGGAACGGCTTCAGGATTGGTTAGCGTATTTGCTAGTTTAGATGGTGAAGTGACTGACCACACAGCCTTGGCGAAAGGTATTTCAGAAGCTCTCTACACCACCATTGCTGGCTTGGCTGTTGCTGTTCCAGGCGTGATTGCTCAAAGTCATTTTTCTCGACGTATTGAAACCATGGCGGCGGAGCTTGAGTTGATCATGTCCTCGTTTGTTGCTAGTATTTCAAAGTAGCCATAGAAGACGATGAAATTCTATATACCACGTAAGAAGCCAGTCAATGTCCCCATTATATCCTTATTGGATATTTTGGCGATCTTGCTGATCTACACGGTGGTGGCATTTGAGGTGAAAACTGATGCTAAAGATGAAAAGGGTGTTGGGAACCAAGGCGAGCGACAACAGTCATCGTTGCGAGTGGATACACCGTCGACTGATTCATTGGCGACTAAGAATGTCAATGAACGCCGCAATCAGATCGTTATAGCAGCTGATGGCAAAATCGAGTTCCAGGGCTCGATCATCGATAAGGACCTGCTAGTGGATTATTTACAAGCGGTGAAGGAAACAGATCCCGATACAAAGCTTGAAATAAAAGCTGATAAGAAGGTTACTTTAGAACAATGGGTATTCATGCTTGAGGCTTTGAAAAAAGCTGGTATCCCAGCCTCCGAAGTTCCTTGGCTGATCAAAGACAAATCAAAAGAAAATTAGCACGATGATTTTAGAAATCACACAATTAGGTAATCCTGTTCTCCGCAAGAAGTGTAAACCTGTCACTGAGGTGACTGAGGAGGTAAAGACCTTGGCTGCAAACATGGTGGAAACGATGATCGATGCCGATGGCGTGGGCATTGCCGCTCCTCAAGTTGGTGTTGCTGTGCGTATGGCGGTTGTTGATGTAGCACACGATCCCGAGTGCGTGACATTTTGTAAAATTAACGGAGCTGAGGTGAATATGCTAGAGCATATGCCATTGGTTTTCATCAACCCTGAACTTGAGTTATCTGGCGAAAAGGTGAACGACATGGAAGGGTGTTTGAGCATCGATGACATTCGAGGTAATGTGAAGCGTCCGACCATCGTCAAAGCAAAGCTGCAATTACTTGATGGTAGCGTGATCGAGCTCGAGGCCGACGGTCTGCTTGCTCGTGCTCTCCAGCATGAGGTCGACCATCTTAACGGCGTGCTGTTCATTGATCGTATCTCTGCCGCGACAAAGGCACGTTTGAGAAAGCGTCTTAAGTTGCTCGCTGAAGAAGGCCAGCCCTAGAAACTCTTTAGCTAACTAATCCCATGAACTCATTACTATTTGGAATGCCAGGCGGCGCTGAATTGATCATCATTCTGGTGATTCTTTTGCTAATGCTGCTCGTGTTTGTTGCAGTGGTCGTAGGGATCTTTTTTCTTGTGAATAAGAATAAGAATGACAAGCGACCACCAAATATCCCGCCGAGTATTAAGGAGGAATAATAGATAAATTTATGACATCAATTTCTATACTTTTAATAGCCATTATTGCCTTGTTCTTGATCGTCGCTTTTGTGGGAGGTATTGTATGGCTAGTAGTCAAGAACAAGGATGACCAGCCACCGAATACTCCGCCGAGTATTTAGTGGAATAGAGTGTTGTTAGGCCGCCCATTCAGGGCTCTTTTTTTGGAGGGTATTGATTCCTAGGGCGATGCCCTAGGCTGGGGAAAGGTCGCCTCGTTGAGGCTGAGGGAAGGGTGCACCGACGGAGTATCCAACCTAATTTGCGAGGCGTTTGCTTAGCCAGGCCACGGCTTGCTCACGAGTGGTGAGGGTGCCTTCGAGTTGCTCGGTTTGGAGGTCGGTGAGGATGGCCTTGAAGGCTGGCCCTGGTTGTTGGCCGAGGTCGATTAGGTCCTTACCGGTGAGCAAAGGTGTTGGAATTAGTGGTTGGTTGGCGAAGACTTCTTCTTGGGCACGGAGGAAGTCGTAATTCTCGGTGATGCCGTTGCTACTGCC
The DNA here is from genome assembly GCA_964194815.1 of Vicinamibacteria bacterium. Taxonomy (GTDB): domain Bacteria; phylum Verrucomicrobiota; class Verrucomicrobiia; order Verrucomicrobiales; family Akkermansiaceae; genus Rubritalea. The sequence goes on along the minus strand of CAXMOB010000328.1, from coordinate 2,883 downwards.
ACAATCGACACGGTGGAGCTCCATTTCATCCTCATAGGTTGGACGAGCCATGAAACGTTTCACCTTTGATTTTTTCATCACTGTGACGTGCATGAAGTTCATGTGATTTGCGACCATTGCGGTGACTTCCTCGATCGTTTGATTTGAGTAACGGAGACGGCGAAGGATGGTGTCGGCCATCTTTGCTCCAAGTCCATCGTGACCATTGAAGCGGATGCGATCTTCTGCTTCATCATACTGGTAAGTGCCAGGCTTGCCGATGTCGTGCAGGAGCACAGAGAGACAAAGTTCTAGGCTTGGTTCATCCTTGAGCATATCGAGCATGATCTTGGTGTGCACATAAACATCGCCTTCAGGGTGAAACTTAGGTGGTTGTTCGCAGCCCATGAGATCGAGCACCTCGGGCATGAAATGTTTAATCAGACCACTATCAACTAAGAGTTGGAGACCTGTCGCACGGTTTGGGTGCATGAGAATCTTGTTAAACTCGCCGGCAATGCGCTCGACACTGATCTTGGCGATGAGTTCAGCATGTTGCTGGATGGCGGACCACGTGCGTGGTTCGATATCGAAATTCAAGACCGTTGCAAAGCGAATGGCTCTGAGTAGGCGAAGGGCGTCTTCTTCGAAGCGTTCTTCAGGACGGCCGATCGCACGGATCGTGTGCTCTTGTAGGTCGGCCTTGCCATGGACGAAATCGACTATTTCACCTGTCAGCGGGTTTTCAAAAATTCCATTGATAGTGAAGTCACGGCGCACAGCATCCTCAGGCGGACTGCTGAAGGTGACAGTGTCAGGTCGGCGGCTGTCTGAGTAACTGCCATCATTTCTGAATGTGGCTACCTCGAATGCTTCTCCTTGGTGTTTTACCAAAATGACGCCAAAGTGTGCACCGATAGAGTCGACCTTAGGAAAGAGGGCTAGCACTTGCTTTGGTGTTGCTGCTGTAGCGATATCATAGTCCTTAGGCTCATTACCAAGGAGAGCGTCACGCACACAGCCACCGGCAAAGAAGGTTTCGTGTCCAGCTTCCCTGAGGGTGCGAGCGATGTAGATAGCTTTCTGTCGGAGTTCGGTCATGATTAAAAATTGCTAGAAATAGAAGAAAAGGCTTTCTCAATGATCCACACATGGTCATATAATGAACATGCCAGTAGAGGAAATTCTTGAGATTGATTGGGGACATCCCATGTTTTACCTTGCGACCATTATGTTGGGGTGTTGCGTGGGTTCGTATCTAAATGCTGTTATCTATCGACTTCCACGTGGCTTGTCAACTAGTGATCCAAAGCGTTCGTTCTGCCCGATCTGTAAGGAGCCTATTCCTTTCTATCGTAATATTCCCTTGGTCACCTGGGTGATTCAGCGGGGGAAGTGTGCGGAATGCGATGCTCCCATTGCTGTGCGCTATTTATTAGTCGAGTTATTGACTGGCTTGGTATGGCTTGGCTGCTGGTGGATGTTTGCGGTTCAGCATGTGCCCAATGACCTCAATTTTGCTGCACCCATTTGGTATCCCGCAGCATTGGCAGTCTTTTTCATCATCATGTCGACGATCGCGATTGTGATCACCTTTATTGACATCGAGCACCTGATTATCCCTATTCAATTGAGCGTTGGAGGAGCAGTTGTGGCACTGATTGGTGCAGCATTGTTGCCATGGCATCTGGGTGCGTCTGATTGGATGAGTGGGTTACAAGCGTCGCTCACAGGAGGAGTAATAGGCTACGGTGCCTTATGGGCAGTAGTTTTGCTCGGCAAGTTCTTGTTCGGTAAACGTAAGATCGCGCTTGAGGAAGCCATTCCTTGGTCGATCCGTGAGGCCGATGAAGACTCCTCTGATCCTAATGAGAATGTCAGCCTGGTGCTTGATAAGGAAGATAACTTTTGGCATGATTTGTTTTTCCGCAAGTCGGACAAGCTCTACATGAATGAGGTTTCAGATCTTGAGCTCAATGGAGAGAAATGTGACGAGTCACAAATCGTGATTACACAAGATGCTGTCTATATTGGTGATGATGAAATTGCCCTTGCTGACCTAGAGTCATTGTCGGGCAAAGTGAAGAACTTGGTCATTCCACGTGAAGCGATGGGAATGGGCGACGTGCATCTTCTTGGCGTGATCGGCCTGTGCCTCGGCGTGCAATCACTGTTAATGGTGATTTTAGCAGCTTGTGGCTTTGGAATCTTGATTCACTTGTTGGCCAGAGCTGGTTTTGGCAAGCAAATGCCATTTGGACCTAGCCTGATACTTGGTGCAGCCTTATGGTTGATCTGTGGGCCTGAACTTGTCGAAGCCTACATGAACTGGGTGCACGATACTATATCACTAGGATCTTAGTCTCTAGGCTCCGGACTGAGGATTTTATCGAACGAGTCACTGATCGACTTCTTATACGGGCGATTCTCAGCAGTGCAGACTTTCACTGTATTACTGGTAGAGGCTGCCTGAGCGACGAGCAGGGAGTCGATATTGACTCCACCTTGGATCAAGTCTTGCTTAGTAATTGGGATGGCACGTGGTGCAATCTTGAGTTCTGTATCGAGATCGAAATCTGGGCCTGCTGCGTTTGTGGTAGAATCCATGGGATGATGCGTTGTCTATGTTGCCGGAGCAACACGTTGAAATATAACGGCTAGTAAGAAAAGTGCAAGACAGATGAGCACACTGGTGATGCCAAATTCAGAGACGAGGACGGCATCGAGTAATGCGAAGCCAGCGAGGCACTTCGAGACATAGGCGCCTTTATTGGTGTTCACTTGTAGGAAGGCAAAGCACAACCAGGTGGCATAGATGAGATAACTGACGATGAAGAGCCAGAGCATGTGCATCGGATCTTGTCTGTAGAGTAGACTGCAAAGCGGGAGTGAGAGCATCACGAT
>CAXMOB010000327.1:0-2332 GCA_964194815.1 Vicinamibacteria bacterium | reverse complement strand
GACAACAGATCCTAAGACAACAGATCCTAAGACAACAGATCCTAAGACAACAGATCCTAAGACAACAGATCCTAAGACAACAGATCCTAAGACAACAGATCCTAAGACAACAGATCCCAAGCCAACAGATCCCAAGCCAACAGATCCCAAGCCAACAGATCCCAAGCCAACAGATCCCAAGCCAACAGATCCCAAGCCAAACAAGCTTGAACCTAGCGCTGAAATCATCGACGTTTTCACCTCAGATGAAGATAAAGCATTCCAGTTGGACGGCATCACTAAACGCTTCAAGCGTCTAAAAGTCAAAGGCGGCATCAGAGACATCGAATGGAGTCACGACTCTAAGAAGCTCCTCATCCAATCTCGCGGTGGCAAAACCATCTCAACTATCACTATTAAAGACGGTAAGGTAGCTAAATTTGCAGATGCATCAGGTTCTATCCTTAGAGTTGAAAAGTCGGATAAGCTCTTCATGATGAACAATGGCCTCCCTGCTGTTGTCTCTGCTGGACGTGCTACCAACTACGCCTTCAAAATCTACACAGAGCTTAATAAAGAGGACCACTTCAGACGTGCATTCCGCCAAGCATGGAGAACCATGGGCGATGGCTTCTACGATGTCTCTCTTAATAACAGAGACTGGAACGCCGTTCTCAATAAATATGAAAATGCGGCGGCGGCTTCGACTGACTCAAATGCATTTGATCGCATAGTTTCTAAAATGTTAGGCGAGCTTAATGCATCGCACACTGGCTTCAGTCCATTGCCATGGAGCAAAGGATATAAGCCATCACCACTACGTGAGGCTGTCGTCCACCTTGGACTTCACTACGATTCAAAGCACAAAGGCGAAGGTTACAAAATCAAGTCCGTGCTAGAAGGTGGCCCAGCCAATAAAGAATACAGCAAACTCGAAGTCGGTGAAATAATTGTCGAGATCGAAGGCAAAAAGATCCAAGCTGACACACCATTAGCAGAAGCTCTGTACCACAAAATTGGTAAAGAGATCAAACTGAAGGTGAAGAATCTAAAAGGTGAAGAGCGAACCGTCAACATTGCTCCAACTTCCTACCCGGGTGCCCGTGTTCTCATCGCGCAGAGTGAGGTCGAAGCTAATGAAGAAGCCGTCTCAAAACTGTCGAATAACAAGCTTGGCTACATTCACATCTCACGCATGATGTGGGATGAATTCGAAAAATTCGAACGGCACATCTTCGAAAAAGGCTACGGCAAGGACGGCATCATCATCGATGTAAGAGACAATGGCGGCGGATTCACCACTGACCACCTTTTAACTGTGCTTAACCAAAAACGTCATGCATTCACCATCCCTAGAAATGGTGGCGAAGGCTATCCACAGGACCGTATAGTCTACGCGACTTGGGATAAGCCAATCACCGTTCTGTGTAACCAAAATAGCTTCTCAAACGCAGAGATTTTCGCTCATGCCATCAAGACTCTCGGCAGAGGTAAGTTGGTGGGGGTACAAACTGCAGGTGGTGTTATCTCCACAGGATCTAAGTCTATCCCTGGAGCCGGAACACTGCGTTACCCATTCCGCGGCTGGTTCGACCTCGAAGGTAATGACATGGAAATGCACGGAGCCATGCCTAATATCACCATTTGGCCTACTCCAGCAGATCAATCCAAAGGCATTGATAAGCAGCTAGAAAAAGCTGTCGAGGTCCTCACTAAAGAAGTGAAAACAGCGAAACCACTAAACAAGAAGGCTAAATACAAAAGCACTCTAAAGTAATCAATGTCTGAGCCTACTCTCCTACCCTCAGTAAGAATTGATAAATGGCTGTGGGCTGTCCGTCTTTTTAAGACGCGTACCTTCGCCGCTCAGCAATGCTCTGCAGGAAAAATTAAAAGGCTCAGTAAATCACTAAAGCCATCAACAACGGTGAAGGTTGGCGACCGTCTTCTCGTCCCTTCACCTGATGGCTCTCATAAACGCGATATCGAAATTGCAGAATTATTCGACAAACGTGTCGGCGCCCCCATTGCTCAAGCCGCTTATATTGACCACACCCCAGCAGAGGTGTTGGCACTGGCAAAAGAGGTTGCTAAAGAGAACCGTATCAATAGACAGACCCGTAAATCTGGTGACCAAGGCCGCATGAGCAAGAAACAACGCCGTGAATGGCGTAAAGGGCTTGGATCAAATAAAGATCCTAATGAGCAAGACTAATACCAATGAGGAAAAGTATCTGGTAGAATTTTCGAGTAGATTTAATTCAACTTCGAGGCGTGAAGAGGGCGTGGAGCGTGCTCCTCAACCGATGATTAACGCTGAATTTGGAGTAAATATGCCGAAACGTCATCTACA
>CAXMOB010000326.1:0-4885 GCA_964194815.1 Vicinamibacteria bacterium | reverse complement strand
TTTTCACCACTGTACTTATCGAGTGATTCAGCACTAGCAATCAGCCCTGGCTCGCCATGAAATCTCTCCGCACTCTTGTTTGACAAGACAGCAAATGGACTCATGTGCTTCGGCATCAACAAAGTCCCGACCACCACGGTGCCCACCAAACAGGCGGCTACAGCAGAAACGCTTTGCCAAGGAATAGCCACTCTTGTAGTTGGCTTCGGCAAGGTAACGGATGGTTTAACATCCTCATCTTCTTCTCCTCGTAAGCGCTTCAATAAAGCTCCACGCTTGCCCTCCTCCATCTGCCATGATTCTTCTGGTGCTGACGCAGCTTGCATCATTACGTGAGCTTCCAACAGCTCTTCGTATTGTGCTTTCACTGCTGGGTCAGATTCGATCAAAGCTAACAATGCCTTGGTGTCTTCCGCTGCTAGTTCGCCATGCACAAGGGCGAGTAATTTAATTTCTATATTTTTCATCTTCTTAACCTCTTGAACTTTCTACTCCTAATTTTTTTAATTCCTCACCCAAACTCTTCAGTAAGTGATGAAGCTTGTATCCGATATTGCTGACCGTTAACCCGGTCGACTCCGCAATCTCAGTATAACTTTTTCCTTCGTTGTATTTCAGCTGCACCAATGCCCGGTCTTGCTCTGGCCAATCCGCCATCAGTAGTCTGACATTGCCGATCGTTTCCATCCGCTCAACAACGAGCCCTGAAGAGCCCGAACTGATATCGACCACTTTATCATCCACTACCTCGCGTTTAAATTTACGGATGTGGTTGAAACATAGATTTCGCACCGCCTTGTAGACCCACGCTCTTGGATTTTCTAACTCGCCCCAATGTTGGTGAAGTTTCAAAAATCCATCCTGCACCATTTCTTCAGCCACCTCTCGTCGCTTCACCAGACTGTAGGCGTAGCGAATCAAGGCAGATTCTTCAGACTCAAAGAGTTCAACAATATCCATCTTCGGGGAGCACGGGGTGTCCACGGCCTCATCAGTTTCTGGGCTTGCTTGTGTGGCGGGTTGCATAGTATCTATTGGCACGGGTTGGGTCAGTTTGTGACAGCTTTCATGTATTAAGACATAGCAACACGGCATTCCTTAGAAGATTTATGTAAAAAACATCAACTATCTTCACTTTGTCGCATTCTAAAAGCACCATTAACGCATCTTGACCACTAACGCTGAACGAGTTTAGCGTATCTATAGATATGAAATTTCTTTCCACCATCTCGCTCTTCTGTCTCGCTAGCGGCCTTTCCTTTGCTGCAGATACTCCAAAAGACAGCAAACAACCCAACATCCTGTTCTGTATAGCCGATGACTGGGGCTGGCCACATGCACAAACCTATGGCGACAAAGTAGTCAAAACCCCCACCTTCAATCGCGTAGCTAAACAAGGTGTGCTGTTTGAACACGCCTACATTTCAGCTCCATCCTGCACTCCTTCTAGAAATGCCATCCTCACTGGTAAATACCATTGGCAACTCGGCCAAGGGGTCAACCTCTGGAGTGAGTTCCCTGCCGAACACGCTACTTACCCTCGCACACTAGAAAAAAATGGCTACTTCGTCGGCTCCTACCGAAAAGCCTTTGGCCCTGGTAAAGACCTGCCCGAGGCTGTAGCTGGTGACCGATTCAAAAATCCAGCAGCCTTCTTCAAAGCTCGCCCGCAAGGAAAGCCGTTTTGCTTCTGGTTCGGCTCAAGCGACCCACACCGTGGCTACGTCAAAGGTTCAGGAGTGAAAAGCGGCATGAAGCTCGAAGACGTCCAAGTGCCTGGCTCACTCCCTGATGTCAAAGAGGTGCGATCAGACATTTGTGACTACTATTTCGAAGTGGAACGCTTCGACCGCGAAGTCGGCCAAGTGCTCGATATCCTCGAAGCCAAAGGAGAACTCTCCAACACCATCGTGATCATCACCGGTGATCACGGCTATCCATTCCCTCGTGGTAAGGGCAACCTCTACGACCTCGGAGCCCGCGTGCCTCTCGCCATCATGTGGGGTGACAAAATCAAACAGCAAACCTTCAAGGACTTTGTCAGCATGGTCGATATCGCACCCACTGTCCTCGATTTCGCCAATACCAAAGCTCCTCAAGCAATGAGCGGACGCTCACTAAAGCAAACGCTCCTCGAGGGACTCAGTGTTGATGCCGATCGTAAAAATGTCATCTGCGGTAAGGAACGCCACACACCCTGCCAAAAAGAAGCCCTTCACGGCTACCCGATGCGATCAATCCGCACCCACGACTTCCTCTACATCCATAACTTCAAGCCTGAGCGTGCTCCAGCAGGAACCGAACATGGCCCACATCGTCCAAACTATGGGGATATCGACAACGGCCCGTCGAAATCCTTCATCGTGCAGCATAAAGACGATCCAAAGTATAAAAAGTATTTCGAATACTGCATGGGCCAACGTCCAGCAGAAGAGCTCTTCGACAACCATAAAGATCCAGACCAACTCCACAACCTCGCCAGCGATCCAAGCTATGCGATGACTAAGGATACCCTCAGAAAGGAACTCTTCAAGCAACTAGAAGCGACAAAAGAATTACACCTACTAGGCCGAGGCGACGAACATGAGCAGATTCCCTACCGCTTCTACCCATCATCTCACAAAAAGAATAATTAAAGCGAGTCCGAGCGACTCCATATAGTATCGCTCAGCTCCAAAGGAGCGACCTTTCATAGCCCTAGGCATCGCCTAGGGTCGCCGCAGAAAAATGATACCAGAGCCCTGAATGGGCGGCCTATACCTCCATCTAGACAACGCAACAGCCCGTGGAGTACTATCCACGGGCTGTTGTTTGCTATGCGTAAAGCCTCAGATGAGACTTTACAAAAAAAGTAGCTTTGCAGCTATTATAGGCGACGGTTAATCGCTCGGCTTGCGTGCTGGATGGTGTCGGCTTCGTCTTCATCCATTTCTGCCATCACGTCTGAGAGAGATGTGGCAATTTCACCACGCATCTTAGCAACCAGCTCTAAACCGTGCTTAGTGATGCGAACCATGATCTTGCGTCGATCGTCCATTGCGTGGACGCGCTCAACAAATTTTAAGTCTTCCAAGCGGTCGACAAGTCCTGTCGCTGCTGCGGTAGAGTGACCCATTTTCTGAGCAATGTCAGACATGGTCAAATATTCCTCGCTGGAAAGGTATGCGAGTAAAAAAAACTGAGGGAACGATACCTTGTCCTTGTTCAGTTTACTAGAGAGATTGAGGATGCAGGAGCGCTGGGTGAATAGGACAAAGTCCGCCAGCCTCTCGGCATCGATGCCTGAGTTTGTGTGTGATTTCATAGAACGGTTAGTTTCTGATTTTAGTGCCTTCGAACAGAGGAGTGCCACCCCCCATTCGACTCATAGCTAACTAAAAACTTTTTAAAAAAGCAAGTATTAATTTTAAACTTTTCAAATCTTCTAACATATCTTAACTAAATCAGCTACGCACTATAGTCTAATTACCAGCGAGTTGCAAACATTTATCAAGTTTTATAAAAAATCTCCTAACATATACTATAAACTTAAATCTTTTTACTGTTCATTTGAACTCTCTAACGCTATATTAATAAGTATTATGATGGTAAGACTTTATGCAGCCGCCCTCCAAGGGGTCGATGCAATCCAAGTAGAGGTTGAGGTCAATAGCACCCAACGCAGCGATTTCAAAATTAACCTAGTAGGACTCCCCGACGCCGCTGTTCGTGAGTCCACTCAACGTGTCCTTTCGGCTCTCGACAACAGTAGTTTGTCATGGCCTGACGGAGTCAGCACCATTAACCTCGCTCCAGCCGATTTACGTAAAGCTGGACCAAGTTTTGATCTTCCCATCGCATTAGCACTCGCTTCACTCGGAATGGAACTCGAAATGCCGCGTTCTGAGGAATATGCCATCGTTGGTGAACTCGCTCTGGACGGTGCAGTCCGCCCGATCAAAGGTGTCCTCAGCATCGCTCTAGAAGCTAGATCCCAAGGTAAATCACGTATCATCGTGCCAGAAGAAAACGCAGAGGAGGCCTCAGTCGTCAGCGGAATCGAAGTCTATGGGGTTAAATCACTACACGATGCCTACCTCCTACTTACAGCTCAGAAGGCATTCCAACCCGCCGGTCACCACGCGATCGGTTCAAGCCCTACTATCTATCTCGATGACATGGCTGACGTCAAAGGCCAACACCAAGTCAAACGTGCTCTCGAAGTCGCTGCGGCCGGTTCTCATAACGCACTTTTGAGCGGCCCTCCGGGAACTGGAAAATCGATGCTGGCCAAGCGTCTTCCCTCGATTCTCCCACCAATGGAGGAAAGTGAGGCGATCGAAACCACTAAAGTTCATTCGATCGCGGGAATGCTCCACCACCACCAATCACTAGTCACCACACGCCCCTTCCGCTCGCCTCACCACACTATTTCAGATGCCGGACTGCTCGGCGGCGGCACCAACCCAGGACCAGGCGAAGTCTCACTCGCCCAAAACGGTGTGCTTTTCCTCGATGAACTGCCAGAATTCCGCCGCCAAACCCTAGAAGTTCTTCGCCAACCGCTAGAAGATGGACAAGTCACCATTAGCCGTGCAGCCGGCACACTGACCTTCCCTAGTCGCTGCATGCTCATCGCTGCCATGAACCCATGCCCCTGTGGCTACTATGGCGACCTCAAACGCATCTGCAAATGTTCGCCACGCCAACTCGAGAACTACCGTCGTAAGATAAGTGGTCCATTGCTCGATCGTATCGATATTCAGGTCGACGTCCCACTGATCGAATACAAGGAACTCTCTAGTAAAACCTCAGGCGAATCCTCTGCCGTAGTGCGAGAACGCGTCATGCTGGCTCGTGCCATCCAAAAAGCCCGCTACGCCGAACATGGCACCCTGTGGAATGC
>CAXMOB010000325.1:0-22609 GCA_964194815.1 Vicinamibacteria bacterium | reverse complement strand
AAAGCATGGGAGATCGTCCCAAGACCGGCACCTGAAGTGGCTCACAAAAATGATATTGATAAAATTATGCAGCTTCAAGATAGTTTGAGTAAACTTGAGACGAATGTTGGAGGTCTGTCAGACGTAGAGGCCACTGTGGTTAATGAACTGTTGACTCATGCTAAAGAGAAGCAAGCTGTAGCTCATAAGACAAAGGCTTTGGAGCAGCAAAGAGAAGTGCTTAAAGTCATTGATACTAAAAAATCAGAAGAGAAAAGAAAATTAGAAGAAAAAGCCAAGAACGGAGAAACCCATCAAGTAAAGAACCTCAACGATGAGGCGACTGCTCAGAGCGAGCCGTTTTCGACCTTTTCTTTACACGTCAGTGATGTTTCTTTCAAACTAGCGAAGTCTGCTTTATTGGAGCAGGGAGTTTATCCAGATAAGAACAAGATTCGTCCAGAGGAATTTGTCAATGCGTTCGATTATGGTGATCCATCAGTCAAAGGGGATGCCAAGGTTGCTTGTCACATGGAGCAGGCAATACACCCGTTTATGCAGCAACGCAACTTGATGCGCGTTTCGATGTCGACCGCCGCACTCGGACGTTCGCAGCCACTACGTTTGACCTTGTTATTAGATAACTCAGGTTCAATGGAACGTGCTGACCGTGAGGCGAGTGTGATCAAGGCGATCGAGGTGTTAGTATCACAATTACAGCCAGAAGACGAAGTCAGCTTGATTAGTTTTTCATTGAATCCACGCATCATTGCCGAAGGACTGAAAGGAGCTCAGCTTAAGCAGTTAGTGCGATTGGTGAAGCAAGCACCGTCAGAAGGTGGCACCAACATGGAGAAGGCATTACAGCTAGCTGGAGCAGTGGCGAAGCGAAATAAGAAAGAAGGCACGATGAGTCGCATTGTTCTTCTCACGGATGGAGCCGCGAACCTAGGCAATGCTGATCCAGAGGATCTCAGTGAGTCAGTGGTGGCATTGCGTCAACAAGGGATAGCCTTTGATGCCTGTGGTGTTGGAGCGGACAAGCTCGACGACAACATGCTCGAAACCCTAGCTCGTAAAGGAGATGGTCGCTACTATCTACTCGATAAAGCAGAAGATGCCGACAGCGGGTTCGTCAAGCAGTTGGCAGGAGCACTTCGTCCAGCAGCGAGTAACGTCAAAGTTCAGGTGAAGTTTAATCCAAAGCGTGTGAAGCATTATAAGTTATTAGGATTCGAGAAGCACTTGTTGAAGAAAGAAGACTTCCGCAATGATCAAGTGGATGCCGCCGAGATGGCAGCTCAAGAAGCCGGCAGTGCGATGTATCAATTTGAACCGATGGCTAATGGCTCAGGTGATGTTGGCGAGGTGTTTGTTCGCTTCCGCGATATGACCTCTGGCCAAATGGTCGAGCGTTCATGGGCAATCCCATACCAACCGCAGCCGCTTGCTGTAGTGGCCGCAAAGCCATCGATGCAGTTGGCCTCCACAGCAGCAATGCTAGCCGAAAAAGTGCGCGGATCCGATGTTGGACTGGTTGATTTCTCAGACTGGGGCGAGGTGCTCGGAAGTCTTGGCGACAACTATGCTAATGACGCCCGCGTTCAAGATCTCATTCAAATGGTGCGCAAAGTCGCCCGCGATTAATTTACCAAGCACTTACACACAGACCAACAAAGATTGTTACAATCAAACCCATATTCCATTATGAAACTATTTAAATACCTTACCCTAGCCACACTGATGAGTTCGTGGTCGATGGGACAATCCGAACCAGTCGAACAAGTCGAGCTCAAGACAGCCGATGGAGTTTTTCAAATTCCCGCGACATTGCTCAAGCGCAAGGAAGTTCCCCATTTCTATGGCACGACGATCGTCAATACCGTGGTGCTCACTGATGAAACCGTGAACTATAATGTGTCGCTCAAGTTCCTTAGCCTGCAAGGCAAAGCGAAGAAGTTCAGCGTCGAGGTGAACCAGAACCTTAAGGATATCATGATCGATTCTCCTGCGGTAAAACACTGGGCGGTGCGTGTGGATGCAAAAACGCGGCAGCATTATTTAGATATTTTTCCGCATGATGCTAAGGCAAAGACTTGTGACCTTATGTTGAGCTACAAGGTTGAGCGTAAGGAATTAGAGCCTAAGGTGTCGCTACTTTCATTCGGTCCAGAAGGTAAAACGAGTGCGGGTTTCTCTGAAACACTGCAACTTGAATACGCGGCAGGCATCGATGTCAAGGTGACGCAGATGGATGGCTTCCTTCCTATAGAAGATGAACGTGAGCTTCATTTACGCTTCGTAACGCACAGTGGTGGTAACTTGGCGATCGATGCTGTGTCATCGAGCATGAACCGAAAGCCAATGAGCCTTCGCGATCTCAAGGTCAGAGCTGAGATCCAAGCCAATGGTAAGAGTGCACTTGTGACACTAACTGGTAATTTAGTCGCTAACTTGAAAAAGGGGGGCGAGATTCAGCTGTTTAGTGGTCGCGTGGCATTATTGAACTACCCGGATGACGAAGATCTGCAGATGAACCACACTCAATCTGGTGGTCAGCATTTTTATAGCTTAGCTGCGAAGAAAAAAGGAGTCTATCAGGTGAACCTGCAGTTCATTGCGAAGGTAGAAGAAGTGAGTGGCTGGAAACGTCTCTCATTCGGCGTGCAAGAAGGAGCCGTTGTGCCGGTGGAGTTTTCAAGACTCAATCTCGCCATTGCTGGAGGTGGCTTAGGAGTAGTGGACTTTGATGCAACCAAGAATGTCGTGCCGGACGTAAATTTCCCGAAAGTGAGTTTCGATGGCTTAAGCTACGTCGGTTACTTACCTTCAAATGGTCAATGTGATGTGGCATGGAAAGCAAAAGGCACGAACGTGAAGTCCGAGCTTTTCTTCACCTCAAATTCCTATGTTGATAACCGCGTTGGTGGTGGATTGATTTACCAAAGCAACTACCTAACGACCCGTGTGCTGCAAGGAAAGTTGAGCAAAGTTGTGTTGAGCAAGTCTGGTGACGGCGACGTGGTGAGCGTTTCAGGGAAGCACGTAGCTCACTGGATTGTGAATGCCAATGACCAAGTGGTGATCACTCTAACAGGTGCGTATAAGTCAGTGGATCCGATTGTGATTTCTACCCAACACCCACTAGGAACATTTCCTGCGAAGATTAATCCGATTCAGCTCACACCAATGCGGTCTGAGCGTCACACAGGCTTTGTGCGTGTGTGGAATAGTGGTTCAGTGAATATCACGACCAATCAACTGGAAGGCATGATGCAGGTAACGCCTGAGCAATTTCCTCTTGCCCGCAAAGGTGAGAAGTTCCATCAAGTTTTTGTTTATCGATTTCCTGCTAAGCAACGCAGCTGGAAAGCTGAAGCGAAGCAAATATTACCCGAAGTGAGTGTGCGTCACCTCCTCATCTACGGCGTGGGCCCATCAGATCGATCTCTCACAGCAGAGATAAACCTCGATGTTAGTGAGGCTCCGCTTCGCGAGTGGGAGGTGCGTATCCCTGATGGCTACGCAGTATCGAGTGTGGCTGGTACCGTGGTTGCCGACTATGTGTTATCAAACCAAGTGGTCGACGGAATGCGATCGCTCAAGGTGCTTTTCAATAAGGCAGTGATTGGGCGTCATTTGATATCGATCAAAATTGAAACCAACCGAGCTGCCGCAGAAGAATCATGGACATTACCGCATCTTGACTACCCTGGAGTAGAAGATGTGCGTGGCCAGATCGGTGTGGCATCAGCCCTTGGATGGAGAGTCACTACTGAAAAGTTAGACGAGTTGACAGAAATTCCATTGGCTTATTTCCAAAAGAAGTCAGCTAAGATCCAGCAAGCCTACCGCCAGCGTAAAGCCAAGTGGGGAGCATCGGTAAAAATCGAAAAGCTCAGTCAGAGTGTGCAGGCGGACGTGTTCCACCTCTACACGGTGCGTGAGTCGGTGATCGAATGCGGTGTCTTCATTAACTACTTTGTGGTTGGTGCTCCAGTTTCGACCTGGAGAGTGTTTGTGCCTGATGAGGCCGAGAACGTGACGGTAATTGGTCAAAATGTGCGATCTCACACACGTGAGGGAAACCATCTGATTGTGACACTTGAGCAACCGGCCTTGGGCAATGTGAGCTTATTTGTGAAATACGAGCAATCCATCAAAGCCGAAGGCGGAGCATTGAAGCTGGGTCAAGTGACGCCGCTTGGAGTGCAGTCAGAAAGTGGCTACGTGCAAGTGATCAGCCCGATGCAAGTGAAGCACGAGGTGTTAAAATCCTCTAAGGGATTATTAGCTCTAGAAGAAGCAGAACTTCCAGCAGAATACCGTGTGCTTTCGACTGTTCCTACAGTTGCCGCTTGGCAGTATTCCGCTCGACCATTCGAGCTCGATTTTAACATCCAATGGTTCACACCATCTGATCATGTTAGCCAATCGATCGATTACGCAGAAGTGGAAACTCAACTCACTAAGCATGGTGATGTGAAAAACATCGCGACCTTCTTTGTGAAATCACGTGGTAAGAAAATGTTACGCATGCAACTTCCTGATGGAGCCGAATATTGGGGAGCTAAGGCAGATGGTAAGGTGATCAATGCCCGTCGTGACGGTGTCTATTTCTTACTGCCACTGCCTGCTCAAGACGACTTGAATACACCAGTGAAGGTGGAACTCAGCTATGGCATGAAAGTGGCAGAGAAGGGCAGAGTTTCACTGGGAACTCCAATTTTTTCTTCACCTTCGGTGGTGACCAACTGGACTGTAAAATCACTCGATGGCGAATTGATTGTCCCTGTGGGTGGCAATGTGAATGTCGAGCAACCAGATCGTGGTGAAACAGGATTCACCTGGTTGACTAAAAACCTCAACTGGCTTTTCGCCGTGTTGTTGCCGTTGATTGCTGGGGTGCTCTTGCTTTCAGGTAAAAAAGCGAAGATGTGGAAAACCATCGTTGGGTCATTCTGGGTTATTTCAGCAGGTGCTGTTGCCTTATTCGTGATGAGCGGCGTGAGCTACAGTGTTTACGAGCATCAAACGAGTATCGAAGTTGTAGCCCCAATGGTAGAAGCCAATAAGGCGATAGTTATGGAGATTGAACAAATTAGTGCAGCTCAATCGATGCTTTCTCCATTAGGAGCGATCATCGCAGGAGTAGGGATTCTGTTGTTAGTGGTAGGAATGTTGATAGCTAAATTTAGAGCATATCGCGTTCCGGCTCTAGGACTATTGGCCTTGTCCGTTGGTTTATTGATGCAATATGGAGGAGCAGTCCTGTTTATGGGATTGATGATCGTCGTTGCTTTAGGATTCTTGATTTGGAAGTTAAAACATAACATTCCACGTCTGCGAGCTCCAGCAGCAGCGATGGTGGCACTGATGTTAATGTTCGGTGCAGACCGCGCAGATGCAGGAGTGGATACCATTACCGAAGATTGGAAGATTGAAAAAGAACGCCTCAATGCGATTGCCGTGATGACATGGAACGCCAAGCTTGGTGAGAAAGTAGTCGTGCTGCGTTCACCAGCGACATTGTCGAAGTTTACCTCACTTGGTTGTCGGGTGGCTAAAGAGCAAACCAAAGGCTTAGTGTATTGGTATGCAGTAGCAGAATATTCAGGCAAACACGAAATTCAGATCGAATACCAAATGCCTATGCCTAACCTTGCTGAGAATGCTTGGGGGATGGTGACAGCACCGTCGACCGTGCGTCAGATGGTAGTGCGTGTGGATAAGAAGGATTGGGAAACCCATTCGACTTCCGCCGTGAAGGCAACGCATAAGCATGAGGCGGGTGAGAGTGTGTCAGAATTGACGCTGTTACCTGAGCAAGTTAAGCTCGATATCAAGCCAAAGAAGATTAATCCAGATACAGTTGCGGTGAAGTTCTTTGCAGAAGTGACTGATCTTTATCTACCTGCACCAGGTGTGTTAGATGGGTTGCACAACGTGCGAGTTAATTTGATCAGTGGACGTATCCGTACCTTAAAATTGGATATGCCAGCAGGCTTAATGGTGGGTGATGTCAATGGTGCAGAGATTGACCATTGGAGTTTTGATCCAAAGAAGAATAGCTTGAGCATTCAGTTGAAGCGTCCGATGGACCAGAGCTTTATCTTCACCTTAACCACACAACGCGCATTGAAGGCCTTGCCAGCAAAGCTTAGCGTAGAACCAATTCGCGTGCAGGGAGCTGCCAAGGTGATTGGTATGTTAGGATTGGGCTTTGGTAATGACGCTCAGCCTGATGGATTGAAAGTAACAGGAATGAATGTAGCGAATGTCGAAGACTTCCCAACTGTAGTGAATAAGCGAGCTCGCACACTTCGTGCCGGCTATACGCTTCACAAAGCCTACCGTTACGGAGCTGACGAGGCGTCTGCAGGATTCACTGTGCAAGCTGTTTCTCCAGAGCTACGCGTTGCTACAAACCAAAACCTCTACATTGGCGATGAGCGATTGGTGCTGAACACAACTGCTCAGGTAGTGGTGACACGTGCCGGTATTTTTGACCTTCGCTTCGCTTTACCGAAAGGATTTGAAGTCGAGTCAGTGAATGGTAGTGCAATCCGTGATTTCTCTGAAGTTGTGGAAAAGGGCAAACGATTCTTAAAGATTGATTTGAATGGCAAGCAATTAGGCACCTTGGTGTTGAAAATCGCTTTAACCTCGAACCAAGCAAAAATCGAAGGCCAATGGGATGCACCACAGATGCTTCTAGAAGGAGCAGTGCGTCAGTCAGGTTCACTGACGGTGATGCCTCAACAAGGAATTCAGGTGTCTGCGGTATCACGTAAGCACGTGACCCAGGAAGATGCTCGCGAGATTCGTAAACAACACGCTGGGGCATTGGTGTTCCGCATGCTTGAAAAAGGATCTGTGCTGAAGATCGCTGTGGAAAAACTATTGCCATGGGTGAAGGCTGAGATGTTACAAGAGGTGACGCTACGTGATAGTCAGACTCGCACTCGTGTGGGATTAAACTACAATGTGAGCCATGCTGCAGTGAAAGAACTATGGGTGAAGATCCAAGGTCTCGATGCTGAAGAAGAAGACACCGTTCGTGTCAACGGTGCACATGTGAAGGGTATCGAAAAGGTCGAAGGTGACCTATGGAAAGTGGAATTACGTCGCGGCATGATCGGAGCCTTTGGGTTCGATCTTGAGTTTCAAACAAGTGCAGAACGTGCCGATGGTAAAGAATCGATCGTTCCCGTCAGTTTAGATAAGGTGAAGCAGGTGAAGCATTATGTTTCAGTACGTGCGAATGAGCGATTTGATGTGCAAGCGATGAATCGCGTTAAGGGCTGGCGTGACACTGACTGGAAGGCCATTCCGTCTGGTTTACATCACGTGACCAATAGCGGAGTCCCAGCACTGAGTTATAAATTACTTGATGCTGTAGCAGCCATGCCGGTGCAGATTAAGCGTCATGCGATGGCTGACACATTAAAATTACGCGTCAAGCGTGGTGAACTCGAAACTCTCTTCTCTACTGAAGGGAATGCCTTGAATCACTTGTTCCTTCACGTTGATGTGGTGGAGAAAAGCCCAATGCGAGTGACCTTACCAGCTGGTGCGAAACTCTTTGGAGTTCTTGTCAATGGTGATTCAGTGGCAGTGGTAGAAGAAGGCAGTGGCAAGATTCGTTTCAATGTGACTCCTGGAGTTGGCTCATCACAAGCGGTAACGGTGCAGGTGGTGTATTCAAATACTTCGGCTGGATTCTCTGGAGCTAAGTTGACCTTAGTTGCTCCGCAGTTAGAAATTCCGATGGAGCAAATCCAATGGAAAGTTATTTTACCTAAGGGAGTGAAACTAGTGAAAGCTGGTGGTGACTTTGAGGAAAATAGTATCGCAGGACACTTCGGAGGATTTAGCTCAGCCGACTACCAAACAGCCATTCAAAGTAGCAAGAAATCACAGCAATCACGTGCAGCCACGATGATGCAGCAAGTGGATGGTTACATTAAATCTGGTGAACGTCAGAAAGCGAATGAGATCCTCAGCCAAGTGGCTCGTAATAAGGCAGTAGGCCGCGACATGAATAACGATGCGCATGATTTACTCGCTAAAAACCAATGGCAGAATGCCTTGATGGGATTGAACACACGCCGTCAGCGTATGTATCTTGAGAACAAAGCAGAAGGTAATGTTCAGGATAACCGAGCACTGGAAGAAGCGGCGAGTCGTAATCCATTGTTCAAAGGAGACTATCGTTATGACCCGAACCAGGTGCGTGACTTCATGCAGGGGATGAGCGAAGACGAGAAACAATCGTTAGAGCAAATCGCACGCCTCATGGTATCGGCAGACTCGCAAGGAGTGAATGCACCTCAAGCGATTGAAGTGACAATGCCAGAAATGGGCACTGTGCTAGAATTCGAGCGTAAAATCCAGCTTGGGAAGTCAGGCGACCTTAAATTAGAACTCACTCTTGCTGAAGAAGGTCAAGGCGGCAACGCCTCCATGATCATGATGATTCTTCTTCTCGCAGTTAGCTCAGCTCTATTGTTCTGGAAGCGCTAGAAGCTTTGATTTCAATAGGTTTAGCAGTGTGCTCATTATCTTATACCAATGAGGAAAAGTATCTGGTAGAATTTTCGAGTAGATTTAATTCAACTTCGAGGCGTGAAGAGGGCGTGCAGTGTGCTCATTATCTTATGGTAATGAGCACTTTTGTGTCAGCGTAAGGACAATGATCCTCGAAAGTTACTGGGCTCCATCACTAGAGTCACGGAATGAAAGATAGGTTTGGCTATTTTATCGTGATGGAACACGCTTGTCGCATTTTGAAAACTGCCAAGTCGCTTATAAATGAACGTATTTTGCTCACATCATGGTATAAAGAATCGGGTAGGATAACTATTAAGAATGTGATGATGCAACAAAGGATGAATGAAACAAAATGTGTAAGGATAATGCCGATGCTGTGTTTGGCTTGGACCGTGCTCGCTAGCCAAGTGGCCTCAGCTGAGGCGGTGATAGACCCAATGGCAACCTTGATGAAAAATAACTGTGCGGCTTGCCACCAGCTTGAGAATAAAAAAGGCCTCCCGGTTGTTGGACCGAGTCTCGTTGAAATCAATCACCTCTACAAAAACGATCCTAAGGGCTTTGTCAAATGGTGTATAAGCCCAGGGAAGAAGCGAAAAAATGCCATTCAAATGCCGTCGATGGCGACTGTTGGCGAGAAAAACCTTGCCGCGATACATGGCTACATCAAGCAACTCACTAAGGGGAAAAAGTATAAGCCCGAAAAAGTTGTCAAAGCTGATCCTTACGCCTTGACCGGAGAGCAACTGACTAAGCCAAGGATATTAAGAATATTTTTAAAAGACACGAGCCCGGCATCGATTGCCGTGACTCTGAATGGGCAGCATTCACTTTGTTGGGATACGGTGAGCTGTCGGCTTCGCTACGCTTGGAGTGGAGGCTTCATCAACGGCTTCCCTTATTGGAAGGGCAATGGCAATAACTTAGCACAAGTAGTTGGTGAGGTTTATTACAGAGCACCTGAAAAAGTGACGTCAGGGATTGATCTAGAGGGAGTAGAGGGAAAACCACGTTTCATGGGCTATAGTGTGACGGCTGGCTTACCTACATTTCGCTACGCGATAGGGGACGTGGTGATCACAGAGGCGATTGGTAATGATGCAGGAAAGCTGTCCATAGAAGTCAAGGTATCGAATGCCAAAGGAGCTGTGAAATACGCACTAGGTGATTTGAGTAAGGGGGAATTTACGCATTCAAAAGGAAAGCTAGTGAGTGAAGCATTGCACTTAACGGCTGCTGAAGCACTCAATTTCACGATGACATTTGAACCCCAAAAAGAGCAATAGAATGAAAAAATTTATCATAGCAGGTTTAATGATGGGAGTGTCGGCAATTGTAGCACAGGCTGCGACTGCGGAAACTAGCTGGGATAGTGTTGTTGCGTATTCGGAAATGCCGAATCCAAAGGGCGTTGATCCCCAAATTGGGGCATTGGGCACCTTGCCTAACGGCGATCTTATTGCAGCCTTTCACCGTGGTGAAATCATGGTCTATTCTGGTAAAGAATGGAAACCGTGGGGTGAAGGCTTACATGAACCCTTAGGAATGCATGTGGAGAATCAGCACTCTATCGTGGTGGTTCAACGTGCCGAATTAACCCGAATCACAGATACGGACAAAGATGGCAGCGCTGATAATTACGAGACGCTCTGTGCTGGATGGGGAATGACTGGGAATTACCACGAGTTTGCCTTTGGGGCAGAGAAAGGCCCGGACGGTCAGTTCTATGTAGCGTTGGGAACTGCGTCAAATAATGGAGGAACTAGACCCGAAATTCGAGGGGTGTGGAATGATGCCGGTGGAATCACACATGCGGAAACGACACCCAACTGGAAGTCGGGGAGACAAAAAAAATTACCGCGTATGTTCGCTCGTGTACCTTATCGCGGCAGTGTGATTAAGGTTGACCCTAAGAATGGTAAAATCACTCCTTTTGCCTCAGGCTTACGCACTCCTCATGGGGTTCATGTGAATGCAAAAGGCGAATTGTATATCAATGATAACCAAGGTGATTGGTTAGGAAGTAGTAAATTATATAAGATTGAACAAGGGAAGTTTTATGGTCATGCAGATAGTTTGATTTGGCGTGATGGCTGGGATCGAGGGACGCCCGCTAACTTGAAGGCCGCAGAATTGGAAAAGCTTCGTTCCAAGTCAGTTTGTTTTCTGCCCCAAGGGGATTTAGCGAATTCACCGACTCAAATTCTCACCTTACCCGAGAAGGGCTTTGGTCCTTATGGTGGTGACATTATCATGGGGGAGATGAATCAACCAAGGTTGGTACGTTATTTACCAGATGTGGTGAATGGCCTACAGCAAGGTGCGGTGATGAAGTTTTATGAGCACACAAAGCTTGGGCGTGGCAATGCTAAGCTTACCGTAGGGGATGATGGTTCTTTGTATGTTGGTAAGACGCATTTGTCTTGGGCGGGTGGCTCTGGCATAGTGCGGTTGAAGTATTTAGAGAAAGAACACCTCGCTGTAAAAGCAGTCGAGTTAACTTCATCTGGATTTAAGGTCACCCTCAATGGAGATGTTGATCCTAAGCAAAAAATTCAGATTGCAGGCAATCACTATGGCCTGCACTACCATAGTAAGTATGGTTCGCCGAAAGTTAACCCTACGGCACTCAAGTTAAAGTCTGTTGAGGTTTCTGGCAAAACCGTTCATATCCGCTTAGCTGAACCACTCCTTGCTGGTCAGATTTATGATGTGGCAATTTCTGGTGTTCAATCAACGACATTAGGAAAACTGCTAGAGCCAAGGTTTTTCTACACTGCCCATGAGGTGATCGCGCACGTGCCTCAAGTATTCGCGTTTGAGAATGCGTATCGTAGAAAGAAAGTAGAGATGAACAAGCAAGTTGAGCAGCTTCATAAGTTTGGATTTGATGGCATTGGGTCAATGAGTGAAGGTGGAGCGATCGAAAAACTAGACGCTTATGCGAAAGCAAAGGTGAAGGTGTTCAGTGTCTATGGAGGAGGAACTGTGACTGAGACTGGTTACGTGTTTGATCGGGTAAATTACCAGGCCATTATCGAAAAATTGAAGAACACAGATACCGTTCTAGAGTTCTATATCAAAGGACCACGTGGCGATAATAAGGCAGCACATACCCAAGCGGTTATGATGATGCAGGAGCTCGCCGATATGGCCAAACCTGCCGGTCTCAAGGTTGTGCTCTATCCGCACTCTGGACAGTTCGTGGTGGCCACCATCACTGAAGCTGTCGAAATTGCTAAACTTACTAAACGTGACAACGTAGGTGTTATGTTCAATCTTTGTCATTTCCTAAAGGAACAGCCGAAGGCAAACCTTAGAAACGAACTTGAAAATGCTGTACCATATTTGTGGGCGGTAAGTGTGTCTGGTGCATCTCAAGGCGGCAGCTCATGGGGGGAACTTATTCGGCCCCTTGGTGAAGGCGATTACGATCTCGCCCCACTTTTTGAAATTCTTAAAAAAATTAGATTTAAAGGAAATGTAGGACTTCAATGTTACGCCCTAAAAGGTGAGCCGGAGAGCTATCTCAGTGTTTCTGGGCTTGCCCTTAAGAAACTGATTCCTAGAGAACGTAAAAAAAATAAATGAGCAACTAGCTGCAAGCTAGATTTGTTGCTTGATACTCAAAGGTACTTCTTTTGACGATGTGCCGATCCATTGGATCGGGGATAATTAGCTTAAAATTTTCTTCACCACTTTTGCTGGTTTGACTCCTGTTAGCTTCGTGTCGAGCCCTTGGAACTTGGTGCTGAGCATGTGGTGGTCTAGTCCTAGTTGATGGAGCATCGTTGCGTGAAGGTCGCGAACTGGAACAACATCATCAACGGCATGGTACCCTAAGTCGTCTGTGCCACCGTGCGAAATACCACCTTTGACACCGCCACCAGCCATGAACATGGAATACCCTTGAATATGGTGGTCTCTGCCACTTCCTTGAGCCATTGGTGTGCGGCCAAACTCACCACCCCAGATGACGAGCGTGTCTTCGAGCATGCCACGACGTTTTAAGTCGTTGATCAGAGCTGCCGTTGGTTTGTCCGTTGATCCGCAGGAAATACCCATGAACTTCTTGAGGTCACCGTGATGGTCCCATCCTCGGTGGTAGAGGTGAATGAAGCGGACTCCGCGTTCAGCGAGGCGTCGTGCTAATAGGCAGTTAGAGCCAAATGATCCATCACCTGGAGTTGCACCATATTCTTCGAGCACCTTTTTTGATTCGCCTGAAATGTCCATTAAATCAGGAACTGAGGTTTGCATTTGGAAAGCCATCTCGTATTGCGAGATGCGAGCGTCAATTTCTTGATCGTGTTGCTGGATATTACGCAGCCTATCGAGTTCCTTTACCGCTTTGACGACGGCTTGTTGTTGCTTAGAGTTTACGCCTTTTGGAGTGCCAACATAGTTGACTGGGTTTCCTCTGGAATTGAATTCAACCCCTTGGTAGACCGATGGTAAACAACCGCTTGCCCATTGGCGTGAGGCGATGGGTTGCGGGTTACGACCCGACTTTGAAGTGAGGACAACGAAGCCTGGGAGGTTATCACTGGGGTTTCCGAGACCATAGTTGATCCACGAACCCATCGATGGCCGCCCAGAGAGAATGGTGCCGGTGTTAAGAAAGGTGTGAGCTGGATCATGGTTGATTTGTTCGGTTACCATCGATTTGATCACACAAATGTCATCAGCTAGTGTTCCAATGTTAGGTAGGAAGTCTGATATCAATTGACCACTTTTTCCATGGCGACTAAAGGCTGCTTGAGGGCCATAGCATTTGAGTGCTTTGCCTTGTAGTTGAGCGATTGGTTGCCCTTTGGTGAACGACTCCGGCATGGCTTGCCCATGCAGTTTTGCGAGCTGTGGTTTGTAGTCGAATGTCTCCAGGTGACTGGGGCCACCGGCCATACAGAGGAAAATGACGCGTTTGGCCTTGGGGATAAAGTGAGCAATTTGTTGCTCCGTTGAAGAGCCCATGAGCTTGCCGAGAGCGGCAGCTCCGACGCCCATGGATAGTTTGCCTAGAAATTGTCTACGGCCCACTAGGTTAGTAAGCTCGCTTGCTTCTGCTGATTGATTCCACATGGTGTGATTGATAGGTAAAGATGTTGGTAGGGGACTAATGACGCGTGATGGTCTCGTGGAGGTTTAAGATGACTCGGGCCACTTGGGTCCACGCCCCGTGTTCGGTAGGGTCAAGCGTGGTGTCTCTAGGAGCGAGGCCTTGGCTAAGCAGCAGTTTCGCCGCATTGCTGTCAGACGAATAGATTTTTCGGTTCTCATCAAGTAGCTGTAGTAGAGGCTCTAGGTCCTGATCTGTAGGGATTCGAGCGATGGCTCGACGTAGCATCCAAGTGACACGTGCTGTATCGGTTTTGAGAGCGGTTTGCTTAAGTGTGAGTTCTGCCAGCACACGAGCGGCTTCCACAAATGTGGGGTCATTGAGAGTGGCTAGAGCAGCTAGTGGTGTGTTAGAACGAGGTCTACGCGCTGAACACTCTTCGCGTGATGGTGCGTCAAAAGCCTTCAGCATAGGATGTAAGAACTGCCGTTGCCAGTGGATATAGACCCCGCGTTTCCATTGGCTGTTATCGTTGCTTTGTTTATAAGTTCGGATTGGAAAATTGAGGTGCTGGTAATAACCTTTTGGTTGATACGGTTTGGCTGCTGATCCACCTTTGTCGTCGACTAAAAGCCCTGAAATCGCGAGGGCATTGTCTCGCACGAACTCAGCCTGAAGTCGGAATCGGCTTTGGCGTGAGAAGTGAAGATTGAGCGGGTCGGTAATGGCCTGCTGAGTGCTAGGGATAGAGCTCATCCGATAAGCTCTGCTGGCCATGATGGTCTTGAACAGCTTCTTGATGTCCCAGTGGGATGCGAAATCGATGGCTAGATAATCGAGTAGTTCTGGGTGGTTCGGGTATGAGCCTTGGGCACCAAAATCATCGAGGCTAGAGCAGAGGCCTTCACCGAATAGCAGATACCAGACGCGGTTGACAAAGACTCTGGAAGTGATTTCTCCACAGCCACCTTTCGCTTTAGGGTTAGTCAGCCATTGTGCTAGGTCTAGTCGGCTAGTCGTACCGCTATAGCCTGGGAGTTTAGTGACAGAGCCCATAAATTCTGGCACTGCGGCAGAAACGACTGGGCCAGATTCATCTTGCCAATTACCGCGAGGACGAATGCGGACTGTGCGTTTGCCACCGGTCGAGCTGATCATGGTTTGGCGTGGTTTGTAAGTTGCGATTTTCTTGCTTAGCAGAGCTTTTTGTTTGAGGTCGGTAGTTGTGGCTAGTTGAGCTTTGAGTTTTTTCAGGCTGGCTCGTTCTAGCGGTGACCAAAGTTTCATCTCTGGGTGTCGGTTAGTAGGTAATGCATTGCGGCCTTTGAACTTGCCTTTGTCGAGGTGGCCGAGGTCGTCAATATCAGAGAAGAATGCAGCAAGTGAGTAGAAGTCTTTTTGGGTGAAGGGGTCAAACTTGTGATCGTGGCATTGTGCACAGCCAATGGTGGCTCCTAGGAATGCTCCTGAGACTCCACGGACGCGATCTGCATCATAGATAGTGGTATATTCTTTTTTCTGGGCCCCACCTTCATGAGTGGTTTGTATCAGTCGATTGTAGCAAGAAGCTACCAAGGCATCGTTACGGTCATCTGGGCTGAGGTGTTTGATGAGATCTCCTGCTAGCTGCCACTGAACAAACTGATCAAAGGGCATATTTTGGTTGAATGCATGGATCACCCAGTCGCGGTAATTACTTGAGTTGTGCGTTTGATCACCGTGATAGCCTACTGAGTCGGAGAAACGAGCTAGGTCAAACCAATAGGTTGCGAGGCGTTCTCCAAACTCAGGAGTGGTGACCAGTTTGGAGATTATTTGCTCGAGATGATCAGCTGATGGATCTTTGAGAAATGAATCAACGACCTCGGTTGGTGCGGGGAGGCCAGTGAGGTCGAAGTAGACTCGGCGAATGATAGTGACTGGGTCAGCCTCTGATGCTTGCTCAAGACCGACATGCTTGAGGTGCTTTGAGAGGTAGGCATCAATTTGATCGACCTTGTTCGTTGCTACAGAATCGTTTGTTTGCTGCGGAGTGATATAGGCCCAGTGTTTCTCATATTTTGCTCCTGAAGCGATCCATTGGTGCAAGATGTCTTTCTGCTCTTGGCTTAGCGATTTATGCGAGTCTAGAGGCGGCATGGGATCTTCTAGATCTGTAATTCTTTTCCACGCTTCACTTTTATCTGGTGCGTGCGGGGAAATGCCTGCTAATCCTGAGTCGGTTTTTTTCTTTGCTTCGAGGATGGAGACGAGTGAAAAATTTGCTTCAGCTTCGTGGATGTCAGCACCATGACAGCCCCAGCAATTTTCTGAGAGAATGGGGCGCACATGCTTATTGAAGCTGATTGGTTCAAGTATCGCTGAGGCTGTGCTGTCAAGCGTCACATTCTCATTCCCATTCTCGCCTGTTACTACAGCTTCTGTAGTAGAGCGTGAGCATGAGGCAACGATCAAGGGGATCGTGCAAAGATAGATCAGACGGAAGTGTTTATGCATAGCTATGTATGTATACAATTATTTGCCTCGTCGTATTCATTCAATTTGAGCCTATGGGCATCTTATTATGCGACAGTGGTATTCTTCTTCCCTATCTATTCAGGATAATAGCTGTGTGCTCTAGCTTGGTTTAAGTATAGCCGAGAAAATGATCGAAGCCATTATTTTCTGGTAAGCCTTCTGGATTTGGCTCACCTAGTCCCCAT
This sequence comes from Vicinamibacteria bacterium, assembly GCA_964194815.1. Classification (GTDB taxonomy): domain Bacteria; phylum Verrucomicrobiota; class Verrucomicrobiia; order Verrucomicrobiales; family Akkermansiaceae; genus Rubritalea. Next base: position 6,316 of record CAXMOB010000325.1, on the reverse strand, counting down.
TTGCCTGCCATTGCTGTAGTGTATCCAGCTTGTTGAAGTTCTTGTGTGAACGTCATATCTTCCTTTTTTAGAAAGAAGCTCCCAGTCCACCTCCTAGACCTCTAGTTTTACTCACTTTACTGAAGTTGCATCTCACACGCGTGTGTCCAGTGTGTAGCCCTGTCATTAGAACGCTTCGAGACGGGGCACATACTGGAGCCCCTAATAGAAATTAGTGAATCGCATTCCTTCTTGTGCCAGTTTATCTAGGTGGGGAGTCTTGATTTGCTTTTGTCCATAACTCCCAAGATCGCCATAGCCAAGGTCGTCAGCCATGATTAAAATGATATTTGGTTTTGCCGTGTCAATTGCGGCGTTAAGACCTGTGAGGCTTGAGGTGACTATAATCGTGGCTAATGTTAGCTTGAGTAGTTGCTTCATTGTTTGATTGATTAAGTTGGTCGGAGTGTTCCGTATTCGGCTGGTGCGTCGTTAGCTGGGCAGCCAACGTCAGCGGCGGTAAGGATGACCAGCGCCAGCGCTACATCAAATCGAAGTTTGTAGAAGGAGGGACAATCGGGCCGGCGCCGAAGAGTCAAAAAGAGCCCTCCAGCGGCTCCCTAGAATAAGCCTAGCAGACTACTCGGAAGCGACTCTCAATGGAGTAGTGTGTTTTGCTCTTGAAAGGAGACCCTTATTGACTAGAATAAGTGAGATGGCTATTTCACGTTTTTGTTTGCCGATGACCAGGGCCGTTATGCATTGGCTTATTTCTTCTCGGCCATCACTTCGGCCGCTTGTTTCTTGATCTCCTTAATGGCAGGTGCGAGTTGTTCATCCTTCCCGCGCCCTTCAATACTCACCGCACCATGATAACCCGCATCACGTAAGACACGGAAAAATGGTCGAAAATCATCGCCCTTCACTCCAGGATAGGTCCGCCCCTCTTTTTCTGCGATTTCGACATGCACTAGTAAATCCACGGCTTTCTTCAAGTCCTCAGGGGTGTCACCCTCCTTGGCCATGTGGTAAAGATCGGCCAGTAACCGAACATTCGGATGATCTACGGCACGTAGAATTGTTGCGGCCTCGGCGATTGTGTTTATATAATTGCATTCTCCTGAATTGAGTTGCTCCAGCGCTACTGTCACACCGTATTTTTTGGCGATTGGGCCCATCTTCTTGAGGAGCTCAACAAATTGGACATCGGCTTTCTCAACAGGCCATCCTTTGTTGAGTCTCCTTGACCCACCACTACCGAAGATCACCATCTTGCCATTGACTTGCTTTATCCGACTAAACACCACCTCTGCCCACTTCAACACTTCGTCGTGGTTGGCTTTCTCACCGACACAACGCAGATGCTTAGGGCGAATGAAACTATTGCTCGCAAGAATCGGTAGCGTAGATGCTTTCAGCTGCTTAAGATTTTTCGCAAACGCCTCTTCACTTTCAGCTGGCACCAACGTCTTTGTCGCGATGGTGATGATACTGGCTCCAGCGGCTTTGGATGCCTCTGCAGATGAAACCGATTTATTGACGCCATAGCCACTGAACAATTCCTTTTTTTCAGCGGGATCCGCTAAGACAGGGGAGGCCGTAATGACAGCAAGTGAAAGACATTGGACGACTGCTAGAAATTTGCTTTTCGGGTAATATGATCGGAGTAGTTGCATGATGGATGGATAGGGTTGTGGTGGAAAGAAGAGTGGCTTAAATGACCAATTTACGAGCATTCCATTGACTTATTTAAGATCGTAATCCCCATGCCCTCCGTGTCAAAGAGATTCTTCGTAGTGGGTGTCTCAGGGGGATCGCTCCTTAGCTTGATCCGCCTGTGGGTAAGCTGTGGCAAATATGATTGACAGCAGATGACTGGCACGTGTAAGACAATCCTATAAAGGAATGTGCAGAACCAGATCAATGCCACCACATATGAAGATTCAATCAATTTTACTCGCCGTCACCGCTGTATTCTCCTCTGCATTGGCTGTGCATGCTGAACCGGCAGCACTGCTCACCTACAGTAACCGGCCACTTGGTTCTCCTGAGCAACCGTTACTCTTACGCACTTTCATGCCAGATCCAGGCTTGAGTGACGAGGTACTAAGTCACCATCACCGTGGCGCCAATTCATCTAAATACAATGCCGGACAGGGCAAGGATGTCTCGGGTGAGTATGTGCCTATTGACGGTCTCCCAGCTGCTATTGGGGTGAATTACGGTAGCGCGCTTTCCTACTGCTGGGATACGGTGGAATGTAGATTGCTCTACGCATGGGAAGATGGGTTTCTCGATATGACATCCTACTGGGGTGACCCCAAACGCGGGAATCGGCAGTCTTATGGCTACGTCCCTCATCTGGTAGGCACCGTGTTTTATCAAGCAAGCGGCAAGCATCCTCTTCAGCTCAATGGGAAAAGTATTTCTGATTCCCCCAAGCCTCTGAAATTCCTTGGCTACAAGAAAATAGCAAAACGGTTCATTTTTATGTTAGAGGTCGATGGCTCTACAGTGCGCTGCGAAGTAAAGACGGGAAAGACCAGTCAGTCTCTCGCGATCCACTACAGCCTCGAAGGCAAGGGATCACTTGGTTATCAGGACAAGTTACCTGGGCACACTACTAAAAAGGTATCTGGAAGCGAATTAATCGTAACGATTCAGGGAAGTAAGATCGCCGAATACAAAGGTGCACCCAATAAAAATCTACTTAAAGGCGGCGTTAACGCAACCTCTGGTGAGCGTGTGTTCGCCGCCATGGCGTGTGCCACTTGTCACTCGCGCGATGGATCAAAAAGCCATGGACCAAGCTTGTTAGGTATCCATGGAAAGAAACGTAAAGTCAAAGGCTCTGATAAGCCGGTTCTGGTGGATGATGCTTATATCCTAGAATCCATTAGTAACCCTAATGCAAAAGTCGCTGATGGCTACCCAGAAAACTACATGCCTCCATACAAACTCGAAGAAGGTGAATATCAGTCACTATTACTCTACCTCAAATCACTCAAAAAATAGTCCTATGCTAATTTCACCTTACTTTACCCTACCCGCCAAGGCACTCATCTCTGTCTGTCTGGTAAAAATACTCACACTTACCTGTGTCGCCGACAGCTGGCAGGTAGAAACCATTGCACTTCCCAAGGGAATCCCTCCTGAGGTTGGCGCGGTGCAGTTTGACTCAGAGGGCAAGCTTTACATCGCCCTCCGCCGAGGCGACATCCTGATGGCAAAACCTGTTGCTGATGCCAAAAATTTCCAGTGGAAGTATTTCGCCACCGGTTTTCATAATCCATGTGGCATGGAAGTCATTGCTCCAGGGCATATCGTCATTAGCCAAATGGCCGAGCTCACCGAGGTGAAGGACACAGATGGCGACGGCGTAGCCGATAGTTATCTTAACCTCACGGACAAATGGGGCGTGAGCGGAAATTACCACGAGACCAACGAGATCTGCCCCGACGGAAATGGCGGATTCTACATCGCGGTCGGAACAGCATCATACAACGGGCCGACCTTCCATCACGTCCGTGGCGACTACTCCAAGATTGGCCGCCGTGGCAGAAATTTTTCTAGCGTGCAATGGAAAGGCTGGGTGATGCACTACAGCAAAGACGGCAAGACCACTCCGTTCGCCAGTGGTTTCCGCATGCATAATGGTATTATGCGTGACTCGAAAGGAAATATCTGGTGCACCGATAATCAGGGTGACTGGCGTGCAACCACGCCCCTTTACCATGTGCGTAAGGGCAATTTTCATGGCCATCCATCCAGCCTCGTATGGGATCCAAAGTGGCCCGAGGGCAAAGACCCTCTCAAGATGCCGCTTGAGGAAATCGATGCCATGCGCACGCGTCCCGCCCTTCTGATTCCACACATGGAAATGAATCGCTCTGCGGGCGAACCTATCGAAATACCGGAGGGCTTTGGTCCGTTTGCTGGGCAGATGCTGATTCCAGATAACAATAGCACGCGAATCACCAGGGTAATGTTAGATAAAGTAAATGGAGAATACCAGGGTTCCTGTACTCATTTCATCAATGGTCAAGGGTTGCTCTCTGGTGGACACCGAGGGGTATTTTCTGCCGATGGCAAAAGCCTCTATACAGGCCACACCGTCCGTGGCTGGGGGAATCCAGCGGAAGGTTTGCAAAGAATCACTTGGCGCGGCAAAAAGTCATTCAGTGTAAAAACCATTCAACTCAAGAAAAATGGCTTCCATGTCGGCATGACACAGCCCGGCAGCGGAGCAACTCAGCAAACGGTAAAAGTGAGATCATTCGCCTATCAGTCCAAGTGGTCATACGGCGGAAAAATGTTAGATATGAGAGATGAGCAAATCACTGTGCGTCAGCCTGATCCCTCAAGCATCGAGATCGATGTGGCTAAACTTGAAGCTATCCGTGTGTATGAAATCACCATCAAAGGAATGAAGTCAAAGGACGGCGCACCACTACGCAACGAGGTTTACTACTATACGCTGAATCAGTTAAAGAAGTAAAATTAAGGGTGACACCAGTAGCGGTTGGCAGCACTCCGATGTTGACTAAAAAAATATAAACAATAACAAGCGTTCCTTACTCATCGTTGTTGCAGCATGTATTGCGACAGTAAACTTTTGCTCTGTGCAAGCTGCCAAGCAGGCACGACCCAACGTTGTCATCATCTTTCTAGACGATTCTGGCTATGGAAATTTTTAGCCTTTCGGTAAACCGGACTACAAGACCCCCAACGTTGAAAAACTTGCCAAACAGGGCATGTGCCTCAACCGGTTCTATGTTCCCGGGGCCATCTGCTCTGCTTCTCGTTCGACTCTGAAGTTAAAGTGATGCAGGCCAGCCATTTCCTCTAGGACCGCTCCTTCCTTTTCCATCATGGCTCCGATGAGAACAGTCTCTTTGATGTCGTCACGAAGGGATCTCATTGGGTCGTGTGCGAGCTCGACGATGTTGTCGTCGGCCAGTGTTCGGTAAGCAATGGAGAAAAGTTTTTTGGTGAGAGTGACCTGTTGGGTGTCGCGGTAATACTGAATATATTCTTGTTCGCGTAGTGTTGCACAAATGCGAAAGATAGAATTTCTGGGCACATCTAATTCTTTAGCGATCTTAGACACGATGAGACCTTCCTTGTGGTAGCTGAGAAGCTCGAATACCCGCAGAGCACGCTCGAGATTGGGCACAGAATATTTGGAAGAATCCGTCATAAGTTACTTATATGTAAACGAATTGACGGAGTGGGTCTATCATGAAAGTTCCAAATAGTGACCGAGTGACTATATATCAAACACCTTGGTGTGTGGGTTCTATATGTGGCGAGGAAGGAGGGCTTACCATAAGGGCTCATACGGGCATCGCGACTGAACACTCCCGCAGGGCAACCTCTTCAGCCTCAACGAGGCGAGCTTTCCTCAGCCTAGGGCACCGCCCTAGGAATACATAGCCTCCCAAAAACGAGCCCTGAATGGGCGGACTAACAACCCTCCTAGCAACGTAGAGCCCCAGCACCGCATTGCATAGAATCGAGCCACTGAAAACTGTCTCGCTGAACTCTGAACACTCCTTGCCCACAGGGTAAACTGAACACTCCCTGCGGAACTCCCGCAGGGCAGCCTCAACGAGGCGAGCTTTCCTCAGCCTAGGGCACCGCCCTAGGAATACATAGCCTCCAACAAATGAGCCCTGAATGGGCGGACTAACAACCCTCCTTGGGAGCACGGAGCCCCCAGCACCGCATTGCATAGAATCGAGCCACTGAAAACTGCCTCGCTGAACTCTGAACACTCCCTGCGGGACCCCCGCAGGGCTCATCTATCCAGCGGGCTGCTCACTCCTAGTCCGTTGGCTCCAGTGGCAACATGGGTGTAGATCTCGGTGGTCTTTACATCACTGTGCCCAAGCAGTCTTTGAATAGTTCTTAAATCGGTCCCTGCCTCTAAGAGATGCGTTGCGAAACTATGCCGCAGGCTATGGGATGTAGCATCTTTATGGATCTCAGCTGCATCGCGTGCTCGTTTTATCGCTTTGGCGTAGACCTGATCGTTGAGGTGGTGTCGACGAATCACTTTAGCCTCGGGGTCGACAGAACGGTCTTTGGCGGGAAATAGCCAAAACCATTCATAACTTTCCGCCGCTTTCGGCATCTTGCGTGCAAGAGCGTTAGGCATATGCGTGCCCGCTATCCCATCGCTGCGATCTTCCGACCACAACTGCCAGCATTTTTCTAGCTGAAGCTTGAGGAGCTCTTGCAGCGACCTAGGAATCATCGTGGTTCTATCTTTGTCTCCTTTGCCTGAACGGATCGTCAGAATGCCTCGATCTAGGTCGACATCTTTCACCCGCAG
>CAXMOB010000324.1:0-19787 GCA_964194815.1 Vicinamibacteria bacterium | reverse complement strand
CCAGCTACTGCTGCTAAAATCCATGGCAAAACAATGCAAATCAGAGGTGGTAACACCATCGTGTCGTGGAACAAAACCTCAGAATTCCTCAAGTGGAGCATTCCTAGTCACATCAAACCTGGTAAGTATGAAGTCGTCCTTAACTATTCATGCGACAAAAACCGCCAAGGCTCCGCGATGACCTTCTCCACCTTGGCCGGTGCAAAACCTTTCAAGACGAGCTCGAAGGCAGCAAAGTGGTCCCCTAGCTCCCACTCCATGGGTGTGATCGACATCAAATCAAATGACCACATCACCCTAAAGTGTACAAAACTTAAAGCCGACTGGGTGCTAGACTTCCATGGCATAACTTTCGTAACGAGCCAATAGCCCTACCAACGCTAATCCCTTGATCTTCTGTTTATCTCACAACAGAAGCTAAAGAGTTCATTAATGTCCTATTACGAAAATAGATCCATCTGGGGACTATTTGCTTCAGGCATGGTGGCCTTCATATTCTTTAGCTTCGGCTTTGCTTTTGCTTCTGGTCTAGTTGAATTCATTTCCAGGTGTGTTAAAATAGCTTTCGCTCGATCGATGATGTTTTTGGGCAAGCCAGCTAAGCGAGCCACCTGAATACCATAGGACTTATCTGCAGTCCCTTGTAGGATTTTACGTAAGAAAATGATCTCATCATTCCATTCACGCACTGCGACATTGTAATTCTGCACTGCTTTACGAGAATTGGCCAAGTCAGTGAGCTCGTGGTAGTGAGTTGCAAATAAGGTGCGTGCCTTAATCACATCATGTATATGCTCCGCAACAGACCAAGCAATAGAAAGTCCATCAAAGGTGGCGGTGCCTCGGCCGATTTCATCTAAGATCACGAGACTCCGCTCCGTCGCATTATTAATAATGAGCGATGTCTCATTCATTTCCACCATGAAGGTCGACTGCCCCTTAGTAAGATCATCACTAGCTCCAACACGACAGAAAATTCGGTCAACCAATCCAATGTGCGCTTTTTCAGCCGGCACAAACGCTCCAATTTGAGCCATTAAAGTGATCAATGCAACCTGACGAATGTAGGTCGACTTGCCTGCCATGTTAGGTCCCGTCAATATAATTAACTGAGATTCTTCTGGCTCGATCGAAGTATCGTTAGGCACAAAGTTTTCATCATTCAATGTCTGTTCTAACACGGGATGTTTACCATTGAGGATGTGTAACTCACGAGATTCATCAAGCAATGGTCGCACGTGCTTATGCAGTTGCGCCGTTTCAGCCAAGCCCAACAGCACATCTAATGTAGCCAGTGCATTGGCGGTGGTCTGAAGATCCGTAAGATAATCACACACTTGCTGACGTAAATGCACAAATGCTTCAAATTCGATTTGCCTAGATCGCTCGTCTGCCCCCAGCACTTTACCCTCAATATCTTTGAGCTCAGGCGTTATATAACGCTCAGCATTCGCCATCGTTTGCTTGCGTTGGTAGCGCTCCGGCACCATTGCTACTTTCCCTTTAGAAACTTCAATGAAATATCCAAAGACATTGTTGAACTTGATTTTAAGGTTATCAATACCGCTAGCCACACGCTCTTCTTGCTGCATTTTTGCAATCCAGTTTTTACCCTCAGTAGATGCTTGGCGTAGCTCATCTAGATCTGGATTATAGCCGTCACGAAGGATCCCGCCATCTTTCAACTGTGCCGGAGGTTCATCAACAAGAGCAGTTTCTAGTAATTCAACTAAATCACCAAACTCGTGAATCTCAGCTAACAACTGAGTGGCTAAAGCACTCTTATCAGCCAACGAAGACACGTCTTCTTTCAACGCAGGAATACGCGCTAATGAAAGGCACAAGGACTGTAGATCTCTAGGATTACCACCACCCTGCGAAAGGCGTCCAGTGGTGCGCTCAATATCTTTAATTCCTTTTAACGACTCGCGAGCTTTAGACAGCACGAATGGTTCTTCAACAAAGGTCTGGATCAAATCTTGACGGGCTTCTAGTGGAGCTAAATCCTTTAACGGATGGAGAATCCAATCGCGTAGCTTTCTAGCCCCCATAGGTGTCGACGTTCTATCTAATACTCCCAGTAAGGTATGCTTCTTACCAGAACGCGAATCTACTAAATCTAAGTTCCTTTGGGACGACGTATCAATCAGCACATAGTCTTTAGATTCCCTTACCTTCAAAGCACGTAGGTGATCACAAGAACGTCTTAATTGAAAACTTAAGTAATGCAAAATTCCACCAGCGGCACTAATCGCAGTAGGTAAATTTTGGCAACCAAAGCCATCAAGTGCTTTCACCTTAAAGTGTTCGCAAAGCTGATGGTGTGCTTGGTCATAAAGAAAGGCATATCCATCATAACTCATCCCATGTGCTAAAGTGCCAAACATAGCCTCTTGGTCGTCCGCGTAAACGAGCTCCGAAGGCTTGAGGCGATGCAGTTCATCTTCAAGTTGTGCCTGATCACTAAATTCAGCGACCGTGAACTCCCCTGTTGTATGGTCAGCACAGGCCAAACCAAAAGACTTGGCGCAATAATAGACAGCAGCGATATAGTTATGCTTGGTATCATCGAGCAGGTTGATGTCATTGACCGTGCCTGCAGAAATGATCTGAGAGATTTCACGTTCAACGAGTTTTCCAGCCTGTGGCACAGAGGTTTGCTCACCAATGGCGACACGGATTCCAGCACCAACAAGCTTAGCAATATACCCTTGTCCGGCGTGATGAGGAACACCACACATCGGCACATCATGGCGCTTCGTTAATGCTATATTGAGCACCTCTGCAGCACGGATAGCATCCTCGAAAAACATCTCATAGAAATCCCCCAAACGGAAAAACAGGACCACATCATCAGGTAAGGACCGACGCATCGTCAAATACTGATCCATCATCGGGGTTAGCTTCTTTCCTTTCTTTGCGGCCATAGTCATTCGTTGAACTTTTGTCCTCTCTAAAAAAGCAGCTTCAAGAAAAATGGCAACACCCGAATCAAGCCATTTGATAAGCTTTCATCATTGCTGCACTCAATTTTTTGACTCGTGCCAAAATCTCAAAGGCCTATAGTCACGTATCATGAAGCTCGGTCTTATCACACTAGTCGCATCCTCCACCTTATTCACTTCTGCATTGATGGCTCAAGAAGTCAAACAAGCGGACAAACTATCCATCACACCACACGAAAAAACCTCAAAATGGTGGATTCAACGCCATCAGACAAAACTAGAAGAAAAGAAAGCCTTAGGAGATGTCAAACTCGTATTCCTAGGCGACTCCATCACTCATGCCTGGGAGAAGAAAGGTAAAGCTGTCTGGGCAAAAAACTATGCAAAATACAATGCACTCAATTTAGGCTACTCAGGAGATCGCACCGAACACGTCCTTTGGCGTCTTCAAAATGGTGAAATTGACGGCATCTCGCCAAAAGTCATCGTTATGATGATTGGCACCAACAATGTTGGACACCGTAAGGAAGCCTCAGAAAAAACGGCCGCAGGGGTCAAAGCAATTCTGGATCTCATCAAAACCAAGCAACCAAAAACAAAAGTGCTCCTACTCGGTATTTTTCCACGTGGTGAGAAAGCAACCCACCCGATGAGGAAGCTCAATGACGCCACCAATAAATTGATCAGTGTCTACGCTGACGGGAAATCCGTCCACTATTTGAGCATCAACGAGAAGTTCCTAGAAAAAGACGGCACACTTTCAAAGAAGGTCATGCCAGATCTTCTTCATCCAGCCGCTGGTCAATACCAAGTGTGGGCCGATGCAATCGCTCCCTCACTAAAGAAGTTGCTCGCTGAATAAACTAATACCACTCTGAGTTTCAAAAGAGCCTAATGCGAGACTGATTTCTTCTTAAATCAAGACGTGATGAAGAAGCGATGCGGGCATCGTGACTGAAGAATAACGCTGATTTTATATGAAAGAAGCGAGTTCTAATCTAAGATTGCGGAGCCTAGATTTTCACACCCTAAAAATTTACATTTGTCTCTTTTATTTCTCAGAATGGTATAGAAAGGCCCTGATGCTTTCACATCAGGGCCTTTCTTTATCTAAAATAAATTGTTACAGCTGATCTTCACCCATCTCGCCACCATGGCAAAGAATGAACTGAAGGTCTTCTACCCCAAGGTTCGAAGCAAATCCTTCATCACCTAGAACATTGGTAACCAATGCGGTCTTCTGGTGCTGAAGCACACGGATCTTTTCTTCCACAGTGCCACGTGTGAGCAAGCGGTAAGCAATAACCTTGTTCTTCTGACCAATACGGTGAGTTCGGTCAATCGCCTGATTTTCAACCGCAGGGTTCCACCATGGATCGTAAAGGATAACGTATGACGCAGAGGTCAAGTTAAGACCAGCACCACCCGCCTTCAAGGAAAGCATGAACACTGATGGATCTTTAGTTGTTTGGAACTTCTCGATTTCGCCCTTACGGTCCTTAGTCTGACCAGTGAGGTAGTTATATGCGCGGCTTTCTGTTTCAAGGCGTGCCTTGATAATATCTAGCATCGACACAAACTGTGAGAACACGAGCACCTTGTGATTTTCTTCACGAAGCTGATCTAGCAAGTAGAATAGAGCGATCATCTTCGCACTTTCTTCCTTGAGATACTTCGGGTCAATAAGACCAGGGTGACAACAAATCTGACGGAGACGCATGAGACCCTGAAGAATTGCAAAGCTGTTCTTCTTCACTGCTTCATCGGAATCAAGTCCGAGCAGTGCCTTCTGGATTCTCTTCAACTCAGCCTTATAAAGCTCAGCCTGAATACCCTCCATGTTAGCAAATACTTCCTCCTCCGTTCTTGGTGGAAGATCTTTTGCAACCTGAAGCTTCGTTCTACGAAGTAGGAATGGACGCAATCTCGCCGCAAGGCGGTTTTGTGAACCTGGATCCTTACGTTTATCGAAACGTTTCTTGAAGTAGCCTCTTGAACCAAGCACGCCAGGCATTGCGAACGCCATAAGCGACCACATATCCATCAAACGGTTCTCAATCGGCGTTCCCGTTAGGACGAGTCGGTTCGTTGAGTTCAACTCACGAGCTGCTTTCGCGGCCTTAGAATCTGGGTTCTTAATCTGCTGACCCTCATCGAGAATAACAGTGAGCCACTTAATCTTGTTAAGATCTTCTGCACAAACACGAAGTTGAGCGTAGTTAAGCACCACGATATCGAGTTCGCTTTGAGCCTGCACAATGTCAAGGTCATCACGTGTGCGAAGCACTCGCACCTTGAGTTCAGGAGCAAATTTATCAGATTCTGTTGCCCAAACATCAAGAACAGACTTAGGACAAACAACCAATGCTGGCATCTTAATAGCCGTCTTCGCTTTGATATTCTTTCTATTCTCGTTACGTAACCAAAGAATGTAAGTGATCGACTGAATCGTTTTACCAAGACCCATGTCATCCGCTAAGATACCACCGAAGCGGTTCGTCGCAAGATAAGCCAAGAAGCGGAAGCCATCAACCTGATATGGACGAAGTGTCGCATCAAGTTCAGTTGGAACATCAACGTCGATATCCACTTTGATATCTTGTGCTGAGTCCTTGATAGATTTCCAAGCCTTAGGATCAAACACTTCTGCAGCTTTAGGATCAGCTAACTGAAGTGCGTGCATGCGGTGAGTTTCACCAGAGAGGTCGAATGGATCAAGTCCAAGTCGAGTCACAGCGTCGCGTTGGTCATCATCCAACTTGATTTCAAGTCGCATCCAACCACCGTCATCCATACGCACATAACCACCACGGGCAGCTACTAGCTGACGAATCTGAATTTTTGTCAGGTTAACACCTTCAACATCGATCACAATACGAAGATCGAACCAGTCAATATCTTGGTTCACTACTTCGAAGCGGATCGCTGCAGTCACTGGATCAGCTAGAAGTGTCTTCAACTTGAAGTCCATTTCAACATCCACTGACTTAGGCATTCTCTCAGCCCATTCCGCAAATTTTTCAGGGAACAGCTTGGTCACCCGAGTCTTAAACTCTTGTAACTTTTCGTCGAATGTGAGTCCCATTTCTCCGAGGAGATCTGGCACAGGGTAGAGGTCTTCACGAGCATAACGAAGGAGTTGTTTACCCTTCACAGCTTTCTGTTCAATCACTTCCCAGCCTTCTTTAACAAGCTTTTCTACACGACGGCCCTTCTTTTCCAATGCCGTGACATCGATCACAAGGTGCTCCGTCTCAGCAGCAGTAAGTCCTTGCTCGATACGCATCACAAACTTTGGATAGAGCGAAAGGTCTACCACATTCTTCTTCAATGAAGCGGGAAGCGTAGCGCCAATCTTTCTTAAAAATTCAACACCTTCCAATGAGTTAATAACTTCAATTGGAATATGGTAGCGTGGCTGAACATCAGTTTCTTCAAGCCAACGTGGTGGTCCAGGGAATACTGTTTCATCAGATTGGTAGAGTTCCTCACGTCCAGGCAACATACGCACTGAGTGAGAAACTTTTTCTTTGCTTTTGGTGACCAACTGAAGTGCAAAACAATCTGGTTGGTAGGGATCGTCTTCACAAATCCAACTCAGTGCTTCATCAACTACCTTGTAGTGCTTTTCATCTAAGTTCACCACATAGCCTTTAAGTGCTTTCTGGCGGAAAATACGATTCATGAAGGCACACGCAACTTCACCTTCAAGATCTAGAATAATAGTATTCCCCTTCTTGTAGTAGGCTAGGTAGTGCTCCCAAATCACTTGCGATGGAGCATCCATGCGCAGTGCAGCTTGTTCGAATAGTTCTTCGAGACGTTCAATGTCACCCTTCTCGCGAATGGCGTAGTATTCCTTCTCTCCTTCCATGCACTCTAGGCGCACTTCGTTGATCGTAGAAACTAGACGGAACATCACTGGAATAGGAGCAAGTACTGGTGGACGGTCATTCACCGTCTCGAGACGATCATACCAATCTGCCACTTCACGCTCTTTTTCCCAATCCTGCATCTTCTTCTGCACACCTTCAAGGTCAGTGACGCAGTTCATGAAATCCGGATACGGTAGCTTCTTCTTATAGAAGGCGTATGCTAGATAGTTCCAAAATTCAATAATATCACCAGGAGGCATTGGCCAAAGCTCAAGCGGCTCATAGCTAGCAATATCCCAACGTGGATGCAATCGCACCATATCGTGGTCATGAATTTCACCTTCGATAACATAACGACGATAGCGCTTTTCAACCTTACTTACGAAGTCTGCTTCTTTGTCATCGCATTCGCGATCAAGCTTCTCTTCGATAAAGTCGATAATGGCAACATCATCAAATTCGTTTGGTGATTCTGGTAAATCTTCGCCTCGGTGCATACGCTCCATCATGGTGGCATACAAACATGTTCCGGCGACCGTATCATCTTCCGCAGTGCAGCTTCCAAACCAGCGATTTCCTTGCAAGCGTAAGCTCGTGCGGAATATACCGGTCTTGTGTTCTACTCTACCTTGGATAAAAAGGTGATTTCCAAAGATTTGGGTGACGACGCCCTCCTGTTGGATGGCTTCTCCGTCGTTTCTAGATTCTTCTGAGAAACTATTTAAAAAGTTAAGTGTGGCTCTGTCTGGATTCATTTCGTGAAATCAGCTGAAATTTCCCCTTGCGGTTAGCACAGAAGTGCAAAAAACCCGCTGCGAAATCAAATTTCTCAACAGGCTCAACGCGAGGTTGGAGTTCAACTTTATAGATGATTTACAAGTCCGTGCAAGTCAAAGTTATGTGTTTTTGCGTGTGCGCGATTGATTTACTGGTTGCATCGCTCCATGATCCAACAGATACTGCTAGTGAACCCCAAAACAAAAGGACTTTCACCCTTATAAAAACCATTTTAATGGCTTAAATAGCCCACTTCAGAAAGTTATATGAAATCAAATAGTAGCATATTCAGCAAAATGATGACACTGAACGAATGGTGTATCATTCCCACCATTGGTCTAGTCACCCTACTTTCTGCACTTATTTTACTCATCTCTACCCCCATAGTATGGGAACCTCTATACGAAGTAGCCATTCCTAGTGATATGCCTGAAATCTACAAAAATGATGCTAATTCTATCAGTCAGGCTTTTTGGCAAACCACTTCCTTCGATGAAGTGAATACGTCACTGCGAGGTGGCCAGCTCGCTCCAAAAGAGACCCACCACTTCGAGGATGTGCGTGGCCTTATCCATTTTTTCATCATCCCCCTGTGCGCTGGTCTATTCATCATCACTATATGGAAACTTCTCATAAAGCGTGCCGTCCAGTGGCACATCTCGCTAGTCTACCTACTAATCTTGGGTGGAGCTCTTGCCATCTGGGGTGCTTTAGCTTGGCGACACATGTTCCGCACTCTCCACTGGTGGATCTTCCAAAATGACAGCTGGATTCTCCATAGCAAGAGTTACACACTCAAGCTCTACCCTTATTCAGTTTGGCAAACAGCAAGTATTGTCATAATGGCTACCCTTTTCCTCCTGCTCTGTATTCTCAGCGTCCTCTCAATTAGACAGCTTTTGAAGCAGCGCCAATGCACCGATATCCTACTTTAGCAGTTTATAAAAAGCTAAAAAAATCACTCAGTAAAACTGAGTGATCTTTGAAAATTAAGAATATTTTGTTTCTCTAAGTGGTATAGTATAAGCTATTCGCCTACGCCTCTTCCTCACCGTATGCTTCCATACCTACGCATGAGCAAACGAGATTCCGGTCACCGTGCACATTATCTACACGGCCAACGTATGGCCAGAACTTGTGATCACGCTGCCCAGCCATTGGGTAAGCTGCCTTTTCACGTCCATAAGGACGGTCCCATGAATCACTTGTCACTATCTGTGCAGTGTGCGGAGCGTGCTTGAGAACATTATTCTCTTTATCAACCTTGCCGTCGATAACCTCTTGGATTTCACCATGGATACCAATAAGAGCATCGCAGAAACGATCGATCTCGACTTTTGACTCGGACTCAGTCGGCTCAATCATCAGCGTGCCAGTTACTGGCCAGCTCATGGTTGGTGCGTGATAACCGTAGTCGATAAGGCGCTTCGCCACATCTTCTACAGTAATACCTGAGGCATCAGAAAGCGGACGCACATCAATGATGCACTCGTGAGCAACAAGTCCCTTATTACCCGTGTAGAGCACTGGGTAGTAGTCGTTCAAACGCTTAGCGACATAGTTTGCATTGAGAATAGCAATCTTAGTTGCCTCAGTCAGGCCTTCAGTGCCCATCATCGCGATATACATCCATGAAATAGTATTGATTGAAGCGGAGCCGTATGGAGCGGAGCTCACACAACCAGTTTCATACTCGAGTGCTTCATGTCCATGGCCCGGAAGGAATGGAACAAGTTGTTCAGCAACTCCGATAGGACCAACGCCTGGACCACCACCACCGTGAGGAATACAGAACGTCTTATGAAGATTAAGGTGGCAAACATCAGCACCAATCTTACCTGGGCTAGTGAGACCAACCTGTGCGTTCATGTTGGCCCCGTCCATATAGACTTGGCCGCCAAACTCATGAACCTTAGAACAAATCTCCTTGATCGTTGTTTCATACACACCGTGAGTCGATGGGTAAGTAATCATCAAAGCTCCGAGATTTGCAGCGTGCTTTTCAGCCTTAGCATAGAGGTCAGTCACGTCGATATTTCCCTCATCATCACAAGCAACTGGAACCACCTTGAAGCCAGCCATAACAGCTGATGCAGGGTTAGTTCCGTGTGCGGATGTTGGAATGATACAGATATTGCGATCTTGGTCACCGTTGGAAATGTGATAGCGACGAATCGCAAGCAAGCCTGCATATTCGCCGGCTGAACCAGCATTAGGCTGAAGTGAAACCGCTGCGAAACCTGTGATTTCAGAAAGTTTATCAGAAAGGTCTTCAAGCATGCTGAGGTATCCGCTTGCCTGACTTGCAGGGGCGAATGGGTGCATATTAGCAACTTCAGGCCAGCTGAGTGGAATCATTTCAGCAGTCGCATTGAGCTTCATCGTGCATGAACCAAGTGCTATCATTGACTCGTTGAGAGCGAGATCACGCTTCTCGAGGCGAGCAAGGTAACGTAGCATTTCAGTTTCAGAACGATACTTGTTAAATACTGAAGCGGTGAGGAAATCAGAAGTTCTTTCGTGCACTTCATCCCACGCAACTGTGTCTTCTTCAGGAAATGTAGGATCTTCGATACCGAACACATCGCCAAGGAGTGAAGCAGCCTCATCAATAGTGATGGCCTCATCGATAGAGATACCCACGTGGTCTGCATCAACAATACGAAGGTTCATTCCATTTTCAACGGCACTAGCATGAATTTCTTCAGCTTTACCTGGAGTCTTCACTGTCAGTGTATCGAAGAAAGAATCATTAACGAGTTCGTAGCCGTTGTCAGTGAGTGTATTAGCCACAAGCATCGTCAACTCATGCACATTGAATGCAATATTACGAAGTCCGTCTGGACCATGGTAAACCGCATACATTGACGCCATCACAGCAAGTAGAACTTGAGCTGTGCAGATGTTTGAAGTCGCTTTATCACGACGAATATGTTGCTCACGTGTCTGAAGTGCTAGACGAAGAGCTGGCTTGCCTTGGGTATCTTTAGAAACACCAATGATACGCCCAGGAAGCTTACGCTTAAGCTTGTCTGTGCATGCCATAAATGCAGCATGAGGTCCGCCGTATCCAAGTGGCACACCGAAGCGCTGTGAGTTACCAACACAAATGTCAGCTCCGAATTCACCTGGAGCACGAAGAATAGTCAACGCAAGGATATCTGCAGCCACGATTGTGGTCGCCTTAGCAGCATGAACCTTTTCATGGAATTCAGCGTAGTCCTCTACAGAACCTGTGCTACTTGGATATTGAACGAGTGTTGCGAAAAGTCCCTCGCAGGCAGCTGGATCAAATGTCTTGTAATCACCTACAATGATTTCGATACCAAGTGGCAACGCACGGTTCTTTACCACGTCAATCGTCTGGGCAAACGTGCTCTCGTCGATGAACATCGTAGTGCCTCTTGGCTTAGATGAACGAGCAAGAGCCATTGCTTCAGCCGCAGCTGTGCCTTCATCCAGAAGTGATGAGTTTGCAATATCAAGACCTGTGAGATCAGTGATCATGGTCTGGAAGTTCAATAGTGCTTCCAAACGACCCTGAGCGATTTCAGCCTGGTATGGAGTATACGCTGTATACCAACCTGGATTCTCAAGCACGTTACGCTGGATCACAGCTGGTGTGAGAGTGCCATAATAGCCCTGACCGATGAATGAAGTGAGCACCTCGTTCTGACTCATGATCAGTTTAAGAATCTCGAGAGCTTCGACTTCGCTATAGGCTTCAGGAAGCTCCAATGGCTGACCATCACGAATATTCGCAGGAACAGCATCTTCAATAAGATCAACGATTTTCTCGTAACCGAGTTCCTTGATCATTTCGTCACGAGTCTCGCCGTGCACACCTACGTGGCGACTACAGAAGTCAGAATAAATTGACATAATTTTGGTATTTAGTGATTAATAGAGGTGAAAGAACTCATCGAGCCAATCACTGAGAAGAGTGAATGGCGTGTGGAATTTCACCACACGCCATAAAGTTTTTTAGTGATTCTTTGAGCAGCCCACTAAAGCTGAGTGTTGTTAATTTTCTAGAAAATCAAACAAGGTAAATTTAATTAAGCACCGATGAATGCCGAATATCCAGCGACGTCCATGAGAGCCTCAATTTGAGACATGTCTGCAATCTTCATTTTAAAGATCCAGCCAGTTACATGTGGATCTGTGTTCACCAATGCGGGTTCACCTTCGAGAGCTTCGTTGGCTCCGACGATTTCACCGTTGATTGGTGCGTAAATATCCGAAGCGGCCTTTACTGATTCAACCACAGCAATAGCGTCTTCAGCTTCACACTCACGACCAATTTCAGGAAGTTCAACAAAAACGATATCCGTCAACTCCTCTTGAGCGTGATCTGTAATGCCCACTGTTGCTACGTCTCCCTCTACGGAAACCCATTCGTGATCCGTTGTGTAACGGTAATTTTCTGGTAAGGTCATGGTAATTTGATTTTTGAATGCTAGATAGTTAAGACTTAATTAATCCTTTTTGTAAAAAGGTTTTTTCACAACTTGTGCTGCGTAGCGACGTCCACGCACATCAATGTCGATTTCTGTGCCAATCTTGGCTGAATCAACAGGAAGGTATGCCATAGCAACTCCCTCTTTCAATGTTGGTGACATCACACCTGATGAAAGCTCACCAAGTTGCTCGCCATCTTTGGAGTAAACTCCGTAATGTGCACGGGGTGGAGCTCCTTTACCTGTGTATTTGATAGCGACGAGTCTCTCACCTAGTCCTTCAGCCTTTTGCTGACGAAGAACGTCTGAGCCGATAAAGTCAGTGTCTAATGCGCAGAAAAAACCTAGGCCAGCCTGTAATGGTGTGCGTTCAGGAGAAAGGTCAGAGCCATTCAATGGGTAGCAAACTTCAAGGCGAAGTGAATCACGTGCGCCTAGTCCACATGGCTCAGCACCTGCATCAATGTAGGCCTTAAACCACTTTGAGCCACTGGTCGATGAACAGAAAAACTCGAACCCATCCTCTCCAGTGTAGCCAGTTCTACAAACGATGTAGGTCTCGTCAGCTTCTTCCCATTTGTCGATACCATTGCGTTTAGGTAATTCACGTGATGGGAAAAGCTTAGCATACGTTGCCACTGCATTGGGTCCCTGAACTGCCATTCCTGCCCATGCTTCAGATTCGTTTGTCAACGTAAGACCATCAGCCAAGTGCTTGTTCAACCACGCGAAGTCAACGTCGATCATTGAAGCATTCACCACGAGGAAAATCTGATCTTCACCAAAGCGGTAGATGATTAAATCGTCAATCACCCCACCCTGCTCGTTGAGCATGAAGGTATACTGAGCTTCACCGATTTCCAACTTAGTGACATCGTTCGCAAGTATTCCATTCAACCAAGCTTCTGCACCTTCGCCTTTGAGGAAGAACTGCCCCATATGTGAAATGTCAAAAATACCCACATCTTCACGAACAGCTGCATGCTCCTTCATGATACTGGTATACTGAATAGGCATATTCCAACCTGCGAATGGAACCATCTTGCCGCCAAGCTCCACATGCAAATCAACCAAAGGGCTTTGCTTTACTTCTTGCTCACTCATAGTGCGAGCAATATGCCTCTTTCCATATTATTGTCAACTTATCTCGATAGAAACGAATGCTATAATCTGTACCAAAAAGACACTATGCTAATCCTTCGAACATAAGGCATATCCAAGATCATTTCGCAAGTTTCATATACAGCTTAACATCTGCACCACCTTTAAGCTTAACGCTTCCAATTTCAGTTTGAGACACCCCATCTACAACCGTAAATGCAGACACCTCTTTCGCCAACAGTACTTCAAGATCTCCACCCGCTTTAGCAATCAACTCACTTGTGTGATACGCTCTGAGTTCACCCTCTTCGACTTTGAGAACAAGTTTACCCCAAGGTCTTTGTTTAAACGCATTTAGCTTCAATGGCACATCTGTATCTCCATCGCGAAAAATGACTTCTATTGCACCTGTATGTGAATCCGGGATAGCCACACTGAGTGTATTAGCCTCCCCTTCAGAAGATGGCTGCTTCATCGTTAATTTTTTGGCATCACCTACCCAAGGATTTTTCATTAACATCTTTTTGCCTTCCGTAATAATTTCAAACACTGTCATTCCATCCAATGTCTCACGTGAAGCCTTTAATGCAGCAGCATTTTTAGCCACCTGCTCAGAAAAACTCAACTCTGTGTATTTGTCGCCTTTGTGGAAATTATAAATCCAGTGGGCATTCACCTTGTATTCAATATAAACATTATTTGGACAATGTGTTTCAATTTTAGACCAGCTTTCTAAATCTACTAATGTTTGTTTAATTGCATTTAGGTCCTTATCAACAAGAACTGGAGACATAGGCTTACGATAGGCATACTTCGTAGCAAAATCGGGAATTGCTTCTTCGAACATTGACGCCAACTTTTCTTTATCCGCGAAATCCTGAATCATCTTCTTTGCATTTTCAGTCAGGTAATCATCAGGATTAGGTAAAACTTTCCCAAAGGCATTCATGGGCTCTTCTAGTAATAGTAAAAACTCCTTATTCGTAGCTAGTTGCTTAGCGAGTACATTATACTTTTCCAACAAAGGCTCAATCACGATAGCTAACTCAGCATTCTGTGACTCCATATCGCGTGGATCCATCTTCTCTAAGCCCTGGCGTCTTTTAAATAGGCGCTGTAGCCTTGATGTGAAAACCTTCAACCTAGCACGACACTCCTTTGCCGTCACCTCATCCTTAACAGATACGGCATACTCAGCCGCTTCAACCAAGGTATCTTGAACTCGTTCATCAATATCCATATATAAATCAATGATATCAGCGTCAGTGCCTCGAAGCTCCCTTTCAGCCTCATCATTAGCCTTGTCTCGCTCCTCCTCAAAAAACTCATCTAAGGTGCTCCAGTAGCCAATATTCATGCCATAGCCACTAAGTTTTTCAATAAGCTTCTTGGCCTCTTTAAATTTCTTAGCCTCTACCAGTTTCCAAGCCTCAGTATAGATGGACCCCACATCGAGGTCGATATGGGAAGCTATCTTTTTATCCACGATCTGCATGTATGCATCCATCTGCTTTGCCTGAGCGTCTATGCTCTCCATGGAATGTGGGTTGATTGTCAACCACTTCACTCCAGCCTCGACCTCTTTCTTAATAATAGCTTCAAATTCAGCCTTCTGCTTTTTTCGGGATGCTAAAACTTTATTGTATTGCTCCTCGTCATACTCCTCTTTCACCTTTGCCAGCTTCTTCACACGACGCTCAAACTCTTTCCTCCTATAATCAAGTAGCTGCCTATGGCTCTTCACCATCATTGGCAAACTTTTAAGCACTCCAGCATACGCCTTGGACTTAGGATAATCGACGAACATCTTTTCTTCTATAGCAATAGCCTCACCATAAGCCGCCTTTTCAACAAAAGCGTGAAACTTAGAAGCCTCTATCTGAGAGTCAATGTCATAGGCCGCCGCTCTACGCTCACCAGCGGAAATCATTTTACCCCCAATCTTTATCCCTCCCTCTTTAATAACAGCCATTTCTGCATTCAAGGCCTTTTCAATGGCTCTCACTTCGGCAATATTCTTAGACTTTGGGAACTCATCAAAGAAACGCTTTAACAATTCTTTGTGTTGTTCCTCATACCATTCAACCTCCTTCAGATCCGGAGTCACTTTGAGCACCAACAATTCCTTGTAATATAGCTCCTCAAAGTCCTCACGGGTTGTTTTCTCAATCTCTGCAGCTTTGAACTTATAGAAAAAAAGTGCTCCATCCAAGTTCTCCTTCACTTCGGTCACTCCATCTTTTTCCGAAATAATCTCCCCAACAATTTTTAACCTCCCTCTAGTTTGCTTACCATTAGTAAGATAAAAGGTCTCAGCGTGCAAGGATGCCAATCCAAATGAGAGAGCGATTAGTGGAAATACGTTTTTCATGCTTCCTTAAGTTCTATCGCACCATCCCATATAGCGTAAAGACAATTCTAGGCTTTTATCTCCAATCACACATTCCTCATTATACCACTCTGAGTTTCAAAAGAGACTAATGCGAGGCTGATTCCTTCTTAAATCAAGACGTGATGAAGAAGCGATGTGGGCATCGTGACTGAAGAATAACGCTGATTTCATAAGAAAGAAGCGAGTTATAATCTAAGATTGCGGAGCCTATATTTTCACACCCTAAAAATCCACATTTGTCTCTTTTGTTTCTCAGAATGGTATTAGCTGCCAACCCAGAGCCAATACACAAAAAAGAGCTCCTTGGAAAATCCAAGGAGCTCAATAAATAGTTTTAAATAATAACGGATGGCCTAAACCACCTCGTCACTACCAAAGAACGCGAAGACGTGCTGTGAGTGACTCACCGTCAACTCCACCAGTATCTGAATCAGCGTATCCAGCAAGGAGAGTTACCTGTGGAGCCATGTAGTAGTTGAAACCAATGAATGTCTCATCATTGCTTAAAGTACCAGTATCATAATCTGAGTAGCGAACTACTGGCTCGAAGTCGCCGAAACGGTATGAAACACGAGCTGAATAGCCGTCAGCTTCAGTTCCAACAGTGTCTTCACCGTCGAAGTATTCAACAAGAGCGTTAAGACCACCCTGCTCGTAGTTTGCATATACTGTGAATGCATCAGCATCGTTGTTATCAGCATAGTCAAGACCTACTGTGAGGAAGTCGTTTGCCCACTGAACACGAGCATAGATTGCCGCATCAGTATCAACAGTTGTTGAATCAGCGATTGAGATCGCTCCTGAGAAACCTGAACCAAAATCACCACTTAGTGTGATGTTGTTTGCAACACCGTAACCAATAGCACCTCTCATAGTGTCGTTGAGAGCTGAACGCTCAAGGAAAACTCCTGTTGCAGATGAAGAAGTCTCTTCATAACCGAACACAACCTTGTTACGACCTAATGAAAGGTGGAACATGTCGTTAAGTTGCTTAGTGATAACAGCCTTACGGATAGTTGTTGAACCACCGCTATTTGCGTTAGGAGCAAAATCAGCTATAAGCTCTGAAGCCCAGCCTGAACCAAGTTTAGCTTTTGCACCGAGACGGAGACGACGGAAATCGAAACCTTCTGCATCATCATCATTATCTTGGAATTGGAATTCTGTGCGGCCTGCGAAGCGAACACTAACAGTGTCTGCGCCTCCTGCGAGGAAATCTGCACCTGCAGATGTCACCGGGGCGACATCTGTTACTTCACCAGCGAGAGCTACGCTACTAAGAGCGGCTACGCCAGCCAACATTGATACTACTTTGCTAGTTTGCATGGTATTGTCTGGTAGTTTTATTTTTAGTTTTGAACAGCAGCACAGCACGGTATGCACTGTACTCTGAACAATCCTTTTTTACTCGTCATCAGCCTCGTGACAAGTATTTTTTTTAAGTGACCATTTTTATAACTCAATAACGACACCGACACAATACAACACTAATAACTTACCGTGAGTTAGTTATGTCACACAGGATGCCTTTTTTGAAGCCGTAAATCATTGGACTAAAAAATTAAGTTTCCTTAAGTAAAAGCCGCACCGCCTTTGATTATTCGACTATTTTAGTCGGTATTTATTCATTTTAAGCCTGTGTCAAACCGTCATCCTAACGACTAAATGAACAGCGTTCTACCATCTCAGCACCCTCACCCCATCTAACCAGCCACCTAAACACACTAAAGGGAGCCCCTACCGTGGGACTCCCTTTCAAAACACATCTTCACCTATCACCCTATCGATGTAATACCATTTGAGTAGTTAGATTCGACGTCCTTTCTCTCGCTCAGTTCCGCTGACTATTTCACCCCAACGTTAAAAATTATCATTACGCTAAGATAACTGTTCAATTGGTATAATACCACCTCTTCATTCGACAAAACCTTATTATACACTCACACCTCCATATACTTTAAAGCATCCAGTGAGGCAAAATGAGCCGACGATCGTGCAGCAAAGGTGCAAATCCAAAAAAATTAGTATTCAGTTTAAACTCATCCACCTTCTTAAGGCAACCTCCGGCAACTAGCGGTGCTGCCCGCAGGATAAGAAAAGCAAGTTGAACGAGGCGACTTTTTGTAGCGTCCCCACCATACAGATCTACCAACTCCCTGACAAGATCGTCCAAAAGTGAAATAATCATCAGTTCCAATGATCCAGCCAACTCTTGTTTTTATTGTAAAAGCCACTTCCCCTTTGACTTTGAGGCTTGTCATTTCAGATAGCGTGAAGCAATGTCTAGCCTCATCGGCTGCTCACTACCCAGCCTAGACACACGTCTACACTATGAGAACGCTATTCATTTTGTTCCGCAAGGAACTTGGTCACTTTTTTAAATCACCCTTCGGATGGGTGACCGTCGTATTTGTCTTGCTGATGCAAGGGATGTGCTTTTCCTCAGCACTTTCCTCTTATCAAAAAGCTCCCACTAGCTCTAACCTCTTCGCCATAGAGTTTAATAACCCGCTCTTCCTTTACTTTTTCGTATTCCAATTTCCCCTTATCACCATGAAGTTGTTTGCGGAAGAAGAACGTATCGGAACACGTGAACCCCTCATGACCGCTCCTGTCCGCACCTGGCAAGTCCTCCTCGGTAAATACCTAGCGGTCTACGTCTACTACATTTTCCTTTGGTTACCACTTCTGCTACATGTCCAAATTTTTGAAATGGTATCGGGCTCGCCAGCTCCTATCACTTGGAACGAAATCGGAGCGTCCTACATTTTCCTATGGATTACTGGAGCTCTCTTCTGTGCAATAGGATGTCTCGCCAGTGCCCTAACCTCTAGCCAAATCATTGCCGGTATCGTCTCTACAGCCAGCATCACTTTCTTTATCCTACTCGGCTACATCACAGTCCACTGGGGTGACCAATTCATTGCAGCGAAGTTGATCAACTATCTTTCCTTCCTTATTCATAAAGGTCGATTCATCAATGGAGTTATCGATATACGCACAATTACGCTCTACCTATCTCTTACACTATTCACCTTAACGATCACTCACCATGCCATCGACTTCAGACGCTGGAAAAACTAGCAGCGAGCCACCTCAACAAGAGGCTCCAACAAAAACGAAGATTCACTCGATTCGTCGCTATAGTATTGGCACTATTATGTTAGTGCAGATATTTGCCATCGTCGTTTTACTAGTCGCTGTCAATATCGTCGCCTTCAACTACGGTAAGCAGATTGACCTCACACGCCAAAATAGTGTGGAGCTTTCTAAACCTACACTTGAGAACCTCAAAGATGAATCCGTCACCAAGCGCGACAACCCGATTCGCATCATCGCGGTGATCAACCACAACGAGTTTGCTAAATACCAACAAGACTCGCAGGAAAATGTAGTTGAGCACACTAGAACCCGCTTGCAGGAATATGCAGACAAATCTAATGGAGCCATTGATCTAGAGTTCGTAAACCCAATCATTGAGCCAGGTCGCACCCAAGAGCTCTCCGAAATGTATGATCACACCTTCACTAAGTCTGTGCTCATCATCGATGCCCGTCACTATATCGAACCATCAAAAGAGAACTTCGATCGCATTAAGGCTCTCAATCCAGACTCTTCTAACGAAAAAATCATCGCTACATACAAAGAAGCAAACCGAGCACGTCACGTACGCCTTCTTCCGATCAATGACCTCTTCTATGGTGACGTCGATAAGTTTTATAATAACAAACACTTTGTTTCAGCTTGGAAAGATGAGGCAGAAATTACCACCAACCTCATGCGTGCTATCGAAGGAAAGCCAAAGAAGGTCTATTTCCTTTATGATAAGTGCCGCCTCGACAGCAAGATCGGTGGCAAAGCTCCGTGGGAATACATTCGCTCAGTCTACCAAGGACAAAACATCCAATTAGAAAAAATCAGCCTAGCTAACTTAGCTGAGACCGTCGTCAATGGCCAAAAAATGAAGCGCATCCCACAAGATGCTGATGGCATTGCAATTATCTCACCTAGTGTCGATTTCACAAGCGACGAACTTCTCACCCTGAAAGATTACTGGGAAGTAAGAATGAGTTCATCCGTTCTCATCACCCTCGACCCAGAAGTACATTTACCGATGTTGAATTCCTATTTATGGAAGTCTGGCATCCGTCCACGTAAAGACCGCATCATCAGTAAAGATGGAGAACAAACATTGGTCAATGCAGAGGTCGAAATCCTACAAGGGCGTGAAGTCAAT
>CAXMOB010000323.1:0-2193 GCA_964194815.1 Vicinamibacteria bacterium | reverse complement strand
CACCGTCAAGGGAGAAAAGCATATGCGTCCGCTCTGTGAGAGTAAGTGGCGGCACGATCCCCGTAGCCGCAGTCTTGTGTTTATTGTCAACGATGGCAAACGCAAGGCACCGCGTATCACCTCCTTTTCAGACTTTCGAATACCCGAGAAGAAAAAGGAGGAATGATTTCCTCGCTGGTTCTGCTAGCGTTGAAGATAGGAGGTTTTATTTATTTGGATGCATCAGTTTTTTAGCAAGCGCGTAAGCTTTCATTACCTCTTTGTCACGGATGGTTTTTCAGAATCGTACCGTCTTTAAGTATGAAGATGGCATGGACCTGGTGATCGTGGGCCCAGGCCAGCCCTTTAGTGGGGCCCATGACATAAAGAGCGGTGGCTAGAGCGTCGGCTGTGGTGCTGGAAGGGTTGATGACGGAAACAGAGATCAGTGAGTGAGACACTACTTTGCCAGTTTCTGGGTCGGTGATGTGGCTTCCTTTAAAATAGCGTCCCGAGGTGGCGATGGAGCTGTCTTCTAGCCGTACTCTGGGGGCGGAAATAGCTTGATGGCCTGGCGGAATGAAGATGCCGACATTCCAAGCTTCATCCTTGGGGTTGACTCCCTTTGCTTTGATTTCGCCACCGATGTCGACGAGGAAGGATTCGATACCTAGATCGTCTGTCAGGTATTCTGCAATGCGATCCACGGCGTAACCCTTGGCGATGCCAGAGAGATCGAGCTTGCCTTTTTTATGTTCGATATTGAAAGCACCGCCAGTCAGCTGCTCGATTTCCCTAGAGCGTTTGATGAGCCATTTGAGATCTTCGGAGAGAGGAAATTCTTCTTTATTTGCCGCTTGATTGTAGCGGCTGAGTTCGGACTCTTTTTTCCAACTTGATGCGATCCAGTCGATACGATTGAGCTCCTTGTCGATGGCGGATTGAATCTCCCCTGGATCCAATTTTAATGCAGCGTTCGTCTGGTAGGTAACCTGGTAGTGGCTGGAGAAAATCTCACCCTCAAGCTTCTCGTATTGGTAGTTCTCATCGGTGAAGAGAAGATAGCCGCCCACTATCATAGCAGTAAGTGCGATGAGAATGATTAGGAAACGTCGCGTCGCTGCCTTCATGGCTTGGACGATCGATCGATTTGGAGCAAGGCACTATCGTAGAGATAGCGTGCGGTGGTGATTGTTTCGTCGGCGTAGTAGAGTGACCACTTGGTTTCACCATCCTCCACTTTCATCTTGGGAAAGCCGACGATCTCAAGCACTTGGTAGGCTCGTGGATCTTTGTTGTCGACTTCCACTGAATACACCAGTGAGGGCTGATCCTTGTAGTGCTCGTTACCATCACCTGGTATGTTGATTTCAATCATCACGCGGTAGGGAGATTCCTTCGCCGTATCCTCTGGCACGATGTAGTCCTTGGGGTCGAAACTGTAGTTATCGGTGGCGGAGCTGAGGGCATCCAAGTCATCGGATGATTCGGTATCCTTCTTCTTCTTTTCGTTCAATAGCTTGTTTTTGAAGTATTCGGCACGTTTGTGGTGCCAATACGGCAGCAATTCTTCGGAGTTCGTTTGCTCGCTGGGATAGAGGCTCTTGATGTGATAGCCGGATTTATTTTCGATCCAGATGGCGATAGATGGCGGTTGGTCGGGCTTAAAGGACGGGCCACCTTTGAAATCTAGCTGCATTTGGTAATGTGGTGCCGGCGAGTAGTTGTAGGTCATCCGCGTGCCTTGGATTTCGAAATGGTCCAGTGCCGGCCCTTTGTTACTGCTCAGGCTCAGAATCGCCTTCACCGGTGCAGGTTGATAGAGAATGATGGCGATGAAGCTGCTGACTAACAGCAATAGGACCAAGGCAGTGCGATTTGAGAAATAACTCCGCAGATGGCGGAAGTTATTCTTTATGTGGAAGCCGATCGCGGTGATGAAGACAAACCCGACTAGGGAGTGTACCGACACGGTGAGTAGGTTGAAGGGCAGAAAAAAGCCCATCAAGCCAGTGACCGCTAGGGTCACGAAAAGCATGGCGAGCAGCAGTGATATAGTCTGGCGTTTCAAAGCTAGTGTGAGTGTTAGCCCTTCTTAGGAACGATGGCTCCGTGTTTCTCTAATAGAGCATGAATTTCTTTCAGTGGCACCTCGCCTGGAGTGGTGCCGTGTTTGACGGCAAGTGACGCCGCACAGGCTGCAGCCTGACCCAT
>CAXMOB010000322.1:0-1404 GCA_964194815.1 Vicinamibacteria bacterium | reverse complement strand
AGACATCCAAACTAAAATTTTACGAATCGCCGCAAGTCGTTGTAAACACGAAACAGTCGACCTAACGAATTATCACAGTTCTAACATATTAATACGTTAGAATCATAATGCACTTAAAATTAATACATTACAAATCATCGCGCCAAATCAAAGAACGTAAATAAGACTCCTCTTCACTATTTTTAATATGAATAATTACTCAAATGGACAAAAAAAAGCCCTACTTATTTAAATAATTCCTTAATTTAAGGGAAGGTTAACTATACACGAGTCAGCGACAATTTGGCCAGCTCTAGAGAGTCTTTAAAAAAATGAACCTACTCTAATTCTTTCAACTTATCGAGCGACTGCTGAACAAGCCCTTGAAAGATCACAAATGAAGAATCTGCATGAAGCCGTTCGTTGATGAGCTCCTCAAATGCACCTTGCTGAAGAATAAATAGCTCACTCCTCAAGGTTTCAACAGCGACACCAGCCTCAGCCGAGACCATTAAATCGTTAACCTTAACGTAATATTGATCTATGCGATTTTTAGACCTACGGTCCAGCCACTGCTTTAAAGCTACAAGAGCACCGATAATCGCTACACAGACCGACAACACCAAGGCAATCACCTCAGCATAGGTAACCAGGAAGTTGGAGTCATGACGTCGAAAATATTTTTTAGCTCCTTCGTGAACGCGGTAGCCACTACTAGTGCCACCACCCAGTTCTTGCATACTCCTGACAGTCGGAACCTTATATTCTAAGACATCCCTATTCTCAAACATCGCTTGGGTAATCTCGAACACCACCTACTCGTCAAGTTGCTCAAGACACACCAACTGAGATGGCACTTTCAACACTACTATCTGCTTTTCTGGCAGTGGTCTAGTCATCATCCCTCGCTTACCATAAGTATTGATCTCCAAAACTCCAGCCATCAGCAGAGGGTTTTCTACGCACAGTCCATTCGCAGTTCCACTCTCACCAATGCTCACGTGACGAATCAAGCCTGATTGTAATGCCTCTTCTATTACAGGAGCTGACAGTTCAGTCACCAGGATCATGGTGTCAATCTCCCCTTTGATTAACTTCTCTACAGATTCCCTTGGCCCCATTTCAAACCGTATCGTCGTGCTGTCATTTAGCCCGTAATGGCTAAGTAGAAATTCAGCCACGTCTCGGGTGCCACTGCTCGGCAAACCAACCGACACTTTCTTCCCACCCAGGTCCTCTATCGATTGGACATTGGCATCAACTCTAGCCAAGACGTGAACAACATCGTTATAGACGGTGGCAATCGCACGAACACCTGGCTCTCGCATCGCTTGAAGCTGAACCAAAGCCAGATCCACTTCACTATCTCTTAATAGCTCTAGGTTTTCCAAGCTACCTTCACTCTCTCTCGTTTTTAGTCGAAAC
>CAXMOB010000321.1:0-4920 GCA_964194815.1 Vicinamibacteria bacterium | reverse complement strand
GCCTTTAAGCATATCTTCAGGAGCCTTCGGGAAATCTTCACGTGTGAGACCTTTTTCAGCAAAGGTCTTGTAGCCCTTGGCTTTGACAAACTCGGCAAACTGGGCGTTGGTGACTTCGTTGGTGTCGATATAGAAGCTGTTAACCTTAGTGGTGTGAATCGGACCCTCTTCTTTGTAGGTCGTTTTATTTTCCTGAGGTTCTTCGGTGCCGCGAATGTAGGATCCAGCCTTGATGAGCACCATCCCTTCAGGTGTTGCGGCATCGTTTTGAGAAGAAAGGCCAGTAGCCACGGGTGCAGCAGAAGTTGGTTTACATGAGATGAGCCCGCCACAGAGGATCCCTGTGAGGATGGTGAGTGAGGAAATAGTATGATTGGACATGATTATTACTTGGCTTAATGCTGAATAGCCTATTGAGTGGCTACGTTCCGTTTTATGACTAAGTTTAGACCATGTATCGACCTTCACAATGGAAAAGTGAAGCAAATTGTAGGAGGCACGCTCACCGATTCGGGTGAGGGGCTGAAAGAGAATTTTGTGTCTAATAAATCAGCTGGAGATTTCGCGAAGATGTATTTGGACGATCAATTAGCTGGAGGCCACGTGATCCAGCTCGGCCCAGGTAATTTGGAGGTGGCTGAGACCGCATTAGCGACTTATCCGAATGGTTTGCAAATTGGTGGCGGTGTCACGATTGAGAATGCTGAGTCATGGATAAGCAAAGGGGCGAGTCATGTGATTGTGACCTCATGGTTGTTTGATCAGGACGGCAAGTTCCAATGGCAGCGACTTAAAGATCTTAGTGAGAAAATTGGCAAACAACGTCTAGTGATTGACTTGAGTTGTCGTCGCACCAGCGAGGGCTGGACGGTTGCAATGAACCGTTGGCAGACCTTGACTGATGTGCATGTGACGCATGTGACACTCGATCAAATGGCTGAGTATTGTGATGAATTTTTGGTGCATGCGGCTGATGTAGAGGGGCTCTGTGGCGGTATTGATGTCGAACTCGTCGAATATTTAGGCAAATGGGGGAAGATCCCGATGACTTATGCTGGAGGTGTGGGGAGCATGGCTGATGTAGAACTGGTGGCTCAGAAGAGTGGTGGGATGATTGATCTCACTGTGGGCAGTGCCTTAGACGTTTTTGGCGGCAATCAGATTCAATACAGTGAACTGGTGGAGTGGAACGATCGTTAGAGGGTTTCAATTGACGTGAGATTTGTTTAGCCGTTGAGCTTGAAAAATCCAACCCACCTATCTTAAATCTTCTTGGATATAAATGGTGACTGTGGTATATTGTGAGGTGTAATCCCTAAAGTTATATCATGGCTAAAATTGTATTGAGAAAAGAAGACAGAGATAAAATCGCAGCACTACTGAGTATTATTCCTGGAATAGGACACTTATATAAGCATCATTATTTAGATGGATTAGTGATCTTGTTGGTTGGGAATACCCTGATGGTCTTTGTTGCCATCTGGTTGGCACTTGCGACTCTCGGTTTATCACTGATCATTGTACCCTGTATCTATTTTTCTGGAGTAGCCTTCAGTGCCTATAAGTTAGATGATTGGCGTGGGCGTCACCATTACTTACATCCGTGGCGCTAGTAGTAAGTAGTTAACTTGAGGACTGAGATACTTCTGTTATTTCTCCGCGAGCGTAGGCGTCGATTAATCCATTGAGGGCCTCAATTTGTTGATGAATCATGCGGCCTTGCTCGGTGTCTTTGACGAGTCGAGGTTTATCGTAGCAACGGATGTCGTGCATTTTAGGAATGATATCTTCCCCAGATCGCACCACTGAGACAGGATCTTTGAAGCCATGGTGTTCTGCTAACTGGTCAGACTCAGGCGATAAGATGAGCGTGTATCCACGATCTCCATAGGCTTCGGAGAATGCTCCGTCGATGGTGACTGCGTTGCCGCCGTCTTTGACAGGATTTTCACCTTTTTCAACTTTGACAGGGACGTGTCCGTTGACGATGAGTCCGTCCTTTTTGACACCAAAATCTTGGCAAACTTGATCACAGAATTCCCTGTCATGGAGCTTGTTGAACCAGAGGTTACGCTGTTCTTTATGGGTGGTTTTGTCGGCGATGAAATAGGTTTCGAAACTCGCCATTTTGTCTTTTCCAAAGAGAGGTGACTTGGGTCCGGCCCAGAGGTAGTAGAACCAATCTTTGTCTGACTCACTGGCTTTGGTGCCAGCACGGAAGGCTCGCTTGACGACACCATTGAGTGGGTCGAATTGTGTAGGGCCAGCGTAAGACTTGCCGTCGATATCTAGTGATTCGTAATTGCCGGCTGGGTCTAGTGCTAAACAAGCGTGGAAGATCACCGCTTTGTCACGAACGACTCCCATTGAGCCACGTTCTGCGACCCATGACATGTGTTGCCAGAGACGAGACGAACTGACGAACGACTCAGCGAGGCGATCCATGCAGTGTTGTTCTTCGTCTGAAAGCTTGTTCGGGTCAGTAGGATCAACTGTCGGGAAGAGGGTGTCGCGAAGTGGATAGTCGACTCCATCAATGCAGGCGGTACCATTGGTGAAATCAATTTTAGTCATAACGTTTCTGTCGTTCATTTGCCATTCAGGATGCCGTTCTACCATTTGACCTTCCAATTTAAATTGGATGACAGAGATCGCTTTTTGCATTCTGGCGATGAGAATCTCTTCGCGTTCGCCACCGCGTTTTGGTTTAAAGTGCTCTGCTGGATCGTTAGCGTAGACTGTGGTTGCAAGTCGTTCTAATCCTTTTGTTAGGATGCCGTAGCCCTCTTCTAACTGGAACATGCGACGGTAGCGAAGTGACACTCGCAGAACAATGGCGATTAATGCTTGGTGACCAAGACAGGCCCCCATCCAGCTGACGTCGTGGTTACCCCAAACTATAGAGACTGAGGATTGTTTCATCAGATAATCAATGACCCAATCTAAGCGAGCCCCGCGATCGCCTAAATCACCGGCCACGATGAGTTCTTCGACCGCAACATTGCGGATGAAGCGTGATGCTGCACGGATGGCGATGCTATCGAGCTTGGTGTCGACTAGGTGTTGGATTTGCACATCTAAGTATGCTGTGTGATGGCCGCCCGCTGGGAAATTTAACAGAACTTCGAAGATCTCGCGGAACTCTTTAGGAGTGTAATGCTTGATGAGCTTTCTTCGTTTGTTTTTTACAATTTCACGGATCACTGAGAACTGACGCTGTAATGTGGTGTGAACCCAATCGTAACGATCCTCATCGCGAAGTTGTTCGAACTTACTCTGGAGCAATTCGGTTGGGTAGTAGAGAACGTGTAAGAACTCTTTGATCTCGCACTCCGTCATTTTGTCTTTGAAGAGTCCTGTGACGATGGGGCGGAGACGGCCAGAGGCATTGTTGATGACGTGCCTTAGTTTGCGTGCTTCCCCGTGGATATCTGAGATGACATGGATGACGCCTTTTGGCACTTCAAGCTGAGCTTTGAGAGCTGCCACTTCAAAAGCGGCTAGTTCAGATGATGGAAAACTTTTGGATAAGATTTGGTGGATCAACTCGGCCATAATGATTATTCTTACAATGTGGGTTGATTTCGTCAATCTGCGAGGCTGTCAGTTGGTGGTCTCAAAGAGGAATGAAAAAAGGCCACACCAGAGAGGTGTGACCTTTTTAAAAAGTGAACGAAGTAAAATAATTAAATGACACCGAGGTCTTTACCAGCCTTGATGAAGGCTTCGATCCCTTTGTCGAGTTGCTCTTTTGTATGAGCAGCACTGATTTGTGTTCGGATGCGTGCTGTGCCATGCGGCACTACAGGGAAGAAGAAGCCGATGGCAAATACGCCGTAATCAAGAAGCTTGGCAGAGAACTGTTGAGAAAGAGCAGCATCCCCAAGCATCACAGGTGAGATTGGGTGATCTTTTCCAGCGATGGTGAAGCCAGTTGAAGCCATGTTATCGCGGAAATACTTGGTGTTTGCCTTCACTCTGTCTGCATACTCAGTGGTTTCTTCAAGCATGTTGAAGACCTCGAGTGATGCGGCTGCAATCACAGGAGCCACGGAGTTCGAGAAAAGGTATGGGCGTGAACGTTGGCGAAGGAGGTCGATAATTTCCTTGCGTCCAGATGTGTAGCCACCTGATGCACCACCGAGAGCTTTACCAAGTGTGCCCGTTGTGATGTCGATCTTGCCGAAGAGGCCACAGTGTTCGTGCGTTCCGCGTCCGCGCTCTCCGAGGAAGCCCGTTGAGTGGCAGTCATCGAAATGAACGATAGCATTGTATTTAGCAGCGAGCGCGTGCACTTGGTCGAGGTCGCAGATGATGCCGTCCATTGAGAATACACCGTCAGTGGTGATGAGCTTGAAGCGAGCACCAGCTTCGTCAGCTTCCTTAAGTTTTGCCTCAAGATCTACCATGTCGTTGTTCTTGTAGCGGAAACGCTTAGCCTTACAGAGGCGAACACCGTCGATGATTGATGCGTGGTTGAGTGAATCAGAGATGACGGCATCTTCAGCGGTGAGAAGCACTTCGAAAAGGCCACCATTTGCATCGAAGCATGATGGGTAAAGGATGGTGTCTTCTGTGCCGAGGTAAGCTGAAATTCTTTCTTCGAGCTCACGGTGAAGTGTCTGAGTTCCACAGATGAAACGCACAGATGCCATGCCGAAGCCCCAACGTTTAGCTGCTGCAGAAGCGGCTTCCACGACGCGTGGGTGGTCGGAGAGCCCAAGGTAGTTGTTGGCACACATATTGATGACTTCGCGGCCGTCAGCAAGTGTGACGGTCGAGTTTTGTGTCGATGTGATGTAACGTTCGCTTTTGAATAGGCCCGCATCTTTGATTTCGGTGAGCGTCTCGGAAAGGTGTTCTTTAAAGTTGTCTGGATACATAACGATGAATTAGGTGTGAGTGCAGTTAGGATGGTTT
>CAXMOB010000320.1:0-3463 GCA_964194815.1 Vicinamibacteria bacterium | reverse complement strand
TCGGTTTTTCCGCCATCACGTAGGATGCGTTCTCCGAGCTTGCGTGCCGCTTCCACGAATTGTGGGTCGTTGAGCATCACAAGAGGTTGGAGCGGGGTGTTGGTGACTTGTCGACGAGTGGCACAGACATCGCGCGAATTGGCATCGAAGATCATCATGTTAGGCGGTGTCGTGGTTCTTCTCCAGAACGTGTAGAGCGAACGTCTGTAGAGGCCGCTGCCTTTGTCAGATTTGTATACGGGGAGAAAGTTGTTGAGTGTCTTCCACATCGATCCTGGTGCTTGGTAGGGCTTTGCAGGTGGCCCGCCGATGTCTTTGACGAGGAGTCCTGATACAGCGAGTGCGGAATCTCGCAATTGTTCAGCAGTGAGTCGTCTGGCTGGTCCACGGGCGAGGAGCTTGTTAGTAGGGTCGCGCTCCCTGAGTTTTTTACTAGCACCTGAATCTTGTGCGTAGGTGGAGGAGAGCACCATTTGGCGAATCGCACCTTTGTGATCCCATCCGTGATTGATGAAGTCGCGTGCGAGCCAGTCGAGAAGTTCTGGGTGGGTCGGTTGTTGACCCTGTAGACCAAAGTTATCCGAGGTGGCGACGATGCCGGCGCCAAAGAGCGACTGCCAAATGCGGTTAATGCTGACTCTTGCGGTGAGTGGGTGGTCTGGTGAAGTGAGCCACTTGGCATAGCCGAGGCGATTGACCGGTTGATTTTTAGGAAAGGGTGGAAGCCAGTCTGGTGTTTCGCGTTCCACTTTTTTCCCGGGCGATGCGTAGTCGCCTCGTTCGAGAATATAGGCTGGGACGGGTTCGGTGGTCTCCTTCATGACAATGACTTCCCTTACCTTATTTGCGACATCACGATAGTCGGCACGTGCCTTTGCGTAGTTGGTAGAGAGCTTTCGTGCTTTCGGATTTACGGCTGAGAAGTAGTAGTCGCGGAGTTGTTCAGTAGATGCCGATTCAACGGATTTTGGATCGTGTAGTTGTGCTGCTTCCAGCGCGGTGATGGCTCGTTTATAAACGGTGAAGTCATCGATCATGCCTTTAGGGAAACCAGGGTCGTTGTGACGTGCACCAATGGAGATGGTGCTGTTGACGAGAATGTCTCGTAGTAAGTTGTCACAGATGACTTGGGTGCTAGCTTCTTGTCCATTGATGTAGATGTGCATGCCAGCTGCTTTTCTAGAGCCGTCGTTGGTGACGGTGATGTGAGTCCAGGTGTTGAGCGGAAGTTCGTCATCCATCTTGATCATGGCGGCACAGCCCGGAAGTTCGCGAGCGATGGTCCAATGGAGCTTTCCATTTTGGAGATTCAGGTTGTATCCTGTGTAGTTCGGGCCACTGCTTGGTGTGTTCGAGAATATGGCCGAAAGCTTCGTTTTCTTAGAGGGTTTGATCCACAGGGAGAATGAGAATGCTTGGTCGGCATGGGAGATGCCAAGGTTGCCGAGTTTTGTCACAGAGTCGCCATCGGTGAGGAGTGAATTTCCGTTTTTACCAGGGGCGAGGCGGTTAGAGCCAAGTTTTCCTTTGGGAGCTGATTTTACAGAGTTTTTGAGGTCTTTCTGTTCAAATTTTAATTTTGTGGCGATGTCTGCAGTGGGGTAGGTGCGTTTGGATTTTAGCCATGTGTCGAACTCAGCGTTGGGTTGATCGATGTAGGCTTTCCATTCAAGACGAGAGGAATTGACCTTCTTTTGAAGCGTTGCGAGTTCGGATTCTTGATCAGCGGAAGGGAGTTGGAGAGTTGGATAGGCTGCAATCTTACTTCTCACGTTGCCACCTTTGAGAAGTCCGTTCTCCGGGATGCTGTTGAAGAAGGCCGCTGCTGAGTAATAGTCTTTGGCGGTGATAGGATCGTATTTGTGATCGTGACAGCGAGCGCACTCGAAGGTGAGCCCCATGAATGCGACGCTAACCGTCTGGACGCGGTCGGCGATGCCGTCTTGGCGAAACTCTTCAGCAATTGATCCACCTTCATTGGTTTTTCTATGGATGCGATTAAAGGCGGTTGCGAGTTTCTGGTCGCGCGTCGGTTTTTCTAAGAGGTCGCCCGCCAACTGCTCGATGATAAATTCGTCATAAGGGAGGTTCTTATTGAAGGTGCGGATCACCCAGTCTCTATATGGCCAAGCATCTGTATTGATATCGGCTTGGTAGCCGAAGGAGTCGGCGTAGCGTGCTATATCCAACCACTGGACGGCCATGTGTTCGCCAAATTTTGGTGAGTTGAGTAAGCGGTCGACCACTTTCTCACGAGCTTCGGGCGATGTGTCAGTGGTGAAAGCTTTAATTTCAGGCTGGGTGGGAGGCAGGCCTGTGAGGTCGAATGTTACTCGTCGAATCCAACGTTCCGGTGGAGCCGGTTTTGTCGGGGAGAGCTTTTCCTGTTCGAGTCGGGCAAGAATGAAAGAGTCGATGGGGTTTTTCAGCCAAGCAGAATTCTTTGTTTTAGGGATGGGGGTGTTCTTGGGCGGTGCGACAAATGCCCAGTGGGCTTCGTACTCCGCACCTTCTTCAACCCAGCGTTTGATGAGTTTCATCTCAGCCTTAGTGAGTTTAAGATGGGACTTAGGGGGAGGCATGATTTCATCGGGGTCCGATGAGAAGATGCGGATCAGAGCCTTTGAGTCAGGTGGGTTCTTAGGGTCCCAGGCAAGCTCTTTGATAGCATCCTTGCGAATATCGAGTCGCAGTCCAGCTTCTTGCGTTTCCTTGTCCGGGCCGTGGCACTGGAAGCACTTATCCGAGAGGATTGGTAGAATCTGACGGGCGTATGAGATTTCCTCATCCGCGAGTAAAATCGAGGATGCCGCAACTAGGCCAGCTATGGTGAGGAAGTGCTTCATGGTCATGAATGTCATGCATACGTTGTGATTCGTGGCAATCTATCTCAAATTAGTGATTATTAAAATAGAAGTTTATTTGTAATATTTCCAATGTGGTACGACCGTTTGCAGTAAGTTTAGGATATGAAACAGAGAGATGCATGATGAATAAATGGAAAACTAAGAGATAGTGTATCCGATAACTTTTGTCATTTTCTGATAGAGTTGAGCGAGTTTCTGCGTCATTGAACCCGGTAAGCCACCGTTGTAGACGGTGTTATCAACCTTCGTTACCGCAATGATTTCACCCATGGTTCCGGTGCAGAAAACTTCATCGGCGATGTGGATCTCGGCTTCAGGAATATCACGTATTTCTAATGGGATGTTGTGCTCCTCGCACATCTTGATCAGGGTATCGCGGGTGATGCCGGTGGGACAGGCCTTGGTGGTGGAAGTGAGAATAGTGTTATCCTTGACTAGGAAGACGTGGGTGGCGTTGGTTTCTGCTAGATTTCCATCGGTGTCTAGCATGAGTGCATCGTCTGCTCCCGCATCGTTCGCTTCGAGTTTCGCTAGGATGGAGGTGAGCTGATTTGATGAGTGGATATGCTGATCGAGGACATTGGCGAATGGTCGTC
>CAXMOB010000319.1:0-4684 GCA_964194815.1 Vicinamibacteria bacterium | reverse complement strand
ATACATGAACCTCCGCCCCACTCAAGCAATCCCGACAAGCTTTTTAGTCCATAAAGCCCGAACTTATGCCAAGGTAACAATAGGCCGCCCATTCAGGGCTCTATGAATTATTCCCGTCTATTCCCAAGGCGCTGCCTTGGGCTATGAAAGGCCGCCTCCATGAGGCTCCCTAAT
This sequence comes from Vicinamibacteria bacterium, assembly GCA_964194815.1. Taxonomy (GTDB): domain Bacteria; phylum Verrucomicrobiota; class Verrucomicrobiia; order Verrucomicrobiales; family Akkermansiaceae; genus Rubritalea. Next base: position 4,510 of record CAXMOB010000319.1, on the reverse strand, counting down.
TCTGCTAATTCTGCTAATTCTGCTAATTCTGCTAATTCTGTCAGAAAAACATCAACCCAACCTCCCCATTTCATCGTGCTGATTTCATGCCCTTTCGTGTGATTCGTGGTCAACCCCATTCCCATCGTGCTGGTAAACCCGTTAAATAAGTAAAATTCATGGCCACAACAAAAAATCCAGCCCTCTGAGGGGACTGGATCTTTAAATTGGAGCGGGTGAAGAGATTCGAACTCTCGACATCAACCTTGGCAAGGTCGTGCTCTACCGCTGAGCTACACCCGCTTTGCCTTGGGCGGGGACTTTTTACCTCTAAACAGCAAGATGACAAGATCTTTCTTCTAAAAAACAGATTCTATTTCACCGTTGGCATATTTTGTTCTCATGCTCCCTTGCACCCATAAGAATTTTCACCTAAGAGTATCTACATGTCAGATAAACCATTTCATTTTCAAAAGCCATTTCCACTTGGCCCAGATCAAACCGAATATGAATTCCTCAGTAATGAGGGCATCACCACCGTTGACTTCAACGGACAAGAAATCCTACAAGTAAGCGAAGAAGCACTGACCCTACTTTCCAATGAAGCCTTAAAAGCCATTTCATTCACGCTTCGTGCAAGCCACCTCAAGCAGGTAGCTGCCATCCTCGACGACGACGAAGCGACGGCCAACGACCGCATGGTTGCACTCACCTTGCTCCGTAATGCAGAAATCGCCGCACGTGGCATCCTTCCTACCTGCCAAGACACTGGCACTGCCATCGTCATAGGTAAAAAAGGTCAGAACGTCTGGACTGGCTTCAACGATGAGAAAGCGATCACTCACGGGATTTACAAGACCTATACGGAAGAAAACCTGCGTTACTCCCAGACAGTGCCACTCAGCATGTATGAGGAAATCAACTCACGCACCAACTTGCCAGCTCAGATCGACCTCTATGCGAGCGAAGGCAACAGTTACGAGTTTCTCTTCGTTTCAAAAGGGGGTGGATCAGCCAACAAGACCTTCCTCTACCAAGAAACCAAAACACTTCTCAATCCAAAGCGTCTGAAAGAATTCTGTCGGGAAAAAATGGCATCACTCGGCACTTCTGCTTGTCCTCCGTACCACTTGGCATTCGTCATTGGTGGCACATCAGCTGAGACCAATCTTAAGACAGTGAAGATGGCTTCAACACGTTACTATGACGATCTTCCAACCGAAGGCAACCAATACGGTCAAGCCTTCCGTGACGTAGAACTCGAAAAAGAACTTCTCAAAATCGCCCATGAGATCGGTATCGGGGCTCAATTTGGTGGCAAATACTTCGCTCTCGATGTCCGTGTGATTCGTCTTCCTCGCCACGGTGCTTCATGCCCAGTTGGTATCGGGGTTTCCTGCTCGGCCGACCGCCAAGCCAAGGCGAAGATCACCAAGGATGGAATCTACCTTGAGAAACTTGAAAAAGACCCAGGTCAATACATCCCAGACAAATACCGTGACTGGAAATTCAAGGGCGTAGCGATCGACTTAGACCAAGGCATGGCAAAAACATTGGAAACACTCAATAAGTATCCAGTGACCACTGCCCTTTCACTCAGCGGCACCATCATCGTGGCTCGCGATATCGCCCACGCTAAGCTGATGGAAAAGGTCGAGAACGGCGAAGAACTACCAGAATATTTTAAACAATACCCGATCTACTACGCTGGCCCAGCCAAGAAGCCTGATGGTCTCCCGTCTGGCTCATTCGGCCCAACCACAGCGGGTCGTATGGACCCCTACGTCGCTCCATTTCAAGCTCAAGGTGGCTCAATGGTAATGATAGCTAAAGGTAACCGATCACAACAAGTCACCGACGCATGTAAAAAATACGGAGGTTTCTACCTCGGCTCCATCGGTGGCCCAGCTGCCATCCTCGCTCAAAACCACATCAAGAGCGTCGAAGTCGAAGAGTTCGAAGAACTCGGTATGGAAGCAGTCTGGAAGATTCAAGTGGTCGACTTCCCTGCCTTCATCCTAGTCGACAACAAAGGCAACAACTTCTTCCAGTCGATCTCAGCCTGTGCCTCCTGTGCCAAATAAGCAGCATCTTCAGCTCTCCGTCATTCCCACGTGGCGGTGGCATCCTGCCGCCATGCCCCTCAATTTTCATGCAGAGGACACGCTACTCACTACTAGGAAGCTCCGCTTCCCTCCACAAACATCCGCTTTTCTTTGCGACGTAAATAACGTCCACTAGGTAAATTAATTTTGGCTACCTCATCTGTTCCAATCAAACCAATCGCGGCCACTAACAGGTCAGTGGTTATATTCGGAACCTCTTGTTGTTCAAGATAGTGCTTCACCACACGACCTTGAATAGCTTTCGCCATGTTCTCAAGCTTCGGCAAAAATAACCTCCCTTGTGGATCTAGATAATCAGCATAATCAATTGATTCATCAATCCACTGTTGATCACTATGGGATGCTTCTGATGCTCTTAGCACCATCGGCACCACATCTCGCCCGAGAATCTCATTAGCTAATGGCAGCAGCTCGTTACGCATGCGGTTCCTCGCGGTAATCGGATCCGCATTGGACGCATCCTCACGATAGCCATGCTTAGATTGTTCTACAAAGTCAGTGATGGCATTGCGTCGCACCTGTAACAATGGACGCAACAAAATCAGTTCGATACCATCCACTTTTCGGCTGCGTGCCGCTTCCATGCCCCGTAGACCAGCTGATCCACGAAAGATGTTATACAACACAGTTTCAACTTGATCATCCGCATGATGCCCAAGAAACACACCACTAAAGCGGTGTTCCTGCACCAAATCTGCAAAAAATGAATAACGAGCGTCGCGAGCCACTTTTTCAAATCCTCCTGCGGCACCTTCCAGCGAAACTTTTTTACTAATACACGCCACGCCTAACTGCACGCAAAGCTGCTGCACAAAATCATTATCGCCATCACTGTCGGCACCACGTAATCCATGGTTTAAATGAGCCACAGTCAGCCGCTCAAAGCCTAATTGATGTAAGCTCAACAACAAGGCTACCGAGTCTCGCCCACCAGAAACCGCTACCAGATAAGGCTCAGAGCGTGTGAGTTCGTGGACATCCACAAACTCACTCACTGCAACACTTACCAAATCACCTAACATACAACACTAGGACGTAGGTAAAACTGGAGGTTTATCCTCCGATTTCTTGGTGGCCAAACGCTCTCGTTTACGTTGCTTCTTCATCGCCTTTTCATACCAAGCGAAACTCAAACTCACGAAAACGATAACAGTGTTGAAGGTAATGTAGAGCATCAACCAGAACATGCCACTTCCTCCTGAAGCAAAACCATACGAGTGCAGACCTGTTGAAAGGAAGTTCACCCCCCACCATGAGAAAGCTACAATATTGGCACCGAAGACAGCACAGATATGAAGCCCCCATTCCTTAATATATCCAGCCATACGAGCGTGAAGAATTATCAAGAACCAAATCACAATCATCAAGGCTCCATTTTCCTTTGGATCCCATCCCCAGAATCGTCCCCAAGAATCGTTCGCCCAAATACCACCTAGGATAGTGCCGACCAAACTGAACAGTAAAGTAAAACAACAAGCTCCGTAAACGATACGCGTCATGAAACGATTAAACTTTGGAACATCCTCCACTAGACCAAGCATACGACCAAACAAAGCAATGATAGCCAAGAATGAAGCAACTATACCTCCGGCATAACCAATAATAATGGCCGTCACGTGTGTAGATAGCCAGAAGTTAGACCTAAGCACCGCATTCAGTGGTGTCATGTGGTCAGTTGCATTACCAACCTCAAAGCTATAAGCAAGGAACATCCCTAAAGCACCGATAACAGCTGCAAGGCCAATGCAGATACGTCGACGTGTGACAAACTCAATGAAGAGAAGAACCAACACAGCTACAAATGTGGAGAAGAGAATTGTATCGTATAGGTTACCCAAGGGGTAACGCTCCATCAGGACACTGCGCATAATAACACCAATCAATAAGCATAGATTACCCGCTGCAGCCAATGCCCAAGTGCAATAGTAAACGAACTTACCCCACTTCGACTGCAAGCTTGGTAACATCAAAATTGCGACAAAGCTTCCTACTAAGAAAAACACTAAAGACTTGAATAAATAATCAGCTCGGTAGAACGCCACCTCACTAGCTACGGCATCTAGATCCTCACCACGCCTCAATGCTCGTTTCTCTACCTCTTTTTGATATTTTTGGAAGTGGACTAACATCTCTTTTTGATCACCCTTATCGTAGGCATCAATCACATATGACCAACGTACGAATCCACGAGCTCCTTCGAATAAGGTAACACGATCACTCTCTTGAAGGCCTGTGAACACGTTATACTGCCATGATGTCCATCGTGTTTTTTCCTTATCTAAAGATGGCATCGTGCGGAGCTCTAGCCCTGCCGACTCTCGTAACTGGGACAAGGTGAATTGTGACATACGATCCATCGTAGTCATCACATAGCTTTCCCTATCCTGTGGCGACATGTTTTGCTG
>CAXMOB010000318.1:0-2082 GCA_964194815.1 Vicinamibacteria bacterium | reverse complement strand
CATTCCTCACAGATCTCAGTAGGAGAAGAAAACTCTCTCAACATCCGCGTATACGGAGAAAAGGGAGGACTTGAGTGGCACCAGAGCGAACCAAACACCCTGCTCGTTAAATCTCTCGAAGGCCCAACAGAAGTGCACCGCACCTCACTCGGCTATATCGGAGAAATGGGGGCTGCTGCCACACGCTTACCCGCTGCACATACCGAAGGTTATCTAGAAGCCTTCGCCAATGTTTACAAAAGCTTCACCAACCATGTGCGTTGCCGACTCGATAAGGTCGAGCCAGACGCTATCACTCTGGATTACCCGAAAATTGATGCTGGCGTACGAGGAATGGCATTTATTCAAGCCGCTGTTGAATCATCTCAGAACAACGCAACTTGGACAAAGCTGGATCTCTAATCAATCTTCTGAATTTTCTTTAACTGGGGGCTGAGCATTTTGCTTAGCCTCCTTTTTCTTTTCCTTCTTTGATCAAATCACGGATCGCGGATCGTAACTTATCAGTGATAGTTACGCCACGTGGTGGCACCATTCTTTACCAACTCCAACAACTTAGCTTTCGGGGCACTATTAACCCCCACAATTTTAATAATAGCTTGTCTCTTCTAGGCTGGTCATCGTCGACATTTTTGTCTATCCCAGATCCATGGATAATGTACATTGGCCCGCTGAATGGCAGCAACAACAAGCCGTGTGGTTCTCGTGGCCTCACCGTGCAGACACTTGGCAAGGGGACATCCTAGAACTACAACGAAAGTTCGCTGGTATTATTTCAACCTGCGCTCGTTACCAAAAGGTCTGCATCAATGCCGACAAGTCACTCTTCAGATCGATCGAATCCATGCTTCCCAGCATGGTCAACGTCGAGCTCTTTGACCACCCCACTAATGATGTATGGTGCCGCGACCACGGTGCTACCTTTGTGGTCGAAAACAACTCTCTCAAAGCCATCGATTGGCAATTCAATGCCTGGGGTGAAAAATTCCCTCCATGGGATCTAGATGATCAAATCGCTCAACAAATGGCTACGGCAACGCAGGCTAAATACTACCGTTCACCGCTCTACCTCGAAGGAGGAGCAATCGAAGGCAATGGTGCAGGAATCGTCATCACCACTGAAGCGGTAGCACTCAACCGTAATCGCAACCCAGACTGGAGTAAGCAAGAGGTCGAAACCGAACTTAAGAAATGCCTTGGAGCCACCGACATATTTTGGTTACCGAAAGGAATTGAAGGTGATGACACAGATGGTCATATCGATGATCTAACACGCTTCATCCAAGAGGATGCGTTAATCACCATTATCGAATCTAACACCAAGGACAAAAACTACAGAACCCTGCAGGAAAACTACGAACGCTTACAAGATTTAAAAACAACTGGCGGCAGTAGCATAGAAATCATCAAACTGCCGATGCCTGACCCCATCGTCGCTAAAAATTGGAGACTCGAAACACTACCCGCCTCTTACGCCAACTTCCTCATCCTCAATGAAGCCGTTCTCGTCCCCACCTTCAATCAAGCTAACAATGATGACCGCGCCCTTGGCATCATTAGAGAATGTTTCGCTGATCGTGAAGTCACCGGCATCGATTGCCGCAACATCGTTTTCGAAGGCGGAGCAATCCACTGCATCTCCCAACAACAACCGGTGGTTTAGGGTCGCGTAAATAAGTTCATATTACATTTTTATCACCTAATTGTAATATCCAATACTTGGAGGCTTCTCTAGTCTTTAAAGTATCATGAAACAGGGGCTCACACTTCCTACGACACCATCTTGCTGCCCAAGCTGCAGCCATAACCTCGACCCTATCGGTAACTTTAGTTATGGTCGTAGCCCCCTAGCGGAGTTCCTCTATCATTGGTGGCTTATCCTAAGCACACCACTCTCTGTGGCACTTGCTTTAGTAGCTCTTTCTATTCCCTACGATACTATCCCTTACAAAGCTGGCCTCATGATTCCGGGCATTATCATCATCACCGTCTGCACTGGCTTATTCCTCATTTCACTGATCCCAAAAGCAACCGTGCTGACCTGCCACCATTGCGGCCATAACCAGACCTTCTTTAAAAGAT
>CAXMOB010000317.1:0-11493 GCA_964194815.1 Vicinamibacteria bacterium | reverse complement strand
GCATTATTAGCCCCTGAAATGTATGACGGGAATCATGCTAATAGTAAAACATCACAGTTTATCTTAGGGCATTTGATTTATTGGATGTTAGCTGGCGGCCACCCGTTTGGGAACCTCACTGCAGAGCAGGCTTATGAGCGTCATAAAGCTGGTGATCTCGAATCCATCTTAACCTACCGTGCTGAGATCCCAGCAGATTTTGTCAAATGGCTAGAAATCATGATTAAGGCTGATCCTGAGGAGAGATTCGATTCATTAGGAGATGCTCGTGCAGCTATACCTGAACCTCCAAAGCGGTTTTATGCAAAGAAGGTGAAGTTACCACCTAAGTCGATTAGTGAGGAAGACCTTGGTGCTATGCCTTAAGGGACCTTAAATGAGCTTGCCTTTAGTCATTTTGTTCTAGATCTTTGAGACGAGCTCTCATTTCGTGAATTTCACGTATAATGTTAACTCGTGCATATGGCTCATGCATTTCGCGATAATGCTCAGTATAGTAGATGTGTTCTCTGTCTAAAAATGATTGAAGAACTTTAATACGACTACTGCAGAACATCTCTTCAGGAACCCAAGAAAATTCCTCATGAACGGCTATAGCGTAGCTATTGTATTCTTTTTCAGAACTTCCAAGAATTGACAGGTCGATATCGCATAAAACATTTTCCGAATCTGACATGTGGCTAGCATGGTGACGTGTAGCGAGGATTAGCTCCATAACTATTTCTGCTAGTGGATGTTCACCTAGATAGTGTTTAACTAGCCCTGCACTAGCCGATTCGTTGTCGGTGCGTTTGGTGTCGTAGATGATGTCGTGAAACCACAGAGCTATTTCAATGGCATCACGATCAGGAACATCACCAGGCCAGTCATCGAGTTTCTTGAGGCAATCAGCAATGTGGTTTAAATTGTGATATGCACGGTATTCTTCACTGTAAAGGGAAGTGATGGTGGTCCACATCTCCATCTTTGCCGAAATATTTTCTCGGTTACATAACTCAAACCAACGGTGACGTAAAAATGGATCCATAGGTTTTTGAAGGATATCGATCAGCCTCCTGCTGCAATGGTCACGATCTCAAGTCTATCACCATCGGTCACTACCTTTTCGGCATAATCACGCGGGAAAATAGCCCTTTCATTGAGTTCCACTACTACAGGTTTATTATCTAATCCTATGCACCTTAAAACATCCTTGATTGTTTGGGAATGAGATAATTCGAGGATCTCACCATTTACATATAGCTTCATGGTGTCAGAATCGTTTCTTCCCAGTCCTTCCAGACTGTTTCGTAACCCTTGGAAGAAAGAAGTTGTTGGATTTGTTTGGGTGTTCGAACGTCATCAATAGTGAATTGTTCGGTCGCTTTCTGACAGCTTGATTTTTGTTCTAACTCAACTCGACGGCCTTTGACTGTGAGGTGGAGGTCATCGTGACCAGCTCCAGTGTAACCACCAGGTTCGGTAGCTGATCCTGCAGACATATGTGTGATTCCTAGTGGGACCATCGAGTCGCGTAGTCGTTGAGGTTCGCGCGTTGATAGCACCATACTAACTTGCGGGAAGCAGATGCGAAAGGCACAGGCTAGCTGCACAAATGCTCTGTCTGATAGATAGAGGTCGGGGTCAGGTGTATACTCATAATTGCCTGCGTATGGACGCATGCGAGGGAAGGCAACAGAAAATTGTGCTTTCCAGCAATGTTTGTAGAGGTAGTCGAGGTGGGCTGCTAGAGCGATAGCTTCATCACGCCATGGTGATAATCCAAAGAGAGCTCCGATGCCAATACGGCGGAAGCCACCAGCGTAGGCACGTTCTGGACACTCCAACCGCCAGTCGAATTTCTTCTTGGGACCAGAGGTGTGGAGCGTCGCATATTTTTCTCTGTTGTAGGTTTCCTGATAGACAATGAGGCCTTCTCCACCGTGGTTAACAATTTCAGCATATTGGTGGTCTTTCATTGGACCCACTTCGATGGCTATCGTCGGAATGAACGACTTGATAGCGCTGATGCACTCTTGCAAGTAGCCATCGGAAACAAATTTTGGGTGTTCGCCGGCCACTAGCAGGATATTGCGGAAGCCTAGGCCGTGAAGGTGCTTCGCTTCTTTGACAACTTGAGGGATACTCAAGGTTGTGCGTAAAATTGGATTATCTCTTGAGAAACCGCAATAGGTGCAGTTATTGACGCACTCATTGGAGACGTAGAGTGGTGCGAACAAGCGCATGGTTTTTCCAAAGTGCTGCAAGGTCAACTGATGGCTACGTTGGGCCATTGATTCGAGCTCAGAGTCTGCACAAGGAGTGATGAGTTGGGTGAATTTTTTCACCAATGGCGATTGCTCGTGAGGCAAGCGGTTAAATGTGTCTACAAAGCTAATAACGTTATCCTCCTTTAGGCTTCTTCTGAGAGTTGAGCACCTTCTGCTGTAAGGTCGAGAAAGGCTTGGATGCCTTCTGCTGGTGAGTTGGCACGCATGAGTGATTCACCAACAAGTATTCCATTGGCTCCTGCGTCTAGGGCACGCTGCCCGTCAGAGATGGTCTTGATACCAGATTCACTGATTAAGATGACACCTTCGGGCACTTCATCCGCTAATTTTTCAGTGGTGGCAAGGTCTGTTGTGAAAGTTTTTAAGTTGCGATTGTTGATGCCAATGAGGTCAGCTCCGAGGTCGAGAGCACGTTCCATTTCAGGGAAGTCATGGACTTCGACGAGCACGTCAAGCTGGAGGTTTCTGGCTGTGTGATAAAAGTGTTTGAGGTCGTCGTCATTGAGGGCGGCGACGATTAAGAGAATCGCATCGGCACCAGCGACAATAGCTTCGTAGATCTGAGCTTCATGAACGATGAAGTCTTTCCGTAAAAGTGGAATAGGAGACTCTTTAGCTATTTGAGAAAGGTATGAAAGATGCCCTTGAAAGAACTTTTCGTCTGTCAGAATCGACATACATGAAGCACCGCCATCGATATACATCCGAGCTTGACGGATCGGGTCGAAATTTGGGTCGATGATACCAGCTGAAGGCGATGCTTTTTTGACTTCTGCGATGACAGAGAGTTTATCGGGTCCAAGGTCAAGAGCTGATCTAAAGCCACGAAATTCATTGCGTTCGAGAGCAGCGGCTTTGAGCTTGTCTGCACGCGGCAGAATGGCCTCTACTTCTTGGCGTTTGTAGTTGATGATTTCAGTGAGTTTGTCCACTGCGGCAGCTTAGCGAAGATCAAAGGCTTGTAAATAGTGAACTATGGCTGCACAAGATAGCCATTGGCGGTCATTTAGCGATGGGTGCTATTTTTACCGATAGTTACAGTCATGTGATGGAGACTAGATTGAAATGGAGCTTCTCGCTTGAAGAATTTTACTTTAATAATGACTATATTCATGTCATCAGGACTGAACAAAGTAATGAGCTGGGATATTCAACAAGCAAAAGAACTATACGGTGTCGACCGTTGGGGAAACGGGTATTTTGACGTGAACGCTTCGGGAGAAGTTGTTGTGAATCTACGTGACGGGGATAAATCCGTTCCTGTGTCGCTGAATCGTGTGGTACAGGAAATGAAAGAGCGTGGCTGGGCATTGCCGATGTTGATGCGGTTTCGTGACCTTCTAGACACGCGTATTGAGGAGCTGAACGAGAGTTTCAATAGTGCGATTGAGAATACAGGTTATAAAGGATGCTATCGCGGAGTTTATCCAATCAAGGTCAACCAGCAACAGCAAGTCATCGAGGAAATTACCGCTTTTGGTGAGCGCTATCATTACGGATTAGAAGCTGGTTCAAAGCCAGAGCTTATCGCAGCATTAGCTTATATGCATGACTGTGAGGCGCTCATTGTTTGTAATGGATACAAAGATGATGAGTTCGTTGATTTAGCACTTCGAGCCACACAGATGGGCATGCAGGTTATTATCGTGGTGGAGATGCCAGGTGAACTTCCTTCAATTATTGCTCGGGCTAAGGCATTGGGGATCCGGCCTAATTTGGGTGTGCGTTTTCGTTTGTCTACAAAGTCTGAAGGCCATTGGGCTGAGTCTGGTGGTGACCGTTCTGTGTTCGGCTTGAATTCCCCTCAGTTGATGGATGCTGTAGACCTCTTGAAGGAAGAAGGGTACTTGGATTGTCTAAGACTATTCCACTACCATCAAGGATCCCAGTTACCTAATATTCGAGTCATACGCGAGGCGGCTACTGAAGCTGTTCGAGTGTATGTGAACTTGGTTAAAGAGGGAGCTCCAATGGGAATTTTAGATATGGGTGGAGGCTTAGCTGTTGATTATGACGGATCGCACCAAAATGATTCGAATTCTTGTAATTACTCGGTGCAGGAATACGCCACGGACTTGATCGAAATTATCCAACAGCATTGTGATTTAGAAGAGGTTAAGCATCCTGACATTGTGACAGAATCCGGACGGGCAGTAGTCGCCTATTATTCAGTGTTAGTCTTCAATATTTTAGACGTGACGCATTTTGAAACACCTGATGAGCCGGAAGATCCGAGCGAAGAAAGCCATGAGATGGTGAAAAATCTATGGGATATTCGGAATCGGATCGAAGAGAAAACGCTGCAAAAATGTTTCAACGATGCGTTGTTTTACCGTGATCAAGTTAGGGCCCTATTTTGTCATGGAGTGGTAAATTTGAGAGAAAGGGCACTTGCTGAAAAAATCTATTGGCATCTATGCACTCGTATTGCATTGGAGTGTCGATTGTTGGATCGTGTGCCCGATGATTTACAGATGTTAGAATCTAATTTAATTGATTTCTATTATGCTAACTTCTCATTATTTCAGTCACTTCCTGACTCTTGGGCGATTGATCAATTGTTTCCAACGATGCCATTGCATAAACTCGATGAGGAACCAAAAAATAGAGCTATTTTAGCAGATATTACATGCGACTGTGACGGCAAGATGGACCGATTTATCCATAAGGATGGAACGCGTTCCTATTTGCCGGTGCATGAGAGGAAACCTGGTGAAGAATACAATATAGGAACCTTTCTAGTGGGTGCCTATCAAGAGACATTGGGTGATTTGCATAACTTGTTAGGCGATACTCATGTGGTAAGCGTCGATGTCGAAGATGGCGAGCTTTGTTTGACGCGCGAAGTGGAAGGGGATTCTGTAGCAGATGTACTTTCTTATGTGGAGTATGATCCTAAAGATTTGGAGAGGCGTTTTCGTAATTTTGCGGAAGCTGCAGTTAGAGATGGTCGCATTACTGCTACTGATCGGAAAAACATTATGGATGCCTATCGAGAGGGACTCAATGGTTATACCTATTACGAAGCCTAAAATTTAAGAACGAACAACTATTTATTATGCCAAAGGAACGAGCCGACACCTTATTGATGTCACGTGGTCTATGTGATTCACGCGAGCAAGCGAAAAGATTAATCCTCGCAGGTGAAGTACTCTGTGGGACTACAGTGGTATCAAAGCCGAGCACTAAGGTAGATACTGAATCTGATCTAACAGTGAAGCAAAGGCCTAAGTTTGTTTCTCGTGCGGGTTTTAAGATTGAGGAAGCATTTGACGTTTTCGGCATCGATGTTACGGGTTGGACATGTCTAGACTGTGGGTCTTCTACTGGCGGGTTTACTGACTGCATGCTACAACGAGGTGCTACCCTAGTGCATGCAATTGATGTGGGCACGAACCAGTTGGTGTGGAAGCTACGTAATGATCCACGAGTGATTGTAAAAGAGCAGTTTAATGCACGTTACATGACACTTGAAGATATTGGAGGTGAAGCAGTGGACTTATGTGTGACGGATGTGTCGTTTATTTCGCTTACTAAGATTTTACCATCTCTGTTTGCGGTATTGAAACCAGGAGGTAGAGTGATTTGCCTCATTAAGCCACAGTTTGAGTTGTCGCGTGAGGAAGTCAGTAAGGGTGGAATTGTCAGGGATCCTGAGCTTCATCAGAAGTCGATTGATAAAATCCATACATTCGTGGTGGAGGAGTTAGGGCGTGAGTGGGTTGAGTGCATTGACTCACCGATCACTGGGACAGATGGCAATAAGGAGTTTTTAGCCTATCTCAAATAGTGGGATCATCGACGAAACAAGCGTCAATATTAAGCTTTGTTAGTCTGTTTAGTTGCTCTGTGTCTTTTGCTCTGTAGCACCATGTTCAATTTCCGTAGCGGGGATGAAGCTTATACTCCATTAGGCGTGAGCTCCTTTGTTAAATAAGCAATCCATGATAAGACGACTTTGATCTTTAAGGATTACCCGGTTGACATCTGATACCTATCTGTGTTCAGATTTAACAATGAAACCTTTCCGTTCTATTCCCACAAGCGAGCAATTAGCGGCACATCTTCGTGAAGAAATATTTAATCATGGATTAAGTGGAACAATGCCCGGTATTAAACAGTTAGTCAAAACTCTAGGAGTGAATTCCAGAGCTTTGACCGACGCTATGAAAAAACTCGAGCAGGAAGGACTATTGGTAAGTCAGGGACCTCGTCGTCAACGTTTAATCGTATTGCCAAACACACACTCGACTCCCTCAATGCATATCAAATTATTACTTTTCGAGCCCTACGACAGAAAAGTAGACTATCTTCTCGATCTGCAATTTAAGCTTAGGGAGTTAGGTCACATCACAACTACCGCATCCAAAACTCAACTTGATTTTGGCATGGATGTGAATAAACTTGAACGTTACGTGACCAAAAACCCAGCAGATGCTTGGATTGTGATGTCAGGGTCACATCAAATCTTGGAATGGTTTTCAGGTCAGTCGTTTGCCACATTCGCAGTCTTTGGACGTATGCAAAACTTGCCCATTGCAGGCGCTAGGATTGCAAAAAAAATCGCTCTGTCAAAAGCGGTTAGGTGCTTATTTGATCTAGGTCATAGACGAATGGTCATGCTTTGCCACGATGACCGCCGCAAACCTAGACCAGGCGCTTATGAGCGCGATTTCCTAAATGAGCTAGAAACATTAGGACTCAAGACCGGCTCCTACAATCTGCCGGATTGGCCTGAGACTATTGAGGGATTCCACGAAATGCTCAACTCCCTCTTCACTCACACTCCTCCTTCTGCTCTTCTCATAGACACCGCACCACTATTTGCCGCAACTCAGCAGTTTCTATCACAAAAGAAACTCCGCATCCCGCAAGATGTCTCTCTTCTCTGCGGTGATCCTGATCCATCGTTCAGTTGGTGCTCTCCTGAAATTTCACACATCCGCTGGGATCCAAATCCGGTCATACGCAACATTCTAAAATGGGCTCATAATATAAGTCTAAAAAAAGAAGACTTAAGACAAAAAATAACAGCTTCGGAATTTATTGAAGGTGGAACCATTGGACCTTCTAGATAGTTAACTTTTCTGTAATCGAATCAGTAGAAAAGGAAAATTACTTCATTTGCTCCAAAGAAAATGATCTCAATTCATCATAAGCTATGAACCTACTCGCTGTTTAGTTTGTTCTTGTTGGTAGGTTTCATAACTGGCTATTCGTGTCTAATAAGTCCCGAAGATTTTCACATTGTCCGAAGCATGTACATTGATCACGCTAAGCAAACATGTAAGATAGGTTGTTATGTATATTTTCAAATGCATCCTCCTTTGTGTTTATTAATAGTTTCCTCCTGCCTAGCCAGGTTTGCTAGGTTCTCAGGACATATTCTTTCTTTTCGATTTTCATTGGCTATGGCTCACCCATTAGCCGTAAGAAGATCTTACTACTTCCACCACTAGGGACTGTCACTTGCACATTGATGAGGACTGGATTAGTGTGTGGGCTTGTTACAAACGACATGCCATTGACCACACCGCTTGTATCAGGGACCACGGCTTCATCGTCTGTCCACGCGTCAGTAATACCAAGATCATCACTGGCCTGAACCTTGAGCGTAGCACCTCCTCGATTCGCAACCTTGAGACAAGTGAAGTTCAACACGATACTACCACCACCATCCACACTCACTAATGGTAACATATTAATAGCATTTTCATTAGCAGCACCGAGTAGCCATGCCATGCCGTTAGCTACGCCATCGCCGTTGGAGTCGGCACTGAAGGTCACGCCACCGCCCCAGTTGGCGAAGGTCGTGGCCCATTGGGCGTGGAGTGTAACACCTTGTGTAATGCTAAAAGTGTCGGCAGCGGAGTAGCTCATCCCACTACCATCGGCAGCCGTATTCCAGCCGACAAAGCTGAAGCCGGATTTGGTTAGACTGCTGGTGTTGCCAAGAATGGTAACTGCGGCACCATTGCTGTAGCTAGTGTCATCGGTGGGTGGCGTGCCACCGTCACTGCCATTACCGCTGTAGGTGACGCTGTAAGTGGTGGCACCAGAGGAAGTAATTATAACATCATCGATGATGGCGCTAGTGGAGCCTCCAATGAATCGCAGCCCGAAATCCTTTCCAATTTCAGCGGAATGGGTCACTGGGTCGACGATGAATTCTAAGTTGATGGTGCTGAAAGAGCCATCAACTGCCGCATCTCCAGAGACTGAATCGAGTAGTGTACTGCCAGCGGGAATCACATCGATGTCACTCCGGTCGGCGCCTGGTGAGAAGGCGATGAGCTGGCAAGTGTATGGCGTGCCGTTATTCAGGCCTCCATCCATCACCACTTTGAAGGATACTCGGTAGCCCGCATTGGCCACTACGGATCCGATGACCCCTTCTGCGCTGGTAATTCCGGAGTTGGTGTAGCGGAAAGCAAAACCTTGATGGTTGTTTGGGTCGGGCGATAAAAAGTCGCCCCCGTCCTTGTTGATGAGACCACGATTGTCGGAGCCATAACCATTGGTGGCACCAACCCAGTTGCTACCGCTCGGCATGGATTTCTTCAGAAATCCCGATACTACCGGATCCTCGAAACCTTCAATTAAGACAACACTCCACCCCGTCGAGTCTGTAAAGTCGATGAGCAGATCATTGCGCGTTGAATTTACAACGCCTCCTGCAACACCCGATCCGAATGCAGAATTGGAAAAGCTGACGGTTAAGTCATTCACGTCATCCGCGTCCTCGTGGCTGAGGGCTGCCCCAAGTAAGGTGATACGTACCCTGTGATTGGATATTTTGGTGATCTTGGCGGTTAAACCGAGTGGGAGATTGGTGACTGAGGCGTCACCATTCGCGGCTAGGTCGCGTCCATCCGCACCCGTGAAGTTGTCGAAGATGAGATTCAGATCGATAAGATTGGCGATCGTGCCATCACTGGTGTAGTGCTCGCTAAATGTGCTCGAAGTATAGAAAATTGCCGGGGTGGATGATGGATGGACGGTCACGTTACATGTCTCATCGTAGCTGTCGTACTGACCATCATTGACTCGAACCTTGAAGCTATAGGTTCCAGGGGTTGTGATGGTATAAGTGAAAGTGCTGCCAGAGTTGCTCAATGTACCCTCAGCAGGTCCTTCGACTATGGTGTAAGTCAGGGAGTTGTTCTCAGGGTCCGTGGCTAATACGGAGAAGAGGTTTATGCCAGTTCCGTTGTGGTAATGTTGATCCTCCGTCACACTCGGTGGCTGGTTTCCATTAGGGTCGATGAGTTGTACGGTCGCACTAGCACTGGATGTATTTTCACGCACAAATCGGATGGAGCAGGTGCTTTCAGAGCCGGTATAACTACCTTGCACTGGGAAATTTGCAACTTGGTTGCTGAACGGGTAGTTGAATGAATCACCTGGTCGACGCGAGGATGGTGAACTCATGTGTACAGTGACTGTTTTGTTCCAGCGGCCGTCCAAGTCATTGTCCTGACCTACACCGCTGGTCCGATATTCGACCCAAAAATTGTAGTTAGTATAGGTTGTCGCACCGTGAACCCCTCGGTTGAAACGCAGGAACTTCAGATTGTCGGTATTGGGTTGCGCTAGGTTTTCGATATCAAATTGACCATAACTTTTCATGCTCCAGCAGTCGTCTGGGTACCACCCCATCTGATAGGTGTGAGGTGCATCCAAGTGTGGTACCCGATTATTGGCCATGATGCAGTCATAAGAGCTATAATTGTTTGAGTCCAATCCGGTGTTAGAGTGGTGCATACCGAGGTTGTGGCCGATCTCGTGGTTGATGGTGCGGTTGCTGACTTCAAAGATATGGCTGTAGTTTGTGTTAAGGCCAGCAAAGCCCCTGACCCCTCCAGTGCTGTCTGACTTGGGGGTGACATACATGATGTAATCATAATTGGCATAATTGTAACCGTCTCGATCTGCAGCTAAAGTGCGTGCCACTGACTGGACGGCTTGCACCAAACCTCCTCCATAGAGATCGTCGGCATTGGCGTAAGTGACATCCTGATGGAACCCAGCGGCAACACTGAGCTCATAGGGACCATAGATGTCGGGGGTGTTTGCTGGAGCCGTGCCTCCACTCGAACCAGCAGGCAAGGTGAAATCCAAAGCACCTCTGGACAGATCTAGGTAATAGTTGCGCAACGATTTGGGATCATTCCAAAGTCTGTCGACGACATTCTGGTGGGTTGCTGGGCAAGCAGTATCCGACCACGATAGCATGATAATCGCTATCTTCTTCTGACCGGAAAATGAAGGATATTGCCCTTGAGTGCCGGCGAATGCAGTCAGATTGACTGCCATGAGTGCGATTAGAAATAGTCCGAAACGATGAAATGTCTTCATTTTCCTTGCCCTCCCTCTAGAATTGTAACCTTACTAACAGATATATATTCAGGCACATCCACCACTACTATATCGCTATCATCGGCGACTGGCACCAACTTAAACGCACCATGATCATGTGCATCAGCCTCTTCTCGACGAACCTTTTTGCGAGCCTTATTGGCATCCTTGACTATTTTAACCTTGGTAATGATCTCGCTCATGTCTCGGTGCCCGTAGGGAATGGCTTCCTGACGTTTGAAGTGCTTGAGCATATACTCACGTAATTTCCTTTTGGTTATTTGCTTTTTGGTTGCAGGTTTGCGCTCTCCACGTAACTGGATCTTCATGCCAATGCGTAGTTGCTTGCGCATCTCTTGTGAAATTTTTACCATGTGGCGAACTCCTGAGAACTTGTCTTTTCCAGCCACGACGACCAAATCCATTTCGACGTGATGCGTGTCATGACAGGCGACCATTCGCTGGTAGGTGCCGCTGATTTCAACTTCTTCAGCATGCGAAGTTATCACCACAAATATGGATACGATTATTACTAGTGTATATTGTTTCATTATTGTATATTTCATCTGTTTATGTTAAATGTATCTTACTTTCCTTCCGCTGTGGTCAGACCAGAGTTGGTGTTATACTTAAGGAATAGCCCTTGATTGCTTAGTGGACTAGGATCTCCACATCCTAGCGAGATCACTAAAACTTGACCGTTGATCTCGACCTTATTTGATGGGTTTTGTGCATATGCGTTTCCTATAATGAAAGCTATTGCCAAGACAGTTAAAAACAACTGACCCAATTTGATGATTTCTTTAATGACAGCACTCTTCATAATGTAATTTTGATTATCGAGTGACCTGTGACTACTCGATAT
>CAXMOB010000316.1:0-13677 GCA_964194815.1 Vicinamibacteria bacterium | reverse complement strand
CACCAAAAAGGCCGACAACAAAAAGCAATTTCTCGAACTGCTTGCAGAAGATAACAATGCTGAAGAATGGCTCTACATGACCCATGTCAACAAAGCTGTCGCCGCTGGCATCACTCTTCCAGAAGGCCATTGCTACACCTTCAAACAACCACCAGTGCTTTCTGGTGAATACAATCTAGCCAACCTCGGCATCATTAGTTTAGAAAAGCATTACGCATTCCTTGCTAGCATCCACGCTCAAATCAAAGGCGTGCCAGATGGTTCCTCACTCCTACTCAACCCTAGTGAATAATATGAAATTTATAGCCCTTTTCTCAATCCTAGCTTCATGCCTACTCGTTAGCTGTCAGCCTCCTGCTGACCAGCAAGTTACCCTCAACCCAAAGCATTGGAAATTGGTAAAAAAAGCTCCACCTACCTACTACCCTGTCGACACACCCAATGATCAGAAAACCACACATGGCAACGGCTTTTGGGTCTACTCTGGTGATGTGCAAAATACTCAGTATTTCATCCCCTTCAATCAAACCAATGTGCCCAACAAGACATTACTTGCTGAAGCTCAGTCCACCAGAACTGAAAAGTTAAAAGCTAAACAGCAAGGTAACAAGCTCACCTCAAAAACAACCGAACTCACAAAGAAAACAACCAAAGCATTCGGCAAAGGCATCAAGTCTATTGGCTCTGTTATACCTTTCATAGACAATAAGTCCTAGCAAGCTCCAGCACGTTTTCTCTGGTCAGCTAGCTCAGTGCTGCCTATACCCATCAAAGCGATACAACCATCTCTCACTTATGAAATTTTTTACCTCACTCATCCCATCTATCATTCTTAGTGCTGTTCTCTGCTCATGCTCAGGCAACACACCCCTTGGCGACTCAGATCCAGTGCACCTCCCCAACGAGCCTAAAAACGAAGACTACTTCGTTGGCAAGGATAGCATCATCAACCACTTTGCTGCACCGCAACCTCAGCCACGCACTCTGAAATTCAACTTCAATGGTTCTTTGCTACTACCCACACGCCACAACCGCGTGCAGGGCTTTGCCATCGGAGAAGCATTGCAGTCACCGAAGCTTACTGACCAACAATACACCTTCATCATCCGCGGCCCCGGAACTAACGTCAACCATTGTGAAGCACTACTCAATCACCTCAGCAATAGCAAAGTAGGCCTCGAACGCTTCCAGGTGATCTCCCAACCAACATCTCCTAACACTACAGTATTGGAAGACACCAGATCGAAAAAGGAACGCGAGCCGGTCACTGTGATCATGCACAGGCTCTAAAGCTTTCTATTTCCCCTCCAACACACTCTTCCCAATAAGGCGCCTCAATTCATTCTGGGCGTCTTTTAGTTTCATTGGCTTACTCGATGAATCATGTATAGTTGATCGACTGGCTTTGGTAAAAACCACTTCGATTCTTATTCCCTTCACCTCCAAGTTACAGTTTGTAAAACTACCGATCAGACACAAAAGTCAGCCCGCTGCTTAAAAACTATACCCCGAACAGCTTCTTCACACTCGCACGCTTGAGCTGTAGTTCACGCCATTCATTCGTCAGCCGTGATGCTTCGATCACTCCACAGCCCGCAGGCAGCCGCAGTTCATCAGCATCCCAGTGGATCCCTCGAATACAGACAACCGAATGAAATTCGCCCTTATCATACACTCCCATAGGAGCACCAAAATGACTTGGACACCCTAACCTCTGCCTCCACTCATAGAGATCGCTCAATGACTTCTGTGTTCTTGGCAGTGAGCCCAATGCAGGTGTCGGATGTAAGTGTCGAATCAATGATTCCAATGACTCTGCATCATAGAGGCCAACATAAATAGCGGTATGGAAATGCACCAGTGAACGTAGCTCCATGATAGATCTAGCCTCTGGTTTCACCATGCCTATCTCACCCAGCTTAGAAATCAACGTCTGCGCAACAAATTCATGCTCGCGAATTTCTTTTTGATCGACCGAAAAAACTTCCTTCTCTTCTAAGCTTGCAGTCCCAGCCAATGCCATCGTCCTCAAACGGCCTTTCTCATAAGAAAACAACACCTCAGGTGTCAGACCACAAAAACCTTTATCGCCCACACTCCACGCGTAGGCATTCAATAGCAGATCCGGCTGTTCTTGGAATATCAAATCCTTGGGATCACCCTTCACCATCTTACCTAATTCGGCCACCACTGGCACCGCCTTTTGAATCTCACCTCGCAAGATAGAGGCATTCACTTCGGCAAACACCTCAGCAAAGCCACCGAGCTCCATCGACTCCCACTCACAGTCAACTGAGCCATCAGCCAATGCGGTAAAATCATCTAGATAGCTCACCCGAGCTGGCACCTTCCACGGAGTCGTTGAGTTTAATCCAAAGTCATTAACATAAAACGCCACGCCCTCAGTTGGACATTCCGCATGTTCCACAAAAGGCCCATGTCCTAAAACATAGTGCCCCTTGGTATTCTTCATTAATGCGAAATCTCCTTTCATCACGCTTTCTTCTTACGTTTATCAAACTCGTCACGGTCCTTAGGTGCATTCCCCTTCTCCCATTTACAGCCGTAAATGATAAAGGCAAAACCAATCGCAATCATGAACAAGGACAGGAATTGCCCACGACTCATGATAGCGAATGTCTCTTCTTCTCGTTCTCTGAACGCTTCGCAGAAGATACGCCCACAAGCATACAGAACAAAGAATAAGCCGGTGATGATGCCATGCTTCAATCGAGGAAAGAAGATGCGGACAGCAAAAAGAATAGCGAACAATAAGGCTCCTTCGAAAAATGCCTCGTAAAGTTGCGACGGATGACGTGGCTCCAAATATTCGCCAGCAATCTCGCGTAGCTCCGGATTTTCTCTAAATTTTTCTAAAAAGTAATCGCTCGACATCCCTCCCCCCTTTGTTACCCCCTCTTGCAATGACGGATCGTGTGCCAACAAAGCATTTTTCACCTCATGGTGCTTATCAAACTCTGCTCCTTTTAACGCAGAGTCCCAAAAAGTCGCGGGAAATTTCATCGCCCAGCTAGCATCCGTGACACGACCATACAACTCGCCGTTAATAAAGTTTGCAATCCGCCCAAACATCAAACCCAAGGGAGTCACCACACAGAGTCCATCGCCCAGTCCAGTCCAGCTCACCTTCTTCTGCTTCATGTATACAAACGTGAAAATCATCGCACCAATGATACCGCCATGACTCGCCATACCACCTTCCCATACCTTGAGTGGCATAAAGGGATCCTCGGTCAACCATCCCCATCCACGTTCCGGAATATGGTAAAATAGCACATACCCTAGTCGACCACCAATGAACACTCCGAAAAAGGCGGTTGCAAAAATAAAGTCAGCAGCCATTTCCCCAGGCAAGACCCAGAGTTTCTTATCGCCTAAACGTTTCAACAGAAGAAAACCGACAACAAACGCTGCCAAATAAGCTAAGCCATACCACCGCAGCTTAATAGCTTCAGTGAATTCAATGATAACTGGGTTTAGATCGTGAATATAATTCGCAAGCACGAACTCAGAAGACACCAACTCAGCCCCACGGTCAACTGCTTTCAAACCGACTCTTCAATTTACAATTCCACCCCCAATGCACGAGTTATATCAACCCCAGCTCTGAACACTGAAAACCGAACACTGAAAACTTAATATCCTACGCCTTATACGCACTGCGATATTCTGTCGGTGATTGCCCCATCAATCGCTTAAAGGAACGTGTGAAACTCGCATTATCAGCGAAGCCCACTGACGCGCTCACCTCCTTGACACTCAACTTGGTATTGATCAATCGCTCACAAGCCGTTGATATCTTCGCCTGAGTGATAAACTTTTTCGGCGTCGTCCCCATATGCTCTTTAAAGGTTCTCTCCAATGTGCTCACCGAGGTATTGGCAGCCTCAGCGAT
The DNA here is from genome assembly GCA_964194815.1 of Vicinamibacteria bacterium. Lineage (GTDB taxonomy): Bacteria > Verrucomicrobiota > Verrucomicrobiia > Verrucomicrobiales > Akkermansiaceae > Rubritalea. Next base: position 9,761 of record CAXMOB010000316.1, on the reverse strand, counting down.
CTCTGCCACACGAAGGTCACGATCCAAGCACTTATAAATAGCTCCAACGATCGCAGACATCTCTCGATGCTGGCTTGGCACTGGACAGCCCTCAGTGTGCCCCAGCGGTCGCGAAATTCCAGCCGAACCCACAACCTTACCTTCCGTGTCTTTTAACGGCACTTTACTGGTCGCTCTCCATTCCACTCCCCCTTTACCATTGAACACCAGCTCCCGCTTATTCCAAACCGCCTCGCCGGTAGTGGTCACATTCATGTCGTCATTGCGGAACACCGCAGCTAACTCAGGCGGAAACAAATCTAAATCTGACTTCCCTAAAACATCACCCTCAGCGGTGAACATGGTGCCAGTCAAAAAGCTCTGATTCACATACAAGAATTTCCCCTGAATGTCTTTTACCCAAAAGCTCACCTCAGGTAATGCCTGAAATAAGGTCAAGCCGACCTGGCCTGGCATTAAGCTTTGGAAGAAGGCTTCTGCGGTATCTGAAAGTGTTTCTTGCATAAAATTTACGATTAAAGTCAACTAAGGTAGCTACGCTTTACCGCTTCAATCAAACTAAATCAATAGTAATTTAAAATCACCCCATTTGTATACCTGCCGAAAATTGCTAAATAATTCCCAACAGATCAGATCGACAAGCGACTCTCGTTTTGCTACCAGATCCGCCGAGACATAAAAAAATATCACGAACCCGTAATACAGGTCTAGACAAACTAACGTTTAATTTAGTAATGCTGTCTCAACTTAACAACAACACATATGCAAATAGAACTAACTGACAAGCAGCGCACCATCATTTTTTGGTCTAGCTTCCTAGCACTAATGGCCGCCGGTATCGGATTCGGTATCCGAGTAATGAGTATCGGCATTTGGGCTGAAGAATTTGAAATTTCAGGTGATGCCGCAGGAGCACTCTTTGGTGCATCCCTTTGGCCCATTGCCATCGGCATGATCCTATTCTCACTTATCGTAGATAAGATTGGTTACAAGGTCTCGATGATGATTGCATTTGCCAGCCTAGCAGGATCTAGTATCTGGACATTATTCGCAGCTACACCTAGCTCTGTCACATGGGCATTCGTCCTATTCGGCTTTGGTCATGGTGTTGTAGAAGCTGTGATTAACCCTCTATGTGCTACCATGTATAAAAAGCAAAAAAGTAAGATGCTCAACATCTTGCACGCGTCTTGGCCTGCAGGTGTCGGTCTAGGTGCACTCATTTTCCTTTTGTTGGGTTCAGGGGACTCTCCTATCCTAACATGGCGCGAAATGTTCTGGTTCGTTCTCGCTCCAGCAGCTCTCTTTGGTATTGGATTCCTTTGTTCACACAAGTACCCTAAAGACGAGCGTGTAGAAAACAACGTTTCATACATTGATATGCTACGTGAGTTTGGTGGCCTCGGCATATTCCTTGCTGTTACATTCTTATTCTATAAGGTTGCTGAAGTTAGCGGCAATCTAGGTGAAGGTTACGACCGTATCCTTGTGAGTTTAGCCGTAGGTGCCGGTGCCGGTCTCATTTCAGCACTCACCTTGAAATCAGCAGGTAAAATTCTCTTCTTCATTCTTTGCCTGATCATGATTCCTCTCGCGACAGCTGAAATCGCAACTGATGGTTGGATTCAGGTGTTGATGAAACCTGTCATGAAGCAGGATTTCAATATCGATTCTGGATATGCTATTGTTCTTTCTTCATTGATCATGATGACACTTCGCTTCTTTGCCGGAGTTCCTCTTCGGTTTATGAACGCTCCAACTCTTCTATTAGTGAGCTCGATCTTCTCTATCATTGGTCTATTTATGCTTTCATACGTTAGTGGTGCTCTAATCGTTGTTGCCTTCGTCCTCTATGGAGTCGGTCAAACCTTCTACTGGCCAACAGTCCTAGGATTTACGGCTGAGCAGTTCCCTAAAGGTGGAGCAATGACACTCAACACAGTCTCTGCAATCGGTCTACTCACTGTTGGTATTTTCGGCATCCCTTTCTTAGGAGCGGTAAAGACCAACTTTGATGCTCAAACTCTCGCTCAAGAAAACTCAGCACTCTACAACAAAGTAGAAATGGTGAAGAACGAAACCTCAGGGGAAACCGAGAAACAATTTGTCTACAAAGAAGACAAAAACCTCTTCGGTTGGGCACACCAGTCACTCAAAACTGAGGCTGCTCTCAAAGACGAATCCTTAAACGGCATTCAGAAAGCAGATCTCAAAACAAAAATGGATGCAAGTGCACGCAAAACAATTCGTGTTGCTGCAGCACTTCCAGCTATCATGGCGGTAGCGTTCCTTCTAATCATCCTATACTTCAAATCCAAAGGTGGTTACAAGCCCGTTGAACTCTCTGATGAGGATGGGCCAAAAAAAGACGAGCATCTAGAAGACGAAGTTGCTCAATTCTAAGAGCCACTCACAAACCTAAACCCCCATGTTCCTAGGACTCGATTGTTCCACTCAAAGTCTTTCGGCGTTGATTATCAACGCCGAAAGCGGAACCATCGAGCACGAGGAGAGCGTCAATTTTCAAAACGACCTTCCTCAATATCAAACCACGCACGGCTTCGCCAGAGGAGCTATGCCTGATGAATTTTTCTCCGACCCAATGATGTGGTTGGACGCCCTAGATCTCCTTTTCCAGCGCCTTGTCGACCAGCAGATTCCTCTGCACAAGATCAAAGGCATTTCCGGCTCAGCTCAACAGCACGCCACCGTCTTCATTAAACGGGGCACTCAACTAGCGGTCCGTAATTTTTCCAGCGAGTTATGCCTCAGTGAACAACTACAGCATCACTTATCTCGCCCAGTGAGTCCGATTTGGCTCGATGGCTCAACCGGCAAAGAATGCCTAGAAGTCGCAACAGCGATGGGAGGCAACGAAGTCATTTGTCGTGCCACTGGTTCCTCGATGACCCCAAGGTTCTCCGCAGCTCAAATTCGCAAATACGCCAAACAATATCCAGCTCGGTGGGCCGAAACCGAGAAAATTCACCTCGCCTCTTCCTACCTCAACTCTGTCTTGGCTGGTCACCGCTGTGCCATCGACTACGGCGACGGAGCGGGAATGAACTTGATGAACATCGAACGGCTTCAGTGGGATGAAGACATCGCCAACGCCGTCTTCCCTGAGCTCATTCACAAACTTCCAAGTTTACAGTCCTCGACCAATATGTCCGGGCTGATCAGCCCTTACTTCGTCGAGAAGTATGGCGTCAACCGAAAAGCCAAATGCTTCAATTGGTCGGGCGACAACCCTTGTAGCCTAGTCGGCATGGGGGCAGCACGTCCAGGTCGCTGGGTCATGAGCCTAGGCACCTCCTACACGGTTTTTTGTGCAATTGAAGAGCCACAGGTAGATCCTGCAGGTTTCGGCAATGTTTTCGGGAATCCTATCAACGACTACATGGCCCTGTCTTGTTTCAAAAATGGTGCCCTCTCTTGTTTCGCTCTGAAAGAACAGTTGGGAATTGATTGGGCGGAGTTCGATACAAGAGCTAAAGAATGCCCATCCAAAGAAGACACCCCAGTTCTTCCATTTTTTGATACTGAAATCACACCGCTTCACCGTAGTGTTGACCAAAGTCACACCAGCGTGCGTGCTCTACTCGATGGTCAATTCCTCAACATGAAACACCACTCAAAGTGGATGGGTGACCAACCTAAGGATATTTATGTGACGGGTGGCGTGTCGAAAAGCAAAGGAGTTTGCCAAACCATCGCAAACATCTTCCAGGTGCCTGTGCACCGGCTCAAGAACAGCGCGTCAGCCTCATTAGGTGCCGCCATGCGTGCCGCTTATTCATGTGGCTTCAGCCTAGACGATCTCGAATCTAAGTTTTGCCAACCCTATGACAAAATACTACCGCAACAGGAAACTGCTGCGGTGTATGATCATCTGATGGAGAAGTTTCTCCAATTGCTAGAAAAAGAGTAATCCTTAAGTTGGCTCATGAGCCTCAAGGAGGCACTCTTTCCTAACCCAAGGCACCGCCTTGGGAATATGATCTGCTATATGATCTGAGCCCTGGAGGGGCGACCTTAAAATTCGTAGTTGAGTCTAACTCCGACGAATGGTGCTGCATCTCCCTCTTGCTCAGTAACGGTCGCACCTGTAGCATCGAACACATTGTATTCGTTACCAAAGGAATAGCCACCAATGAACGACACTGAAAGTTTATCGCTCGCGAAATACTTTACCACACCGTAAACTGAAACATTAGTTTCTTCGCCAACTCCATCCGGTGCAGTTGCATTCGTCTTAGAAAGTCTAAACTGTTGGTTCTGAGCAAAGACGCCAGCCAAGAAGTTCCATTGATCGGAATACTCATGTTTCACATAAATGTTCGCTCCAGCATTAGCTCCTTCAGATGGCCCAGTGCGTAATGACCAACGGTCAGCGAAATCCCAACGAACCGAGATGATCGGAAAAACACTGTCACCATCTTCTAATTGCTTATAAAAACTAATTCCTGGGCCAATCGTTAACTTCTCATTCACCTTATAGTCAAGTGAACTCACGATTCCCCACGTATACGCTTCGTCCGTGTCTGCACCCGTCTCAGCCGCTAAACCCAAACGGAATACTGAAGCCAAAGTCCATTTATCCGTAAGCTTAAAACGTGCCGGCATACCGATGCTCGCCATGCGAACTTCTCCCCATGGGTCGAAGGTGTCCGAAAAATGATAGTCCAGATAAGACAGATTCGCAGTCAATGCGATGAAACCGTCAGTTCTCTTCACTAGAGGAGCACCAAAGCTCACATTCCAGCGATCGATAGACACCTCGCCGCCATTATCAAGATCCCCAGAAAACTGGTGCATAAAACCAGCAGAAACAGGGTCTTTCCCTTGAGCACTTAACGCTGTAGCCGAAATCCCTACGCAGGCAATTATTGCCAATCCTTGTTTAAACATGGACGCATGATGCTAGTTCACGACAGAAATTCAAGCAGCAATATTTTTAGCCCCATGACAGCTTATCTATAGCCCGTAAAAATAGCCACTTTGTGAAGCTTCGGGTCGTGGAAACATCTGTTGACGCCTAATGGTTCATTGGAACGGGAACCGTAATTCTGTCGTGATAGGCTTTCACCCTACTCAAAAACCACTGCCACTTTTTACCAGGTTTACCATTATCCATGAGATAATGCGGGCAGTTCTTATGTGGAGTCGACAAACCTTTCCGTGCCCAGTGATAGTGAGGAACAATATTACGAAGTGGAATATCGTGCTCATGCATCAAGTAAGCTGCCAATTTGGCGGTCCGCTCGATTGTTTCAGAACGGCTGTTGCCTCGATGTTCACACATCTCAATACCAATACTGTAGTTGTTTCCAGGGCCGTTAAAGTCAGCGTGCTCTCCCTGTTCATTAGTAGGCAAATGCTGGACTGCCACATTTTCATCGGTGGAGTAATGCCATACCAGATAGCCAATACGGTTACCGTAACGAGATTTATGTGCTTTCAACTTCCCATTCTTCAAAGCCAATGAATGGCGCCACGCATCAGCACCTTTCGAAAAGTTTTGCGTGCTGTGAATCGTAATATAACGCGGATCCATGGCTCGTCTGTATTTACGGGCATGCTGCCCACGAGGAATCAGGTCCTTATACACGCGCACTTCGCGTAACAAATCCCTAGGGTCCTGCTGCGGTCGTGCTGGTGGTGCAAGCACAAGAGGCCCATGCGATGCCGTGGCCAACTGCCGATAGCGATTTTGCTCCTGATTAGAAATCGAGTTTATTTGGGCTGATTGACTACACGAACTAACAGCAACCACCCCTACACAGCTAGCGATCGTGCCAAAGGGTATCACCCAAGATAAAAAAGAACTCACAAATCTAGCCATATCATACCTACGTCGCCACAGGAATAATTTTTCACGTTCTCTTCCTTTATTTTTTATTACCCTTAGACCAGAACCTATATTTTTGCCACTTCTTAGCAAAGCCACTCACCCCACGCCGACTCACGCGGACATCATCTGCTAGCGTGTATCCAGGTACCGAATGAGCCAACTGATCCAAGTAAGCGGCCATCTGAGCCTCGTTCATAGAGTTTTTACGTATCTCTCTTACTTGGCTAGCACTGAGACAAGCCCCCCCACAGCGGTAGCATTCATGTATCAACACCTGTGGAGCACTGGGATACTTATGCTCATGAAGAGGAATCTCACACTTAACACAGCGAGACTGTTCAGGTGCCTCAACTTCATTCTCCAGCGCACTAAAGGATGTGAAGGCATCATCAAACAGATCTAACTTCTTCAACTGCCCTTGAGCAAACCACAACAACGAACAGTGGGGACAACTATGCAAGTCAGGAGCCACGCTCCCAACCTCCATTTCAGATCCACATTGATGACATTGCATAGAAGGTAAGTTAACTACAGCTCTGTCATTTTCCAGTAAAATTTGCTACTTTGACATCACTCTGTCTTTTTGACTCAGGTCCATCACAACAGACCATCTACAACAGAATGGGAAGAATATTAGCCACCATTCAACAATAGTTCCTCTAACTTACTAACAATGAACAAGTAAACTAAAACTCACGTGCTAGCATATAGCGTGCAATTTGCTCTAAACGAGCTGCCGATTTGCCAAACGGCTTAAGGGCATCAAGTGCCTTTTTAGTCAGTCGAGCCGCTTCTTTTCTCGATGCTTCTAGACCAATACAGCCGGGATAGGTCGACTTCTCAACGGCCTCATCTTTACCCGCGGTTTTACCTAACACCTCCGTACTTTGAGTCACATCCAAAATATCATCGATCACTTGGAAAGCTAAGCCTAAGTTGTAACCAAAAATTTCTAAGGCTTGCAGTTTCTTAGGTGTCGCACTCGCTGACATTCCGCCCAACTTCAAACTGGCGATCAATAATGCCGCCGTTTTCGCCTCGTGAATCCTCACCAGTTCCTTCTTATTCAACGATTGCCCCTCACCCTCAAGATCTAATACTTGCCCGCCGATAAGCTTTTTGCTACCCGCCGCATCTGCTAGTTCAGCAACGTAGTCACCGACTGCATAACGTTTACTTGGCTCTGCCTGAGCCACCATAATAAATGCCTCGGTCAATAACGCGTCTCCAGTCAATACAGCAATCCCTTCGCCATAGACCTTGTGACTCGTGGCTCTTCCCCGACGAAGATCGTCATCATCCATGCAGGGTAAGTCATCATGCACTAATGAATAGGTGTGAAGAACCTCAACAGCACATGCCAATGGCAATGCATGCTCAGCGTCTCCTCCACAGGCCTCAGCTGCAGCTAAACACAAAATCGGGCGAATACGTTTACCTCCGGCAAAAACCGAATAACGCATCGCACCATGAATCGTTTGAGGGCGGGCTGTGGCCCGGGGAAGTAACTTCCCCAATCCCTTATCAACCAATTCTTGCTGTTGCTTCAGCCAGCCCTTCAACTTGTCCATCGAAATGATATTATAGGATTTCTGCAATTTGAACCGCATTCAATGCCGCCCCTTTACGGACTTGGTCACCGACCACCCACAAAGCGAGTGCATTCTCAACAACCATGTCCTTACGAATACGTCCGACCAAACAATCATCCTTATACGTGGAATCTAGTGGCACTGGGTAAATTTCCTCATCAGGATTGTCCACCAACTGAACTCCTGGATAACCAGCGAAGGCTTCACGCGCAGCTTCCACATCGATAGGCTTATCGAATTGTGCAGTGATCGAAACGGAATGCGAACGCATCACTGGGACGCGTACACAAGTGCATGTCACATTTAAATCAGGGGCATTGAGTATCTTACGAGACTCATTGAGCATCTTCAGCTCTTCTTTAGTGTAACCGCCTTCTTGGAAGACGTCCACGTGAGGAATCACGTTGTAGGCAATCTGATGTGGGTAACAGTTCTTCACAACTGGCTCACCTTTACCAATAGCCTCTAATTGATTTTCTAACTCCTGCATCCCTGCAACACCACTGCCTGAAACAGCTTGGTAGCTAGAGGCAATGATCGACTTCAATCCAAACTTCTGGTGAAGCGGGAACAAGGCCATCAACGTAATAATAGTCGTGCAGTTTGGGTTCGCAATGATGTTCTTAGGCGTATTCTTCGCTGCCTCCGGATTCACCTCAGGCACCACGAGTGGCACCTCTGGATCCATGCGGAATGCCGAGGAGTTATCAATCACCACACAACCTGCTGCTGCTGCTGAGGGTGCGAATTCAACTGAAATACCTCCACCTGCTGCAAAAAGTGCCACCTCAATACCGGCAAAACTATCATGAGTCAGTTCCTTAATCGTAATCTCTTCACCACGAAACGTCACTTTTTTACCAGCAGAACGTGCAGATGCGAGCAATGTGAGCTCATTGATAGGAAAGTCACGCTCTGCAAGACATTCCAACATTTCTACACCCACAGCACCTGTGGCTCCGACAATCGCGATATTTTTTGGCCTACTCATTGATATTCAGTAATTTTGTGCTTCCGACTTACTCCGAGTCACAAGCATTAGCAATTCTGATGTGACATTATACCGCAAAAAATGTCACCTTACTGATAATTTCATTCTTGCCAGTCCGTATGATCAACGTAACTTAAATATTGACTATGGATCACTCCTTAGTCGAACAACTAACCATTAAATAATAAAAAATTATGAAATTCGTAAAAATCATCGCAGTAGTAGCAGCAGCTCTTGGATTCGTATCATGTGGCTCAGGCTCATCAGCTGACGTTCCAGCAGCAGACACAGTGCCAGCAACTTCATACGAAATCCCAGCTAAGTAATGAATATGAAGCTTTTCGCTTTTATTCTTTCTGCCGCAGCTTTCGGAGCACTTGCTTCTTGTGGCTCTGCTCCTGATGTTAGCGAGCCTGAGGTTCCAAGCATCAGTTTGCCCGATGCAGACAAGTAATTTATAAGGCTTTCAAGCCCAATCATTACGCGAAGGTGAGCTCTCTACAGGGCTCACCTTCTTTTTTTTCTTGCTAGGCTAACATTTTCACTCATTATAGCTTTAATTCAATCTGAATACACGCATATGAACAAAATCAAACTCATCACTTTCGTTGCAGCTGCTGCAGGTGCTTTCCTACTTAACTCATGCTGTTCAAGCTGTTGCACAGGAGTCACTCCAGCTGATCCACTTCAGCCGCTTCCTGACTTCGCTCCACTTGCTCCAAGCAAAGGTAAGTAAGCTTAGCATTACAACTTCATGAGCCACCGTTTCATTACGGTGGCTTTTTTTGTGCCCTTAGACCATTTGAGTAGTTAGATTGTCGGAATGACCTATAATACCACTTAGAGAAACAAAAGAGCCCCATGATTTTTTTTGTAAGGATGAAGAGACTAGGCTACGCATTGGGCGAAGGTTACTCGCTGTATTCTTATACAATCAGTGTTTTTCTTCAGTCATGATGCCCGCATCGCTCCTTTATCAAGCCTCGATTCTAAAAGAATATAGCTTCGCATAAGTCTCTTTTGAAACTCTAAATGGTATAAGACCCTTAGTGTAGGTAATGGGCACAAATAAGCCACTGAAGACCGTGCTTCAGTGGCTTAGATTTTTGATGAACGAACTTGTTATTTCTTTAGAGCCTTATTGACCTTGATGCCCTTGTTCTTGCCGCTGCTACGGCGTTTCTCATCGTAGGCGCCCCATGATTTCTCTTTGAGGGCATTCTGTTTAAATTTGAGGTTACGATTGTAATCGATGCTCTTCGGCTTGAGTTCGCCCCTGCCGCCCCCAATGTTGTCTGGAATTTCTTCTTGGTAAGTTTGTTTA
>CAXMOB010000315.1:0-10824 GCA_964194815.1 Vicinamibacteria bacterium | reverse complement strand
TGGCAAAAATGTTGCCAAGGTTGGGAAAGCGGGTTTTGCGGGAGTGCGTATCCCGGCGGGGAAGGCGATCACGCGTCGCGTGGTGCTTACGACTGTATTTCCTTTGGCGACTCCTGGTAATTACACCATTCGTGCGATTGTAACACCACCAGCTGCAGTCGGAGTTCCTGTGAAGTCAGGCCCAGCATTTTTTGATGTCAACAATGGGGTGGTTAAATATAAGATGCAGCACGGTGTGCGCGCGAAAGGTGGTAAGGTTGTTGAGTATAGAATCCTTTTGTTAAATAAAGTGGGCGGCAACGAGCTTTACTTCCAGAGTTACGACCCGAAGAAGAATCAGATTCATGTTACCTATTCATTGGGAAAATATGTTGGAGTTCATCAGCCGCAATATAAAGTAGATGCAGCCGGGCTTATGCACGTTCTTTTTCAAGTTGGGGCGAAGATATACCGCTACTTACAAATTGCTGATACCGGAGTGATTATAAAACAAGAGTTGATAAAGCAAGCGGTTCGAGGAACACCTATGCTGGTGTCGCTTCCTAATGGGGCAATTGACTATCGTAATGGTTTGGCATTCGATGCTAAGGAAGAGGCTAAGAAACGTGCGTCGATCCATAATCTCTCACAACGGCCACCTTTTGCTTATTAATGGAGATATAGAAATAAATAAATTAGCTTTGAGGTCATCTATAAGGTGACCTTTATTATTTTTGTAGGAAATCAGCCCGTTTAAAATAAGTGGAGAAGAATGAGACTTTTCACTTGCAAATTGCAATTTACTGCGGTAAAGCCCCCGTCCCCAGTAGTGCGAACTACGGAATTTGGTGGGCGAGCGTTGCTCACCGAGGGGTATGACAAGAGCGCTTAAGCATTAACTAGACTTGGCAAAAACCAAGTGAACTCAAGCTGACCCGCATTATGACACCAACATTAAAAACATACTATAAAGATAAAGTATTCTCAGCTCTTCAAGAAGAGCTTGGAGTAAAGAATCGTCACGAGGTCCCGACCCTCGAGAAGATCGTCGTAACAACGCACTGTGGTAGTGCGACTGATCGTAAGCAAGCAGTTGAAGACTGTGTTGCTGAGATCTCTAAAATCACAGGCCAAAAGCCAAGTGTTTCCTATGCTCGTAAGTCTGTAGCGAACTTCAAAGTTCGTGCAGGTGAAGCAGTAGGTGCTCGTGTCACACTTCGTGGTACCCGCATGTGGGAATTCCTTGATCGTTTCATTAACGTTACAGCGCCAAACATTCGTGACTTCCGTGGTATTTCTCCAAAGAGTTTCGATGGTCGTGGTAACTACGCTCTCGGTGTTTCAGATCAGTCCATCTTCCCTGAAGTTGAGCTTGATCAGATTAAACGCCAGATCGGTTTTGACCTTATCTTCGTAACATCAGCTGAGACTGATGACGCAGGCCGTTCACTTCTTCGTCAACTCGGAATGCCTTTCCGTGAAAACAAGAAGACTGAAGAGTCTGCAGCGTAATCAACTAACTTACAAAATTTAATAGAATAAGAAAATGGCAGTTTTAAGTGACCCAATTTCAGATTTCCTTACACGCCTGAAGAATGCTTCACGTGCAGGGAACGCAACGTTCGTAGCTCCTTTCTCAAAGCAAAAAGTCGAGATCGCTCGCATTCTTGCTGAAGAAGGATATATCTGGAGCTATGAAGTAAAAACAGAAGGAGACTTTCCTGAGGTTTTGGTAAAAGTGAAGTATTCCGATGAGGGTACACCAGCTCTTACAGACCTCAAGCGTTCGTCTAAGCCTGGTCTTCGTCAATATGTTGGTGCAGGAGAAATCCCGCGTGTTCTCAACGGTCTCGGTATCACCATCGTTTCTACATCTAAGGGTGTAATGACAGGTGCGAAGGCTAATCGTCAAAACATTGGTGGTGAGCTCATCGCTAAAGTTTGGTAACCCCTAACTAGATTATAATAATATGTCTCGTATCGGTAAAAAACCAATCGCACTCACTGACAAAATCAAGGTAACTGGTGACACAGGCCTTGTTGTTGTTGAAGGACCAAAGGGTAAGCTCGAATTCAACCTTCCAAGAGAGATCTCGATCTCAGTGGAAGCAACTGAACTAGTAGTGAACCGTCCATCAGATCACCGTCGCCATAAAGCACTTCATGGAACCGCTCGCAGTATTCTGTCGAACATGGTCCAGGGTGTAAGCGAAGGTTATGTTAAAGAACTTGAAATTCAAGGCGTGGGTTTCCGTGCTAAGGTCGCTGGTAAAGTTATCGACCTTTCACTCGGTAAGTCTCACCCAATTATTCACCCAATTCCAGAAGGGTTGACAGTAACAGTTACTGACAACACAAAGGTTAAGGTTGAAGGTATTGACAAGCAAGTCGTCGGTCAGTTCGCAGCTGAAGTTCGTGGATATTATCCACCAGAACCTTACAAAGGCAAGGGTGTTCGCTATGTTGGTGAATACGTTCGTCGTAAGGCTGGTAAGTCTGTTAAGTAAGCGAATAATCAAAACAACAACTCACACATTAAGAAAATGTCAAAAGTTAACCGTAAGGATGTTCGTCAAAGAATTCACAGACGTATCCGTAAAAAACTATCAGGAACAGCAGCACGTCCGCGTCTTGCTGTGAAATACTCAAATCAGCACATCTACGTTCAGGTGATTGATGATGTTGCAGGGAATACTCTCTGTGCAGCTTCTTCACTCGAAAGTGGTATTGAGACTGCTGCCTCAAACAAGGCAACAGCTGCTAAAGTTGGTGAGCTCATCGCAGCTCGTGCAAAAGACAAGAACATCGAAGCAGTTGTGTTCGATCGTGGTGGTCACCTCTACCATGGTAAGATCGCATCTCTTGCTGAAGCAGCTCGTGAAGCAGGCCTCAAATTCTAATTCTACGCCCAAACAAAATGTCTGAAAATAAAGAAAACACACAGAAGCCAGCGGCAACTCCAGCTGCAGCAACTCCAGCTCCAGCAGCAGCGGCTCCAGCAGCAGCGGCTCCAGCAGCTGAAGGCAAAAAAGAATTCCGCGGTCGCGGTGGTAAGCCAGGAGGTCGTAGAGATCGTCCACAGCGTCCTGCTCCACCAAAGCCAATGACAGAAGACGGCAAAGAGCTCGTTGAAAAGGTAGTATTCATCAACCGCTGTTCTAAGGTGGTAAAAGGTGGTCGTCGTTTCAGCTTCTCAGCACTTCTCGTAACTGGTGACCAAGAAGGACGCGTAGGCGTTGGTTTTGGTAAGGCTAAGGAAGTTGCAGCTTGTATCGATAAGGCTGGAACTTACGCTCGTAAGGATCTTAAGCGTATCAACCTCAATGGTGTAACTATTCCCCACGAAACTCAAGCCGAGCATGGTGGTGGTGTTGTTCTCCTTAAGCCTGCGATTCCTGGAACAGGAATTATCGCTGGTGGTGGTGTACGTGCAGTTTGTGAAGTAGTGGGTATCAAAGATATTCTTACTAAGTCACTCGGATCAAACAACCACACGAACGTAGTGAAAGCTACAGTTAGGGCTCTTGAAACTCTCCGTACACGTGATCAAATTCACGCGGTTCGCGGCAAGAAAACAGAGAAGTCAATCTAATCAATTTGGGATGAGTTCGCTCCTCCCGCAACCATAGAAAATTTAGACAATGAATCTTCATAATCTTAAGACAAACAAGGGCTCTAAGCATCGCATTAAGCGTCTTGGTAAGGGTGAAAGCTCAGGCCTTGGTAAGACTTCTGGTAAGGGACACAAGGGTCAAAAGGCTCGCTCAGGTTCTGGCGTTCGCGTTGGATTCGAGGGTGGTCAGATGCCACTTCACCGTCGCCTACCTAAAAGAGGTTTCAACAACAAGCGCTTTGCTGACAAAGTAGTTATCGTGACACTTTATCAGCTTGAGAAGAAGTTCGAAGACGGTGGAACCGTTAACGAAGCTTCACTCCGTGAAATCGGCCTTATTTCTGGTGAATTCGACCAGATCAAAGTGCTCGGTAACGGTGAACTCACAAAGAAGCTTACAGTTGACGTAGACGCACACAGTGCTTCTGCTAAAGAAAAGATCGAAAAAGCTGGCGGTTCAATCGCTTAAGCTCTATTAGATCCTCCAGCGTGAAGGGTGAATATCCATTGCGCTGTTATTACAAATCCAATTTTGTGAGGGAGTGCTGCACTGCAGCACTTCCTCCACTTGTGTAAAAGCAACACATTTACTATAAAACAATGATCTCCGCATTTGCGAACACATGGAAAGTCGCCGAACTTAGAGAGCGTATCATCTTCACTTTATTGATGATCGTGATCGTCCGTCTCGGCGTGCATATCACTCTTCCTGGCATCGATTCTACTGCCATTGATAAGATGATCGAATCTACCAAAACTGCAACTGACACCGGCAACGGAGGCGTAGTAGGACAAATGGTAAATATGTTCTCTGGAGGAGGACTTCAGAAACTAGGTATTTTTGCTCTCGGCATCATGCCCTACATTTCGGCATCGATTTTGACACAGTTGATGACAGCTGTTGTGCCGAAAGTCGCTCGTCTTGCAAAAGAAGACGGTGGGCGCCAGAAGATCAATCAATACACACGCCTCATCACTATTCTCATTGCGGTTGTGCAAGGTTACTTATTGATTGCTCAATTCCAAGGTGATCCATCAAGTGGTGGTATCACCCGCATTCCTGGTTTTGGCAATTACGATCCAGTTGATCATGGGCTCATTGTTCCTCATGACGGATTCTTCGTCTTCGTGCTTCCTGCACTTCTTTCTATTGTTGCGGGCACCTTGCTCTTGATGTGGATCGGTGACCAGATGACTGACCGTGGAATCGGTAATGGCACATCTATTATCATTACGATTAACATCATTTCATCACTTCCTGCAGCATTGGCTACAATGTGGAGTTCACTACTTCGCCCGGACCTTAACCCAACAGGAGGAGCTCTATTCATTCTTTTCCTCTTCGTTTTCTTACTGGTGATTGTAGCGGCTATCATCTGCCTGACTCAGGCTCAGCGTCGTATTGCTATTCAATATGCAAAACGTGTTGTTGGTCGTAAACAATTCGGTGGCCAAACCCAGTATCTTCCCTTGAAGATTAACTATGCAAACGTGATGCCAATCATTTTTGCTACTGCCGTTCTTGGTATTCCACCATTCATTGTTCAGCAGATAAGCCCTGACTTTGGTGATAAGCTTAATCAATTCTTGAGTCCAATTAACCCATGGTATTATCTAGTTGCTGGTGGAATGATCTTCTTCTTCTCCTACTTCTGGGTAGCGACCATGTTCAATCCATCAGAAATCTCTGAGAACTTGAAGCGTAGTGGCGGTTACATCCCAGGTGTTCGTCCTGGACAGCCTACAGCTAAGTTCCTTGACTTCACCATGACGCGATTGACCTTCGCTGGTGCAGTATTCTTAGTGATTATATTCTGCTTGCCTTGGTTTGTGACTATGGCTCCGAAGTGGACAATGGGAATGCAGCCACTAGCTTTGAATGTTACGATGTTCTTCGGTGGAACTTCGCTGCTCATTATGGTTGGTGTGATTCTTGATATCATGCGTCAGATTGAGACTCACCTACTTCAGCGTAACTACGATGGCTTCCTTCGTAAGGGTAAGATCAAGGGACGTTATGATAACAAAGGTTCACGTGTTGCTTCAAACGAAGGTGGCTCAGTTGTGTACCTTATTGCTCTAGCGGCAGTTCTATTCGTAGGTGGTGTAGCCGCCTTGATTATCAAGAACATGTAAAGCAACCATTGTCATAGCATGACCTAAACTCTCATAGCCGCCGTGTTCTACTATAGAATACAGCGGCTTTTTTCTAGCTACCAATCATCATAATGCCAAGACACATCATACTATTAGGCCCGCCAGCAAGTGGTAAGGGGACACAGGCAAAACGTATTGCTAAGAAGTTTGGACTTCCTACCTTAGGGACAGGAAATTTATTGCGTCAAGCCATTGAAGACGGCACCGACTTGGGCACAGAGGCATCTCACTACATCAATAAGGGCCTTTATGTTCCCGATGAACTGATTGAAGCGCTTGTTGCAGATTGGACGATGCGGCATTCTGCGGGTTGGGTGTTCGATGGGTTTCCTCGCACCCGAGCTCAAGCTGATTTCATGGGGGGTGACTCAGGTATTACTGAGCCCGACATTGTGATCGGTCTTGAGGTTCCTGTAGGAGAATTGGAGCGACGTATTGATTCTCGTCGTCAATGTAGAGATTGTGATACAGTGACGAACACCTTCGTTCATTCTGGACCTAGTTGTCCTGAGCCACAATGTAACGGCGTGCTTTATGCACGTAATGACGATGCGATTGATAGCTTCCGTGTGCGTTACCAGCAATACCAGACTCTGACAGCTCCATTGTTTGAGTTATACCGCAATCAAGGCAAGTTGTCTCTGATTAATGGGGCACAGGATCCACAATCTGTATTCAATGATATTGAAGCAGCTTTAGAAAAAATTGCAAGCGACAGTGACCGACAGGTTTCTTAACATAAAACCAATAGAGAACCATGGCCAAACGAAGAAAAAGTAACAATTCGATTCAGATCAAATCTGCTCAAGATATCAAAGAAATGCGTGTAGCTTGTCAAACAGCAAGCACGATTCTTCAAGCAGTTGCTAAAGAGATTCAACCTGGCAAAACGACTAAAGAAATTGACCTTTATGCTGCCGAGCTAATGAAGGAACATGATTGTGTAAGTGCCTTTCTCGGCTATCGCGGATTTCCTGCGTTTACTTGTATCTCGATGAACGAGGTGATTGTGCACGGTATTGGAGACGATACAGTTATCAAGGATGGCGATATTGTTAGTATCGACGTGGGTATTACTAAAGGCGGTTGGATCGGTGATAATGCTACTACTGTAGCTGTAGGTAATGTTAGCGAAGACACTAAGCGTTTACTCGCCGTGACTGAGCAATCTTTGTTTGAAGCTATCGACCAGGCCCGCGATGGAGTGATTTTAGGTGACCTTTGTGCTTCTGTAGAAGATTATGTGAGGCCGTTCAATTTTGGGGTTGTCAGAGAGTTCGTGGGACATGGTGTAGGCCGTGATCTGCATGAAGAACCGAGTGTTCCCAATTATCGACCACTTGGTCGCACGCCTAAGTTACGTCCAGGCATGGTGTTGGCTATTGAGCCAATGGTTACCATGGGAACGCGTCGTTTTGAAATTTGGGATGATGGTTGGACTGCAGCCACAAGGGATGGACTCAATGCTGCTCACTTCGAACACACGGTGCTAGTTACTGATGGAGAGCCTGATATTTTAACGATGCGACCACGCACAGCTCTTCCTGAGCATTTTGGTATCACGCTTTAGAAATATTTGTAGAACCTTACATTCCATAAAGAGCCTCGATAATACCGAGGCTCTTTTGGTTGGGAAGGACGGCTAGTTCCATTTGGTTCATGGTGTAGGCGAGTGAGATACCAGAGTCAGGATCGCCAAATGCGTGGCTTCCACCAGCACCAGGATGTCCAAATGCTCTTTCCGATGGACCATAATTATTACGGAGTTTTTGTCCGAACGAGTCGAGTGGATCAAATTGGAAACCGCATGAAAAGTGCGTTGGAGTTTTGAGGATGAGGTCATCTCCCATGATCAGAGGAGTAGCCATCCACTTTAGAACATCTTCGTTGAATAGTTCGATTTCGGCAATGCTTGCCTGGTAGAATTTTGCTAAAGCGGAAGCCGTGGCTACTCCAGCCATCGCAGGTAGAGCTGATTGCCAGGCTTCTGGTTTATTCATTTCTTGCACGGAGTTTAGTCCTCGGGGTGAGTTGAAGGTGCGTCTGACTAATGTTCCTTTTTTGTTGAAATCTTTGTAGAAAGATGACTCTAAGTCGCACTTTTTCATTTTTCCAGGATAGAGTGTGGCCATGCGATGAAATTCACTTTCGGGTAGACCTATCCACATCTCGATACCCAGTGGTTTGGCAATCCATTCGGCAAAGCATTCACCAATGCGACGGTCCTCTAATTTTCGACAGACTTCGTCGAGTAGAAAACCAAAAGTACGAGGGTGGTATCCATGGGCACTACCGAGCGGCCAATTGGGTTGTTGAGTTTCTATCGCGTCGATGACTGCATTGTAGTCGAAAATCGACACATACTTATCAATGGCTGCTAATCCGCATTGGTGGGACAGGAGTTGGGCAAAAGTGGCGTCAGGGTGTGGGAATTTTGGCCAAACTGTAGTGACTTTATCTAAAGGAGTATAACCATGCTTGTGTAACGCGATGAGTAGAGTGGCTGATGCTGGTCCTTTTGTAGCCGAGTAAACTGGCACAAGAGTGTCTTGCTGCCAGGCTTGCTCACGGGATTTATCTTTCCAACCCGAGGCGATCTCTACTACTGGCTCTCCATGTTGCCAGATCGCTAATGATGCACCAAGTTCATCATGGTTCGCGAAATTCTGGTAAAATTTTGCAATGGCGTTTTCGATTACTTGGTCAGACAGATACACTAGGCTATTTTCTGGATTTAAGGAGGTTTGTCGAGTCTGAGATTTGTATGGATGCGTATGTTTAGTGGAGGAATACCTGAGCTCAGTGTTTTATCTAGATTTGAGGTGGGATAACGTCTAATGATTGATCAATTCCACCATGAGGTTGTTTTCGCGGCCTTTGAATATTATTTAATGTGCAGTATTACCTCTTGATTATCATTTGATAGTCTAAACTATTCACTTCAACTACGCTACACACATATGGACGTCTACATGAACATGCACCTTTGGAATTGTCACCTGACAGAAGAACACTTTCCAGTGATTGAAAAACTCAAAGGTCTCGGGTACGATGGCATTGAGTTTTTCTTCGGCTCCCCTTCACAGAAGCATTATAAAGTGATCGGTGATTTTTGTAAAAGCATCGACATGAAAGTTGTTAACGTCTGTGGAGCAGGTGAAATCAGCGCGATTTCTCCAGATCCAGAGGTCAGAAAGCAAGCAGACGTATGGTTTAAGGAAAGAATTGATGATGCGGTTGCCTGTGGTGCAAGTAACATTGGTGGGCCATTCCACGCTGCAGTGGGCTATTTTCCAGGTCATCCACCGACGCAGGATAATTTTGATCATGTGGTAAGTTTCCTAAAAAGTGTAGGTGACTACGCTTTAGAGCAGGGCATTCAACTTACACCAGAGTTCTTGAACCGTTACGAGGGATTCTTTGCCAATACCATGGCTGAAGCTGCGAAAGTGCTTACTGCTGTTGATTGCAAGAGTGTGAGTGGGATGTTTGATACCTACCACGCAAATATTGAAGAAAAGTCACAGGTTCAGGCAATTCGCGATATCGCCCCTCATTTAACTCATGTTCACATTTCCGAGAATGATCGAGGCACTCCTGGCAGTGGTCAGATTAATTTCGATGAAGTTTTTGCAGAGCTGAAAGCTGTCAAATTTGATGGTACTATAGCGATTGAAGCTTTTGGTTTGAATGACCCAGGCTTTGCTACAGCAGTGAAAGTGTGGCGAAATTTCTCACCTGAAGAGGAGATTATTACCGAGGGAATCAAGCTCGTGAAAGAGGGTGTTGCAAAGTATAAACTTGGGAAATAGGCGTATTAAATACGGCGATATAATTAATAATGTAAAAAATGATCTTGTATATTGATCGGGAATCCTTTTTAATATCTTATGTATGAATGTATCTAACCCACTTAAAATGAAAGGCTTCACGTTAGTTGAGCTTTTAGTTGTGCTTGCGCTCATCGCAACTCTCTTTGGCATTAGTGCTCCCATTATCTTACGCCAAGTTGAGAAGGGTAATGAGGTGAAAGCTGTTAATACAATGAAAGATTTGAGTAGTGCTATTTTAGCTTTTACTGAAGATAATCATGGTTTTTTACCTACTAATGGAGCCGCTGACATTAATACAGATACTTTGATTGATACTAAGGATGACAAGTTTTTGGTAGTTACACTTAGTGGAGCATACGATTCAGTAAGTAACTTAAAAGGGAAGAGCTACTTCGCGGCACCTGCTGCTAGGAATGGTGGAACATATGGTATTGTAGACAGTGATTCAGAAGCATGGTTAGCCGATCCATGGGGGCGTCCTTATCTGATGCTTTGCGATTACTCTGGTGATGGTGATTTAGATGTTGTGGCTGCGGATGTAAAATTGAAGACCTTAGGCATCACCCTAAGTTCTGACGAGGTTACTAAGCGACTTGCACAAATGTCAGCTGGAATTTGTCGAGGTAGTAAAGAGGTAGACGACGCAGGAACTATTACCTATACAAAATATTTACTAAATTGGTAACAATTTAGATTTCTAATTTGTTTTAAACGCTTACTGGTTCTTGCCAGTAAGCGTTTTTACGTTGTAAAAATGATGTTATTTTATAGTGGCAGGTTAAAGATTAGTAGTTCATGGTGGTGTAGTAATAAAAAAGTAGAAACATGATGGATCCCGCACTTATATGGTTTTTGATAGCAGTAGGCCTTTTTCTTTTAGAATTTGCAGCTCCAGGAGTGGTGCTCGTGTTCTTCTCTATGGGAGCCGCGATTGTATCCTTACTCACCTGGTTGGGTATATTAGATACATTCAATACGCAGATGCTGGTGTTCACCATCGTGTCAGTGCTTTGTCTTGTGTGTCTCCGCACCCTGATGAAAAAATGGTTTGTAGGAGATGACAAGTTTGCGACGATGAAGGATGAGTATATCGGTCACCAAGTGACTGTAGTTAAGCTAATCCCTGGTGGTGCTATGCCTGGGCTTATTGAGCATAAGGGAGCTAACTGGAATGCCATTGCAACTAAAGCAATAGAAGAGGGAGCTGTGACCGAGATCGTATCGATTGACGGACTTACGGTA